>JAGWBC010000156.1:16463-21784 GCA_021296115.1 Anaerolineae bacterium | reverse complement strand
GCGCGCAGTCAAGTTGTTCGTATACGCTTGGAATCAACGCCAGCTATACAAGCAGAAGTACCGGGCTTATGATGCGCACCTCATCCATTTCCTATATCCACTAAATTAGACACTCCCCTTAGGCGGCAGGTGGCAAAAAGGTGCGATGGAGTGAACCAATCAGCCGCCCTTGCGTTCTTGCACTCGGCGCTTCTTGTAGTGAATATCGGAGACGGCTTGAAGTCGCGCGGCCGCTTGTTCGGCGGTTATGTCCCGTTGAGACTCCGCCAGCATCTCATAACCTACCATGAATTTCTTCACGGTTGCCGAGCGCAACAGCGGCGGGTAGAAGTGCGCGTGCAATTGCCAGTGCCAGCCGGCTTCGCCGTTAAACGGCGCCCCGTGCCAACCCATGGAATAGGGGAAGGATACTTCAAAGAGATTGTCATATTTCGTCAGCAGTCGCGGCAGAATATCCGCCAAATCGCTTCGCTGAGCGCTATCGAGATCGGGCAGTCGACGGACCGGCGCCTTCGGCAGCAGAAGCGTTTCAAAGGGCCAGACCGCCCAATAAGGCACCACGGCCAGCCAGCTCCGATTCTCGACTACCGTTCGCTCGCCCCGCCTCTCTTCCTCCCGGACGTAGTCGTGCAGCAGACTGCTTCCGTTGCGTTGGTAGTATTCGCGCTGCTGCGCGTCTTCGCGAAGGGCGATGGCGCCCAGAGAGTCGGTGGCCCAGATCTGGCCGTGAGGATGCGGATTTGACGCGCCCATCAGGTCGCCGCGATTCTCGAAGATCTGTACCCAGCTGAAACGCTCGCCGAGCTCCCGCGATTGCTCAGCCCAGAGGTCAACAACCCGGCGGATTTCCGCCGTCGACATCTCGGCCAGGGTCAGGTCATGCCGCGGCGAGAAACAGATCACGCGCGCTTCACCGCGTACGGACCGCCAGCGAAACAGCGAGCGGGCGTCCGACTCCGCTTCCGGCACGTCTGGCAAGACGGCGGAAAAGTCGTTGAGGAATACAAAGGTATGCGCATAGTCGGGGTTGCTTTCGCCGTTGGCGCGCATATTTCCCGGACATAAATAGCATTCGGGATCGTAGCGCGGCCGCCAGTCGGTCGGCGCCTGCTCCCGCCCGCCTTGCCAGGGGCGTTTGGTGCGATGGGGCGAGACCAGAATCCACTCGTCAAGCAGGGGGTTGTAGCGCCGGTGGGGGTGTTCGCTGAGCAGCAAGTCCATTGCTTATTGTCTGAGCAGCGCGCTGGCGTGGCTTAGCACCACCACATCGCGTTCTTTCGCTTTGGTCTGAAAGCGAACTTCGCCGGCGCAATCATGCCACAGTTCGGTGATGAGTGTTTCGCCTGGGAAGACATGGTGGCTGAAACGCGCGCTGATCGCCGTCAACCTAGCGGCGTCGTTGTCGCAGAAGCGCTTGAGTACGGCGCACAGTGGCGGTGCAGTATCGGTTTGTCTTATTTGCCAATCGCCGCGATCTGCGGGTCGAGGTGCTGCGGATTGGCGTCGCCGGCCAGACGATAGATCAGCGCCTGCCGCGTAAGCGTCGCTTCTTCGATGACCGCGTCCGGGGGCCGTTCCGGCGGACTGATTGTGCTGCTTTGGCCGCGCTCGCCGCCGAAGCCGCCGATTCCGCGGATGAACATCAATGTGCGCGCTTGCGCCAGCAAATCGCCGGCTTCATCGCAGCTTGTGACTTCAAGGATCATCAGCAGACCGCTGCCTTTGTCGTGAATGTCGGCGACCGTTACGGTCGAGTCTACGACTGCCTTCCGTGGCAGTTGTTTTGCAAGTTTCAGCTGCTGCTCGCCGTGCACCAGCATCATGGGATTGTATTGGATGCCAGCCAGATCTCCGCTCAGCACCAGATCGTGGAGTTGCTTGGCGAAGATGACGGCGAAAGTGGGCAAGACTTGAAAGTCAGCGCGCAACTCGTGCACGAACTTCAATTCATCCGGCGCGAGCCAGTTAGCCGGCGCGCCGACGCCCAAGGCATAGAGTATGGCCTCGCGCTCGCTGTAGGCATATCTCGCGCGCAGCAGCTCTGCGCCTATGGCCCGCTCGACCGTCTCCAGCGAAGGAGGCTTCATGGCGATGCTCCCGTATGGTTTGTCGACGCTAGAATGCGGCACAGTATAACAGGCGACTTCGATGCTGACAGACCATGCTCTGGATCGCAACTAGCCCTTGACCGCGCCCTGGGTCAATCCGCCGACGATTTAGTCTTGCAAGGTCAAATCGACGCTGAGCCAGCCTATATCATCCTGTCACTCGTCCAACTGCTGCGGAGAGATAACGCGCAGGTATTCCCAGGTGTAGATGCCCGTGCTGTGTCCGTCGTCCCAGGTGGGCTGCATGGCGTAATTGCCGACCGCGACCAGCGCTGTAACCGCGTACGAGCGTCGCGGCGTCAACTTGAGGATATCGTCCGGCGCATGTTCCAGGCCCATATTGGCGTGCCCGCCGCGGCATTCAACGCAGGGACAAGCCTCACGCAAATGGCTCAAGGGGTAATTGCTCAGCAAACCATCCGACCACTCAACAATAAGCTCTCCGCTTGATCTGTTCAAGGTGATTTTCTGCGGCTTGATATCCACTTAATATGCCTTCGCAACTGGCTGCGAATTGACATCGTATAAGTTTCAGGCATGCATGAACAGATGAAAACCCGCTGCGATTGCGCTGGGGCCCGCCTAGCTTGCGGTTCGCTTTCGCTCTGCTACAATGGCGTCACCATCATTTACGGAGCCAGGATTATGCCCGACTTCAAAAATCTCATCTGGCTGTTGTCGCTTTTCGCCTTACTCAGCGCCTGCCAGGGGCCGACCGTCGCGCCGGAGCAGCAGACCGCTACCGCGGAAGCTGAAGCCGTGGCGCAGCATATCGCGACCCTGGGCAGCATCGCCGCTACCGGAACGGCCGAGCACGCCGCTACCGCAGCCGCGCCCACTGAAGTCCTGCCCACCGACCTGCCGACGATCACGCCGACTCCGGATCCTTTTCCCACGCCAGTGCAGGCGAAGGTTTACGTGGCTGAACAGCGCTTTGAACACGGCTGGATGTTCTGGCTGCAGCCAAACCGGCAAATATGGGTGCTTACTACGGACAGCGCCGGCAAGAATATCTGGTCCGTCTATGACGATACCTTCGTCGAAGGCGAAGCCGAGTATGATCCGCAACTGGTAGCGCCGGAGGATCTCCATCAGCCGATTCGCGGCTTCGGCAAGCTTTGGCGGGAAAATCTGGAAGTCCGCCAGAAGGTCGGCTGGGCGCTTGGGCTGGAGCGGGGGCATACATCGCGCTACGTCTATAAGCAAGGCGGCTTCGTTAACGAAGACAAGGAATACGTGCCGGGCCCGGGCTACCATCAAGTGCGAGCCGCAAACGGCGACGATTTTCGCTTTATTGAAGAGACATTCACCTGGACCATTGATAGTTGAGCCCGGCAGCTAAAATCATGCGCAACCTCAGGCGGCAGAGCATCAAAGCCGATCGCCCATTCGACTTTCATCTGGCGGCGGACGCGCGCAGCAGTCGCACTGATTATGGCGACGACCAAGCCTGGGCGCTGCGCCTGGGAGCGCGCGACGAAGCGGCCCTGGCCTTCCAGACCGAATTCGGCGGGCGAGCGGGATTGGTCAGCCTGGTTCCTATGTGGCGCGTCGAGAGCCGGGTCATTTACCAACAGCTTGGTTATGCGCGCGAACCGGTCATCACCTACTTCGCGGCGGACATGCTTCAGGTCGAAGCGGCGCCGCTCGAAGACCTCGACTTGGTCGCGCGCTTCTGGACCATGGACTCGCGGGCGGCCGGGGGCGAATTCAACCTGTTCAATAACAGCGCCGAGCACCACAGCCTGCAGCTCGACCTGTTCGGGCATGTCGTCATCAAGGGCCGCAATCAAAAACTCAATGTGCTGACCATGGCGGATTACAGTCTGGCGCTGCATCTGGGAGAGATCGGCAATCTCAATCCGGTTGCCACGCTGGAGGGCGCCAGCGTCGAGGTTTACGGCGGCAGGATCAGCAGCCCCAAGATAGGCTGCCTCATAGAGCTGGCGCCGGGCGAAAGCATTCGTATCCCCTTTGTCGTGGCCGGGCTGGCCGATATGCGCGATTCGTACAGCGTCGCCATGAACTGGATGTCGCGGCCCTGGGCGCCCTACTTTGAGCGGATCGACCGCCACGCCGCCACGCTTCCCAAAATCAGCACGGGCAAACCGTCATGGGATCTGCTGATCGACTACTCGGCGGCCCAGTTGATCAAATCCCTCATGGACCCGACCGAGAACCTGCCCCACCACTCTCTTGTCGCCTATAGGTGCGCTGACCGCGGCTGGAGCCGGCGCGGCGATGGCAGCGACCACGTCAGAGCCTGGTCCGGGCAAGACCCCACTTATACCTACCCGGCGATTGCGGCTCTCGCCGGCATTGATGCTGAGCTGGCCAAGGGCATACTGCGCAATTATTTCGCCGCTGCCGACGAGACCGGTTTCATCGATCGCCGGCCCGGCCTGGGCGGTCAGCGACAAGGCGTCTTGCAGATACCAATTCTGGCGCGGCTAAGCTTGATGCTGGTTGAAGAAGCTGAAGACCTGGCATTCGCGGCCGAGGCGCTGCCCGCGCTGCGCGCCTTCTTCTCGCGCTGGCTGGCGGAAGACGCCGATGCCGACGGTGTGCCGGAATGGCAGTCGGAGCGGCAGATGGGCTATATCGCCTTCCCTACCTTCGGCCGCGGACAAGCTTGGGCCCAGGGCGCCGACCTGCGCCAACTGGAGTCGCCCGATCTGCTGGCCTATCTGATTTCCGAAGCCGATGCGCTGCGGCAACTGGCGGAATTGCTCGGCGAGTGTGAGACGGCCGCATTCGCTGAACAACAGCTGCAGGAGCTGGAAGCGCATTTGGAGGAGTTCTGGGATGGCAGCCGCTACACCTACCGCGACCGCGACTCGCACCTGACCGGCGCCGGCGTCGATCTGGTTTACCGTGGCGCGGGCGACCAGGCGCACGAGATAGCGCAGGATCTGGAGATTCCAGCCCGAATCATGGTGCGCGTGGTCGGCGGCGTATCACAGCGGCCGCGCATCACCATGAGGCTCGAGGGCAAGGACCTGGATGGCGTCCCTCTTTTGGTCGAAGCGTCGGTCGACGACTTTCTCTGGCAGAATCGGCAAGGCGTGTTTACTACTCAGCAGCCGCTATCGCAAGTGGAGCGGATCGCGATCAAGGGGCTCAGCCGGGTGTACAAGGTGTATGCCCGTACGCTTGACAGCAGCCGGCTGGACATCAATGCGCTGCTGCCCTTGTGGACCGGGCGACTTTCGC
>JAGWBC010000156.1:4602-16410 GCA_021296115.1 Anaerolineae bacterium | reverse complement strand
CTCACGATGGTCAGCGCCGAAGACCGCAACTACGACCCGTCCAACGCCCGCGGCGGCGGAGGGATCTGGATTTACTGGCTGACGCTGGTGTGCGAGGGCTTGCTCAAAGCCGGCTATCGCCATGAAGCGACGGCGATCGTCAAAGGACTGCTCGACGCACAGGGGCGCGTGCTGGAGCGGGACGGCAGATTGGCGCAGTTTTACCATGCCGATGAAGCCAAGGGATTCGGCGAAGATCACCACCTGGATGGAATCGCGCCCTTGAAGTTGCTGGGCGATGTGATGGGCATGCGCATCATCGCCGCGGACAAAGTCTGGCTGGGCGGCGAATTCACCTGGGATCATCCGGTTACTATCGAGCAGCACGGCGTCACGGTGTCGCGCAGCCACGAGGCGAGTCGGGTAGAGTTCCCCAGCGGACATACCGTCGCGCTCGAAGCCGACGCGCCCTGGCAGTTGCTGCAAGATCCGACGCCGCAGAAACTGGAATCGACTGAGAGGGAGCCGCTGGACACGCCTGACATTCCTTTGCCAAGCGAAGATGACGTCGACGGGCCTGTAACCATCGAAGTCGAAGACGGCGCCGATCTTTCCCTCGACACGCCAGGTGCAGCCGATCGCGACATGCCGCCTGATGACGCTGATGGCTCTCCGCCAGAGGGTTGAACCGGCTCGGGATCTGCCGACGCCGCAGAGCGCGCCGGTACACTTGGGCATTCGCAAGCGTGTTGGAGCGAAGCAGCCATGATGTACCGCATCCGCTCGCCCGGCCGCGCCGACCAGCGCGACATACCCGTTACCAGAATGCAATGGCGCCGTCTGCTGTCATATCTGCGCGCCTACAAGCTGCGGCTGCTGCTGGCCGCCATCGGCTTGATCCTGGCCTCCGCCCTCAGCCTGGTCTTTCCGGCTGTGATTCAGCGCGTGATTGACTCGGTCTTCATAGACGCGGACACCGCCTTGCTGGATGCGATAACGCTGGCCCTGCTGGCGGTCTTTGTGTTGCGCTCGCTGGCCAGTTTTCTGCAAAACTACAATCTCAATTATGTCGGCGAGCGCATCGTGGTCGATATGCGCTGCGAGCTCTATGCGCACTTGCAGACGCTTTCGATTCGCTACTACGCCGATCGGCGCGTTGGCGAGTTGATCAGCCGCATTTCTTCCGATGTCACGGTGGTGCGTACCGTGCTGACCGGCAGCGTCAGCACATTCTTGCAGCAATCGCTGACGCTGATCGGCGCGATAGCCATCATGTTTTACCTCAACTGGCGGCTGACCATGTTTATCATCGTGCTGATGCCGATAATCGTCGGCGTCGCCTTCGTGCTCGGCGGCGCCATCCGCCGCACCAGTACCAAAGTGCAGGACGAAATCGCCGGCGCGACCGTCGTAGCGGAAGAAGTTTTTCAGAATATCCGCGAAGTCAAGAGCTTCGTGCGCGAAAGCTACGAGATCGGCCGCTACAACCAGGCGATCGACATTGCCTTTCGCGCTGCGGTCAGGCTGCTAACTGTGCGTTCCGTGTTTGGTCCCATTATTGGCTTCTTCGCATTTGCCGGCTTGGCGATGATGCTGTGGTTTGGCGGGCGCGAGGTGCTGGACGGGCGGCTCAGCGCGGGCGAACTCATCTCGTTTCTGATCTACGGCATGACAGTCGCGGCCAGCTTCGCCGGGGTGATAAGCGTTTACTCGCAATTTCAAGAAGCGCTGGGCGCCACCAAACGCGTCTTCGAGATTCTGGATACCCAGCCGGATGTGCGGGACGCGCCGGACGCGGTTCAGGCAGCGGCGGTCGATGGCGCCATCTCGCTGCGCGACCTCAGCTTCGCCTATGATGATGACCAGGAAGTGTTGCGGCATATCGACCTGGATATCGCTGCGGGCGAAATCATCGCCTTGGTCGGCCCGAGCGGCGCGGGCAAGACGACCCTTTTCAACCTGATCCCGCGCTTTTACGACCCCGACGCCGGCTGCATTCTAATTGACGGGCGCGATGTCCGCGCTATCACACAGAGCAGCCTGCGACAACACATCGGTATCGTGCCGCAGGAGACTTTGCTCTTCGGCGGCAGCATCCGCGAGAACATTCTGTATGGCAAGCTGGACGCCGACGAGTCGGAAATGATTGCCGCGGCGCAATCGGCCAACGCTCACGATTTTATCATGGAACTGCCGAAGGGATATGACACGATCGTTGGCGAGCGCGGCATCAAGCTCAGCGGCGGGCAGCGACAGCGGGTGGCGATTGCGCGGGCGCTGCTCAAGGACCCGTCGATTCTGCTTCTGGATGAAGCCACTTCCAGCCTCGACAACGAGAGTGAGCAACTGGTGCAGGAAGCGCTCGAACGGCTGATGCGGAATCGCACGACGCTAATTATCGCGCATCGGCTGAGCACTGTACGTATCGCGCATCGGATTGTGGTCCTGGACAGAGGGCGCATCGTTGAGCTGGGACGGCACGATGAATTGATGGCGCAGGATGGCCTATACGCCAAGCTGTACGCGATGCAATTTCGCGCGGACGACTGGGTATTATCCGGTTATCATTAGCTGCGAAGCGTCTCACCTGCCTTTCATAAGTGAGTAACGTGGTGATTATCCTGCTGCTTGGCGCTGCGGTACTCGTCGGCGCGTTTCTGATCTGGTGGCTGATCTTCGAGACGGAGGGCGTCTACCTGGGCCGACGCGTGGTGGTCGCGCTCTATGATCTCTACGCCGCGCGCTACGACCGCATCAAACAATTTGACGAGACCGCCGATATCACGCTCATATCTCAGCCGCTGCTTGATCGCATTGCCCCTATCGTCGATCCGCTGATTCTGGACGTAGCCACCGGCACGGCGCGCGTACCGCTGATTATGGCGCGGAATGCGCGCTTTCAGGGCCACGTCATCGGCTTGGACGCCAGCCGCCGCATGCTGGCACAAGCGCGCAAGAAGGTCGTCGTCGGTCGCTTCGAGTCATTTGTATCGCTGCTGCAACTCGACGCCGGCGACCTGCCATTCGAGGATGGCAGCTTTGATGTGGTAACCTGCCTGGAGGCCCTGGAGTTCATGCCGCGCCCGCAGCAGGCCTTGGCGGAAATGGCGCGCGTCTTGCGGCCGGGCGGGCTGTTGCTAACGACCATTCGCATTGACACCCGCTGGATGCCTACGCGAACATGGAGCGAAGAACGTATGCGCCGCGAACTGGAGAAGCTGAAAATGCGCGATATTGAGGTCGCGATTTGGCAAGAAGATTACAGCCAGGTCTGGGCGCTAAAAGCGGGACGCTCGCAGCCGATTCGCGCTGATAGACTTGACGACATTTGGCAAGCGGCGCGCCAAGTGCCTGTATCTTACAATTACTAAGTTTGCTAGAATCCGTAGCCGTTTACACCACCTCAAATACAAGGCGATATTCATTGAAACAGCTCAACCAGGAATTAGAAAAAGCCATCAGCGCGGCGCTCTTGTCGGCGCAGGCAGACGGCCGGCTGCCGACATTTGACGTGCCTGCGATTCCGGTCAGTCCGCCCAAGCGCGCCGACCAGGGCGATTTATCGTATCCGGCTATGGGACTGGCCAGGCTGGCGCGCAAGAACCCGCTGGACATTGCCCGACTGATCGTGGATAGCATGAACTCGCTGGACTTTATCGACCATATCGACATCGCGCCGCCGGGGTTTATCAATTTCACTATCGCCGCCGACTACCTCAAGCGACAAGTAGATACCATCATCGCGGAGGGCGACAACTTCTTCCGGCTTAGTATCGGCGCGGGCAAGACGGCGCAAGTCGAATTCGTCAGCGCCAACCCCAGCGGGCCGATCACCATCGGGCATACGCGCGGCGCCGTGGTCGGCGATGCCATGGCCCGCCTGCTGGAAGCGGCCGGCTACCAGGTCCAGCGCGAGTACTATTACAATAACGCCGGCAACCAGATGGTGATATTAGGCAAGAGCCTGATGCTGCGCTATCTGCAGCAGATCGGCGACGACGTAGACTACCCGGCCGACTACTATCAAGGCGAATATCTTGTTGATGTGGCGGCGCAGCTGGCGGATGAAAACGGCGACTCGCTGCGGGCTAGAGACTGGGCCTATTTTAAGGACGCGGCCGAATCGCAGATGTTCCAGTGGATCAATCGCTCGCTGGCGTCTATTGACATCAAGCATGATGAGTTTTTTAACGAGACGTCTCTGTTTGAATGCGGGCGAATCTGGCGGACGCTGGAGCTCATGCGCGAGAACGGGCATGTCTACGAAGCGACGCATTGGGAAGGCGCTGATGCCGTTGAGGTCGCCGATGTCGCCGCCAAGGGCTATGAACCGGCCACCTGGTTTCACAGCAGTGCCTTCGGCGACGAAAAAGATCGCGTGATGGTCAAGAGCGACGGCGCGCCGACCTATACTTTGCCCGATATCGCGTATCACTGCGACAAGCTGGAGCGTGGCTTTGATATCGCCGTCAATGTGCTGGGCACGGACCATTTCTCGCAGGCGCAGGTGGTAAAATACGGCTTGCAGGCCTTGGGAATGGACCCGGCGCCGATTCATGTCATCTTCGTGCAAATGGTGCGCGCCGTGCGCTGGAACCAGGCGCGGGGCGAATATGAAGCGGTCAAGCAATCAAAACGCGCCGGCGACTTCGACACCCTGGACGACTTGGTCGAGATGACCAGCGCAGACGCGGTCCGTTATCATATGCTGGCGCGCAGTCCCAATTCGCAGCTGGATTTTGATGTCGACCAGGTGGTGAAACAGAGCAACGAGAACCCGGTCTATTACATTCAAAATGCCTACGTGCGCTGCGCCGGCATCTTCCGCGAAGCAGACGAGCGCGGCTTCAGCGATAAAGACGCCGACCTCAGCTTGCTCGGCGCCGACGAACTGTGTTTCATCCGCAAGGCGCTTGAGTTAGGCAATGTCATCGAGCAGGCTGTGCTCAACTACGAGCCGCATAAAATCGCCTTTTATGCCCATGAGCTGGCGTCCGTTTTTCATCCGATTTATGACCGCGTGCGTGTGCTGCACAGTGAGGCGCCGCCGGATGTCGCCAAGGCGCGTCTGCGCTTTTTGCAACTCATGGGCATGTCAGCGCCCGAGCGTATGTAAGTCGATAGACAGGAACGCATTATGGGACTCAAACCTGACCACTGGATCAAGCGAATGGCGCGCGAGCACCGCATGATTGAACCATTCGTTGACAAACAGGTGCGCGAGGGCGCCATCAGTTACGGCGTGTCTTCCTATGGCTATGATTTGCGCGTCTCTGACGAATTCAAGATCTTTACCAATGTGCGCTCGGCCGTGGTTGATCCCAAGCATTTCGCCAGCGAATCATTCGTCGATTATCAGGGCGATGTCTGCATCATTCCGCCCAACTCCTTCGCTCTGTCGCGCTCGGTCGAATACTTCCGCATCCCGCGCAATGTGTTGACCATTTGCCTGGGCAAATCGACCTACGCCCGCTGTGGTCTGATCGTGAACGTCACGCCTTTCGAACCGGAGTGGGAAGGCTTCGTGACGCTGGAGATCAGCAATACGACTCCGCTGCCGGCCAAGGTCTACGCCAACGAGGGCCTGGCGCAGGTGCTATTCTTTGAAGCGGACGAAACTTGCGAGCAATCCTACGCCGACAAAAAAGGCAAGTATCAGGGCCAGATTGGCGTGACGCCGCCGCGGATGTAATCAAGGACAAGTCTTGACTGCGCGCCGCCCCAAGCGCTATACTAGGCGGCTCAGGGCGATTAGCTCAATTGGCAGAGCATCCGGTTTACACCTGGAAGGTTGTAAGTTCGAGTCTTACATCGCCCACTTCATAAGTCGTACCGGAAATTGACGCCTTGCGAGGCGTCATTTTTGTATGTAGACATGCGCCATGAAACAGGCGCTGCGGCATGCTTCCCGCTTAGGACGCCGTGCCGGAATACTTGACAAGGTTTTGTAGATTGTCTACATTATGACAATATTTCCCAGCCGACGCCGGAAGCCCGATGCGAACCGACCACGACTACGTCCTTGAGGTAAGCGACCTCCGCACCTATTTCAACTTGCCCGAGGGGACGCTCAAGGCGGTGGATGGCGTCGATCTTACTATCGCGCCTCATCAGACTGTTGGCGTCATCGGCGAATCGGGTTCGGGCAAGAGCGTAACCGCGCAATCGATCCTGCAAATTGTGCCGCCGCCGGGCGCGATCCAGTCGGGCCAGATAATTCTGCGGCCCAGCAATGGTCGCCCGGTCGACTTGTGCCAGCTTAATCCGCGCAGCCGCGAAATCCGCGCCATTCGCGGGGCGGAAATCTCCATGGTCTTCCAGGAGCCGATGACCAGCCTGTCGCCAGTGCATACGGTTGGCGCGCAAATCATAGAAGCCATACAGCTACATATCACGCGCGACAAACGAAAAGCGAAAAGCATCGCCCTGGATATGATCAATCGCGTGGGCATATCCAATCCGAGACAGCGATATGATGAATATCCGCACCAGCTATCCGGCGGCATGCGCCAGCGAGCGATGATTGCGATGGCCTTGTCTTGCAGTCCGTCGCTGCTGATTGCTGACGAGCCCACCACCGCTCTGGATGTGACGGTGCAGGCGCAAATCCTGGAACTGATGAAAGAACTGCAGAATGAGTTTGGCATGGCCATCATGTACATCACGCATGATTTGGGCGTGATCGCTGAAATCGCCGATGAGGTCAACGTCATGTATCTCGGCCGTGTCGTTGAGCGCGCTTCGACTGTGGAGCTGTTCAAGAATCCGCTGCATCCCTATACGCAGCGCTTGCTCAAGTCTATCCCGCGCCTGGGCGGCCGCGGGCGGGGAAGGCTTGACGCCATCCGCGGCAACGTGCCCGTACCGATGAATCCGCCGCCGCAATGCGGTTTCGCCTCGCGCTGCGATGACTTTATAGCCGGCAAATGCGATGCGGCTGTCCCGTCGCTGGTTGACATGGGAAATCAGCATTTTGTTCGCTGCTATCTGCACAGCGAAGAAAGCGAGCCGGTCTATGCCTGAGTCGCCGGCGCCCCCTGCAAAAGTAATCGGTGAAGTGTTGCTGGATGTACGGAATCTCAAGAAACACTTTCCGATTGAGAAAGGTTTCTTCCGCACTGTCCACGGCCACGTGAAGGCGGTGGACGGGGTCAGTTTTGTCATTCGCGAAGGCGAGACCTTCGGCTTGGTTGGCGAATCCGGCAGCGGCAAGACAACGCTGGGGCGTTGTATCGTGCGCGCAATCGAACCGACCGAGGGACAGGTGCTTTTTCGTATGCCGGATGGCGACGAAGTCGATATCGCCGCTATGGAACGGCGCGACCTGCGCGATGTACGCCAGCATTTTCACATGATTTTCCAGGATCCCTACTCGTCGCTGGATCCGCGTATGTCTGTGCTGGATATCATCGCCGAGCCGATCCGCAACAATAAATTGCTCTCCGATTCGCGCGATATCCAGGACCGCGTACGCGAGCTCATGGACGTGGTCGGCTTGGATATCCAGCACCTCAACCGTTATCCGCACGCCTTTTCCGGCGGGCAGCGACAACGCATCGGCATCGCCCGTTCGCTGGCGCCGAACCCGCGTCTTATCGTCTGCGATGAGGCCGTGTCGGCCCTTGATGTTTCTATTCAGGCGCAGATTCTCAATTTGCTGGAAGACCTGCAAGAAGAATTCAATCTGACCTTCCTCTTCATCGCGCATGACCTCTCAGTCGTTGAGCATATTGCCGATCGCGTCGGCGTCATGTACGTGGGCCAGCTGGTGGAAATGGCCGACACCGAGTCCCTATTTACCGATCCCAAGCACCCTTATACAGAGGCGCTGCTTTCCGCCGTTCCGACCACGGATCCGGAAATCAAGATGGATCGTATCATCTTGCCGGGAGAAGTGGCCAATCCGGCTGATCCGCCGAGCGGCTGTTATTTCCACCCGCGCTGTCGCTACGCCCAGGAGATTTGCGCCGCTGAAAAGCCCGAGTGGAGTGAGGTGACGCCCGGGCACTTCGCCGCCTGCCATTTCGCCGAGGAATTAGAGCTGCGCGGCGTCGACGAGGACAGCTGATGGATTTGCTGGCGGGCTTCGCGCTGGCGTCTTTGCTAGGCGCATTCATGCTCGTCCGCGTCATACTGTGGACGACGAATCGCGCGGCTGAGACGGCCGTTACGCGTTATTTCAGAGCGAGCGAGCACATCCTCGATACCGGCGCGCCGCCCCCTGAATGGCTTGCCCCACCCTTACGGCGACGAATCTTCAGCGCCGCCCCGGCTGAAGTGACCCATGACGAGCTCCTGGAGCGGCTTGATGACCTGTTTCGCTTCTTCGAGCATTGCAGTTTCTTTGAAGATGAGTGGGCCCGCGAGCAAATGCTGTCTCAGCTGACGGCCATTCGCCAGCGCTGGACGAAGGGCGACTTTACCTAAGCCTCACTCCAACTTCAATATGGCCCACATGCCCAGGTTCGGGATGGTCACTGTGGTGGATGTTTCGCTCGCGCGGCAATCGACCGCAACAGGCGCTTGGCCTGGCGCGAAGAGTGTCGCGGACGTATAGATCCGACCGACCATGCCCCTCTCGACTGTCAATTCCACATGGCTCTCTTTGCGATAACTATCAGTCTGCGGATCGTAGTTTCTGTTGAGCAAGTGGCAAATCAGTGGCGAATTCGCGTTCCCCGGCTGAATGCGAGGCACCAGGGACAGATTCTCGGCGCCGGCTGCCGTGACGTCATGCCCCACCGCATTGATTATTTCTGCCGATGTCGACCAGGTCACAAGCTGAATCGCGGCGCTCGACAGATATGCTTCCTGTTCGCCGTTCAGATGCGACGGTTCAAAGCGGAGGACCGCGCGGAATTGAGATAGATCAGCGTCGAGAAGGCGGTCGTCGATCCAGTCGTCGCCGGCGACAATGATGCGGTAAGGCACATTGGCGGCGCTCAGTGCAAGACAAGCCTGAACGAGATCAGTCTTGGGCGCGCTGCGATTTTGGCCGCCGAGATGTCCGCTGCTCAGGCGCTCGCCAAGGTACTGACGAACCGCGTTGTTGCTGAAGATCAGCGCCACTGAGGCTGCGGACTCGTAGCCGTCGAACAAGTCCGGATAATCGCGCGCAAAGTGATACAGGTCTTCGTAATCGCCGGGCTTGCTGTGATACCAGCGGTCGGGCTGGCCGGCGAATCGGCGCGTCCACATTTTGTCCGGCGCCATAAAGACGTGCCCGTGAGCGTAGGCTTGCGCAATCCAGAGCCGGATGTGCCCCGGACGATCGTTGAGGCGGTAAGGTTCAAAGGCGCTGGGCACGCCGGTTATCGCCACCAGCTTCCCCAGCGCGTCAGCGAGTTTGAAGGTATAAATCGGCTCGCTGGGCAAGACTTCTTCCTCCGGCGGCCGATACTCCATTTCGTTGGTGTAGAAATCATGCGCATCCACCGCGTACATGAACTCCGCCCAGTAGTAGGGCGAATTGGAGCTCATGGGAACATCCTCGCCGAATTCTTGCGCATAACGCTTGAATTCCCGAAACAGCGCGTTGACCTCGCGCCACTGATAGTTGAAGTACTCCTGCGCCAGCGGAATCGTGGCGGGAAAGGCGAGTATCTCGGCGCGATAGCGTTCATCGGTGAATCCCCGCGACAGGAGATAATCGCGATAGTCAAAAGACGCCAAGTCGCCCGTCTGCAAACTTCCTCGCGCCCTTGGATCGAGGTCTTCCTTGAGAAAATCGCGGAATCCGGCCATACAATGTTGACAGAAGCAGCCGCCATAGCGCGCGTTGAGCGCCCCGATGGTGGGAATGGCGGAATCGATCATCAGCCAGTCGGCGCCCGCCTCCATCACTCGCCGCAGCTGAACCATCAGATAGCGCCGATATCCGGGCGCGTTGGTGCAGAAGTGGTACGAGGGATGTCCTTTGTAAGTATGCGCCCACCAAGTCACCGCCGGCTTGTTGTTCAGATCGCGTACTGTTGACTCCATGAAGTTGGAGTCGTAGTCAATCATGCCCATCCAGTCAGCATCCAGCTCGACCCGTCCCTGGAATTTGACGCCGCAGCGATGCGCTTCGTCGACATCGCGCATCATCTCTTCATCCGGCGGCAAACCGCGGCGGTCCGGCTCGGGCAAGAAACCCCAGCCCAGCCCGGTCGCGCGATAGCGGCGATACACGTCCATGCTGCAGGGACGCGTAATCAGTACGTCAGATCGCTTTAATCCCATCAGTGCTGCTCCACAGAAACTCTACACTTTGCACACATAGACATAATAGGCGCCGCGTTCGCGTTGTCCGGCGGCGTCGACGAGCAATGAACTCAACGATGTGAGGCCGGCGCTTAGCTGCACATCAAAGGCAGTCATGGTGTCAGTGGCCCGGCAAGACTGCCGAAACTCGTCCTCACCGATGAGTAGCGACGCGCTCGTGACTCCCATCGGCAAATCGGCTTCCCGCGGATGCGCGCGCAATTCAATGCGGTAGGCTCCGGTGGCGAGCACATCGACCATCCAGTAGCCCTCAGCGTCATAAGCGGGAACGTCGATCCATGTTTGGCTCCAGGGCACTCGCCCCCGCGTCGGATGCCAATCGCGAGCCGACAATATCGTCGGGTTCTCGTGTTCGCTGCCGACAGGAATCGCCACCGTTTCAGCGAAGGCGCTTTGCAGTTCATGCCACCAACGATCGTACTCCAGGCGCAAGCAGTCAACTATCTGCGGCGACTCAGCTGCAATATCGTTGATTTGCCCCGGGTCGCTTTCCACGTCGTAGAGTTCCTCGCCGTTGACAAGCCGCCAGCGTCCCTTGATTAGCGCGGTATGATGCCACTTTTGCGGCACATTGGGCTGCAATTGGATGACGATAGCGCGTTCGGGCAAGTCTGCTTTTTCGCCGCGCAGCAGCGGCGCCAGACTTACGCCGTCAAAGTCTGCCGCATTTTCGGCGCTTATATTGCAGAGATCGAGCACGCTCGGCAAGACATCGATATGCGCGGTCGGCTGCGAGATTTTGCGCTCGGCAGGCAATACGCCCGGCCAGCGCAGGAAGAGGTTGACGCGGTGGCCGCCCTCGTAAACCGAGCCTTTGACGCCGCGCATGCCCGCATTGTAGCCACCGCCTGTGGCCGCGTCGAAGCCGGCGGCCGTTCCGTGGTCGGATGTAAAAACGACAATGGTGTTTTCGGCTAAGTCCAGTTCCTCAAGTCGCTGAAACAGCCGCCCGAGATTTTCGTCGAAGTTGGCGATCATGCCGTAGAAGCTGGCGCGGGCGTCGGGTATGCCCAGCTCCCGGTAGGGCGCGGTATAGCGGTCCTCAACCAGGAAGGGCGCGTGCATGGCATTGGTCGCCAGATAGACGAAGAAGGGCGCATCTTCCGGCTCGCTGATGAATGCTGAAACTGCAGCGAAGAAGACATCGGTGCAGTAGCCAGCGCAAGGCTGCGGCTGTCCATTTAGAAAATAAGTGTCGTCAAAGTAGCTGTTGCCCCAGTAATCAGGCAGCTCGCCCACGCCGCCGCCCTTGTGACAGAGCGCCTCGTCAAAGCCGCGATATTGCGGGGCGAAGGCATAATTGTCGCCCAGGTGCCATTTGCCGAACATGCCGGTGCGATAGCCCTTGGCTGCAAAATGGTCGGCCATGGTAAGCGCGTCCGGATGCAAAAGGTGGCGGCCCTGTATCACATGCCAGACGCCGTTGCGCGCGGCATATTGCCCGGTTAGCAACGCCGCCCGAGAAGGCGAACAGAGCGGATCATGATGGTGATTGTCCAGCTGAACGCTTTCGCGCGCCATCTGATCGAGGTTTGGCGTCAATAGCCAGGGGTTGCCGTGATAGGC
>JAGWBC010000156.1:0-4517 GCA_021296115.1 Anaerolineae bacterium | reverse complement strand
GCTCCCAACGAACGATGAAATCCCAAGGTTCGTCGTTGGCAAGCAAGCCAAGCGGATCATGGCCTTGCACGACGCTATGGGAGCTGTAGGTCGCTACGTGGCTGAGCCCCCAACTCAAACCGGCGAGCGGTTCCGTGTTGCGGCTTTCGTCAATCCGCAGCGCGCCGGCGGCTTGCGGCGGCGAGATTATCGCCGACTGCGCTTGAAAATTGATGCCGTCGGCGGCGAACTGAATAGTGTTTTTCTCGGGCCCGCAGCGGGTCAGCAAGGCGCCGACGCCGCCGGCGTAATTCCATACCATCACTTCGTGGCCGCTGTTGGTGATCGGGTTAAACGGCGACTTTAGGTAGGGCCCGAGCGGGTCGTCAGCGATGGCCAGGCCCCATTTGCTATCCATATTGCTGTGGCCAATGCCTTCGCCCTTAAAGTAGAGCCAGTAACGCCCGTCGCGGTAAAGCAAAGCCGGATCGTGCACGCGCAGGCTGTCGAATGCGCCCTTGACTGTAGCTTGCTCGGGATGCGCGCGAATGTCCACTTCGCCGGAGGGGTCGGGTTCGACGACCGGCGCGCTGCTCTTGGTCCAGGGGCCAGTCGGTGAATCGGCCCAGGCGATGGCGATGGATTCCGGCGTACTGCGCCAGGTTGGCGCCGCAGTGACTTGGTAGACCAGATAGTAGCGCCCATCGTGAGCCAGCACATCGGGCGTGAAGATACTCCGTTCATCGTAGCTGCCGGCGGGTCCGCGCTCGACTGCTGGGCCCTGCTCCTGCCAGGTATGGCCGTCGGTGGATGTGGCGTACCAGACATCGGTGAGGTCCCAGGGCATGGCCGGAAGCGTGTCAGTCGCGCGCTCATGGCCGACCGGAACGCAAGGATGCGCTCCCCGCGTATACCAGACGTAGTAAAGGCCCGCGACTTGAATGATACAGCTTGGGTCGCGCCGGACTATGCCACGCTCGTAACCCAGCCCGGGCGCGGGCATGTAGCGGAATTGCGTAAACCAGGGATTGTCCGCGTCCCGCGTAGCAAATCGTTGCATGGCGGCGCTGAGTGTCATTGAGACGTCCTGTTTTCAGAGCGTCGTGGCGTGACCCAGGGCCACACCACGACGAGCCTTGCTTAGCTTAGTTGCTGCCACCCTCGAAGTACCACTGCTCGGGCATGAACATGACCCATTGGCGATAGGTCCAGCTCCATTGGCCGGTGGTGTCGTTCGGCGGCGTGTTCTTCAAGTTTGTCTTGAAGAGCAGGGGCTGCGGCGGGCGCTGAATGGTGCCGATCTGATACAGCCCGCCCATGGACAAGCGGTAGAATTCCTTGCCTAACTCGAGCCACTCATCGGAGCCATAGCTGGCGTCCAGGAAGGCGTCGCCGGCCGCCCATAAATCTTTGATTTCCTGCGGCGGCTCTTCCCCCGGCATTGCTTCGTCGGAAGGAACCTCCAAGCGCTTGTAGTACTCGACCAGCCAGTCCTGCCAGAGGCGACCGGAAGCGCGCGCGCCCCAACGCGGCCTCATATTCGCGAGTCCGTTTGCGACTTCGCCGATGTCCAGCATGTCCGTGCCCCAGGCTGCCAAGTCGACTTGATTGCCGTCGCGCAGCTCGCGATACAAATCGTTGCCGATCAGCTTGTAGCTGGTCTTTACCCCGACTTCATTCCAGTAGGAGGTGATCAGCTCGCCCATCTGACGCCATGAATCTTCCGGCACCGACACCTGGAAGTTCAAGAACAAGGTCTCGCCATCGGGCCTCAGGCGGAAGCCGTCGCCGTCACGCTGATCAAGACCCATCTCGTCAAGCAGCTGATTGGCGAGATCGGGATCGTACTGCGCGTAATGCCCGGGCATCCAGTCCTCGAAGAACAGAGACGATGGCACGGGCGAATTCGCCGACGCGTTTGCCAGGCCGAAGTAGACCAGCTCGTTGATCTCATCGCGATTGATGGCCACGGACATAGCTTGGCGGAAGCGGATATCCCAGAATATCTCGCGCAGCGGCAAGTTCGGCGTCGTGAAGTTGAACATGACCGAATACTCGTTGCCGCGGCTGTATTCCGCCAGAGCCGTGCGATAGCCGCCGGCTTCTTCATTCTCGCGGTAAGTGGGGAAGCTCAAGAGGGTACCCCAGCCATAGTGGCTGTATTCGCCGGAAATTGCTTTGAGATCCTGCACTTGCAAGTCTTCGACCAAAATACGGCGCAGAGTATCGGTGTACGGCAACTGGTTGCCAGCGGTATCAACTTTGAAGTAGTAGGGATTGCGCTCGTAGTACTTGTTGCCAAAGGCATCCTCGCTGGCGAAAACGAAGGTATTCAGCGTAGGCGAGTAGGCATCGGTTTCTGACCCGAGATTCCAGGTATTGTTGTAGGGGGTCATCTTGGCGTTGAACATTTGCACCCAGTCTTCAAAGCCCAGCTCAGCGGCCAGATCATTGGCATCGGCATTGTAGTCGGCATGATATTGCGCGAAGTAATGCTGGGGACGGAAGCCGCGATGATTCACCTCGCTGCCTATGGAGATCAGCAATGTGGGACGCGCCTCAGGGTAGGTCATGCGGATGGTGGTTTCGTCGATAATATCGACTTGTGGCAATTCACCGTTCAACACCCAGGGACCGCCAGGATTCGGCGTTAGCTCGGTGTTGCCGAGCACGTCTTCGAAATAGAAGCGGAAGTCGTCAGTGGTGAAGGCTTCGCCATCGGACCATCGGTGACCTTCGCGCAGGTGGAAGGTGAATGTGGTCTGATCGTCCGATACTTCATAGGCGCGGGCGATGTTGGGGATGATGCTGGTCAGATCGGTGTCAATCGTGAGCAGCTTCTGCAGCCGCATCTCGAGCACGTCCCAGCCGCAACAGGTTGGATTAGTCGTCGGACCAGCCAACTCGCCGCCATATTCGCCGATGGATTCCAATGGCTGCACAACTGCAGGTTGGGCGGGCAGGCGCTCTTCAACAGGCGGCAGATCGCCGGCGGCAACCTGTTCGGCCAGCATCGGCGCTTCGCCCCACATGTCAATGGAATTGCCGGTTGCGGCGGCGTAGGCGTCCAGGTCGGCATATTGGAATGGATACACAAGGTCGCCTTCGCTCATGTCCTGCGCCAGCCCGGCAGCTGAAAACAGCAGCAGAACGAGGATAAACATCAGGCTAAGAATACTGCGCTTCATGGTTGTCTTCCTCCCTAAGTTCATAAGCAATTCAAAACGAGTGGATAGGTTTTCGAGTCGATAGCTCTCCTTTCACGTCACGCTTGCTGCTGTAGCAGCGCGGTTTACGCTGAGGCAATTCTACGCTGCGTGTTTCCGTATTAAATGCCCTTTGCCATAGATTGTAAATTGTGCATTGTTTACAATATCAACGGAACACTCAAAAGCTCAGCCCCTAGCTTACTTCGTGTTCAGCCAGCCGCTCCCAGTCAAAGCGGACGCCATGGCCGGGCGCATCCGGCGGCGTCATGATCCCGTCTTTGAGACAAGGCGGATTCTTGATGTAGCGTTCCAGTCCAAAGCTATGCACTTCGAGATATGAGGCATTGGGAATCGCCGCCAGCAAGTGCAGATGCAGCTCGTGAACGCCGTGCGATGTGACCTGCAAGTTGTGGGCATAGGCGAGCTTGGCGACGCGCATCCAGTTTGTGATGCCGCCGATATTCGAGACATCCGGCTCGGGAAAGGCGACTTGCCCGACTTCGATGGTGTGTCGGAATTCGAAAATCGTATGCAGGTTTTCGCCCGCGGCCAGAGGAATGCCGCCTTCCCGCGCGATTCGCGCCATTCCCGAATAGTCGTCAGGGATTGTCGGCTCCTCGAACCAGAACACGTCAAATGGTTTGAAGGCTTGCGCCGCCCGAATCGCGCGCTCTACCGTATAGCGCATGTTGGCGTCGATCATCACCGGGAAATCGGGGCCGACGCATTCACGCACCGCCCGCAACCGCTCTACATCTTCCGAAAGCCTGTCTCGGCCCACCTTGATCTTTATGGCGCGGAAGCCTTTCTGTAGATTTCGGCGCGTCTGCTCGATCATTTCGCCGGGACTCAACTGCAAGTCAATGCCGCCGGCGTAGGCCCGCACCCGTTTGGAATAGCCGCCAAGCAATTTCCAGAGCGGCAGCCCTTCTCGCTTTCCCTTGAGATCCCACAGCGCGATGTCCAGCGCCGACATGGCGAAGGCGACCAGCCCGCCCCGGCCAACATAGTGCATACAGCGCCACATGCGCTCCCAAATCTGCTCAATGCGGCTGGCGTCGGCGCCGACGAGGATCGGCTGAAGATCGCGCGCAATCAAGGCCTTGATAGCCGCCCCGCCGCTGCCGATGGTATAGGTGTAGCCATAGCCAGTGCGGCCGCATTCCGTCTCCAGCTCGGCGAGAATCACCTCGAAATGAGTCATGACACCGTGTGTGGCGTCCGTCATGGGGTGGCTCAGAGGCAGAATATAGTGCCGCGTGTCAAGGCGCTTGATGATCATAGCCAATCCGCCGCATCGTTCGACCGCAATTCACTCTTCGTCGGTGA
>JAGWBC010000155.1:9212-11536 GCA_021296115.1 Anaerolineae bacterium | reverse complement strand
GCTTGTCGGGCAGCCAATTCTGGCGGGATTCTTCCTACACGCGACCTTAAAGTCGCCCCGCCGAAGTCAATCGTCGCTACACTTGGCCCATGACCGCCTCCGCACATGACAATCATCCTTCGTAACCAACAGACCCTATCCGACATGAAAGACGGGTTTCTGTCCGAAAAAACTTTTTCGTCGGACAGAAAACGGACAGAAAGCGGAAAGCCGCAAGATTCTCAATCCGGTTCCGCTCAGCGCTTCAGGCAACCATCTAACAACTGGAAACTGTCGCCGGCATACAATCTCTTAATTGCTTTACTCGGTGTCTAATCATGCAGAAAACAAACTCGCTAGAAAAGCTCCCCTTCCCTAGCTCGCTGGGGCAAGGGGCCGGGGGATGGGGTAAAATCTCGGCGAATTCATCGCTAATACCAATCAAGCCTTGTAGGGGCGACTGACGGGCTGTGTCCACGCGCCCCTGTGAATCGCCCGAAAACAGCGAAGGCAGCAATACGAAAGGCGACGAAAATGGAGCATCTGCAGCAATTTCCGAACTTGAAACGAGCGCAATACGAGCACATGCTGCGCACCCCCAGCGGGCGCATCCGCTGCGTCATCGACACCGATACGCGCAATGAGATCGACGATCAATTCGCGCTGGCTTGGGCGCTGCTCTCGCAAGACAAGCTGGACATCGCCGGCATCTACGCCGCGCCTTATTCCTTCTTGCGGCGCTGGGACAAGCTGCGGGCGGCCGCGCGCGTCATGGCTGACTCCGCCGACGCGTCTGAAGCCGATGCCGCGCTGCTGGCGGAGCATAGGGACCAACTCGAGCGGCTGGAGCGAGCCGGCATCGATGTGCGCGACCGCGACTCAATCGACCCGCAGGGCGTCACGCTGGTCTCGCCCGGCGAGATCCTGCTTGTCGCCGAGAAGATGGGCGTCGATTGCGCCGATAAAGTCTTTCGCGGCGCCGACCGCTACCTGGAGCGCTACGACGAGCCGGTGGAGAGCGCCGCTGCCGCGCATCTGATTGAGATGGCCCGCAGCGCCTCAGCCGAGTCTCCGCTTTATGTGCTGGCTATCGGCGCCGTCACCAATGTGGCCTCGGCGCTGCTGCTGGCGCCCGAGATCATCGAGCGCATCGTGGTGGTCTGGACGGCCGGATACCCCACCACCGTCACCAACATCACGCAGCCTTCATTCAATATGGAGCAGGACATGCTGGCTTCGCAGCTGCTATTCGATAGCGGTGTGCCGCTGGTTTATCTGCCCGGCTTCCACGTGGGCGCGCAACTGAGCTTGTCGCTGCCGGAGATGGAAGCCTGGGTCAAGGGCCGCGGCGCGATCGGCGACTATCTCTACTGGCTGTATACGCACAATCCGCATTTCCCCTTGAACGGCTTGACCGAGCATTTCGCGCGCAGTTGGATTATCTGGGATTTGATCAACTTCGCCTGGCTGATCGAGCCGAGCTGGGTACCCTCGCGGCTGATTGACGCGCCCTACCTGAGCAGTGACACGCGCTGGTACCGGCAAGCCGCGCCGCGGCATAGCATTCGCGAGGCCCTGGACATCAACCGCGATGCCATCTATCGCGATTTCTTCCGCAAGCTGGACGAGGCGGCCGGCTAGACTCGCTCAGGTCACCAGCTCGACGTCCATATACGTTCGTATGCCCTCCTCGGCGAAGATGCGCTCGATTGCCGCGCAGTCGTCCTCGCTCAAGCGCCAATCGGCAGCCGCCACATTCTCCTTGAGCTCGCGCTCGTTGCGCATGCCCACAAGCGCGACCGTGACACCGGGCCGGCCCAGCAGCCAGGCGATCGCCAGTTGCGCTACCGATTTGCCGTAATCCGCCGCCAGCGCCTTCAGACGCTCAACCGCCCGCAGCTCCTTGAGGAAGTGCTCGCGCTGGAAAAGGGGCAAGCCAAAGGCGTCGCCGCGGCTGCGCCAGTCCCAATCGACGAAACTCGTCTCCGGCGAAAAAGCGCCGCTAAGCAAGCCGAATGCCAGTGTGCCATAAGCCATGAAGCCGATGCCCTGCGCGCGGCAGTAGGGCAGGACAGCATTTTCAACCCGCCGATCGAAGAGGTGGTAACCGACTTGATTGGCGGTCAGCTGGCCCTGTTTCTGGCAGGCGGCCATCATGGATGCGTTGTAATTGGACACGCCGTAGTGGCGGATTTTGCCGGAGGCTTTTAACTGCTGCAGGCCGGCCATGGTGTCTTCATGCGGCGTCTTGTGATCGTGGAAGTGGATCAGCAGCAGGTCGATGACATCGGTCCCCAGGCGGCGCAGGCAGCCCTCGGCGCGCTCGATGATGTTGCTCGCCGATG
>JAGWBC010000155.1:2335-9191 GCA_021296115.1 Anaerolineae bacterium | reverse complement strand
TCGTCCTGGAAAGTGAAGCCGACTTTGCTGACCAGGATCACGTCTTTGCGGCGCGCGCCCAGAGCACGCCCCAGCAACCGCTCCGAGTGGAAGGGACCGTAGGTCTCCGAGGTGTCGAAGAGCGTGATGCCTTGGTCGATGGCGCTTTGCACAGCGCGGGTGGCTTCGCCCGCGTCGATATGCCCGTACTGGCGCGTGCTCATCTCCCAGGTTCCAAAGCCGATGGCCGAGGCGTACAAGTCGCTGTTGCCGAACTGACGTTGTTCCATTGCCTAATTCGTTGTCCTGTCACATTCTTGCCACCGAGGACACAGAAGTAGTTCTAACCAAGTAATGAGAAACCGAATTAACGTCGGTTGTAGGGGCGACATTGTACGTCGCCCGCTAATTCAAGATTACAACATCGGACGATTCACAGAATCGCCCCTACACATTTCTTCACTCTGTGCCCTCAATCCCCTCGGTGTGCTCGGTGGCAAGCGTACTGGGCCCTCAGCTCAGACGTAGCTCTCATACCAGTTTTCGACTGGCTCAGGCGCGGCGTAGTAGTCGCTCCAGGGGCGCGCATCGGCGGCGGCGATGGCCAGCAACTGGCGCAGGCGCTCAGCGGCGATGTCCCGCAGGAAGGCGGACCGGTCAGCCGTCGACATGGCGGCGGCTTCTTTCCAGATGGCGCGGCCGGCCAGGAATCCGCTGGCCCCCGCTTGACAAGCGACCTCGACCTGCGGCTTGAATTGCTCGAAGTCGACGCCGGCGCTCAGCAGCACCCAGGGCACGCTTGATGCCTGGCTGAGTTCATCGCAGGCGGCGCGCCATTGGCCGCGGTCTTGATTGAATTGGATATCGAGCGGGAATTCCATTTTCAGCACATCCGCGCCCGTTTCCGACAAGCGCCTGGCCGTTTCGATGACGACCCGCGCGCGACCGGCGGCGTATTCCGCGCTGTCCTTGGAAACGGCCGGATCGAGGCTGTAGGACATGGGCTCGAGAAATACCGGCAGGTCCCAGGCGTGGCAGTCGGCCACGACCCGCCGAATCAGCGCCTCCAGCTCATCCGCCAAAGCGCCGCTGTCGGGATGGTAGTAGACCATGAATTTGACCGCGTTGGCGCCCGCTTTGCGGATCTTCTCCGGCGTCCAGGCGGGCAGCAGCTCGGTCCTGCGATAGCTCGAATCCCCGCTGTAGCCGCTCTTTTCCAGCGCCAGCAGCAAGCCGGATTTCGGGCTCATCTGCATGGCCGGGCGCAAGCCGTAGACCGGGTCGGTGAGGATGGCGCTGGCCTCCATGGAGAGCGCGCCGATGATCTCGCTTTTGACCTGGACCAGTTTGTCGTAGCCGGTATCGGGCGGCAGCATCTTGCGGTAACTGCCGCGCTGGTCGAAGGCGATGATGCCGAATACGTCAGCTTCGGCCAGGCTGGTGGATTTCAAGCCGCGGTAGCGTCCGGGACTGAGTGTGCTGGGCATGGCTGTCCTTTCGGTTTCAGTTTCAGGGTGATTCGGAGCAGTCAAGGGCCCATTATCATCAACATCCAGCGAAAATGTAGGGGCGACTGACGGCCTAGTGGGTGTCTACGCGCCCCACTGGGTCGCCCGCAATCATAGCGATCGTTTCTTTACAGTGGCGATGACGCTCAGATCATCACCGCGTTGTCGCCGTTCTCGGCGCTGCCGACGATGTGGCGCACGATCAGCTCTTCGCTGGCCTCGGCCCGCGGGAGATTGGCGACGATGCGGCCGCGGCGCATGACCACCATGCGGTCGGCCACCGCCATCACATCGTGCATGGTGTGGCTGATCAAGATAACGGGGATTTCCTGCTCGCGCAAGGAGCGGATCAGCGCCAGCACTTTGCGCTGCTCGGGCACGCCCAGGGCCGCCGTCGGCTCGTCCATGATGACCAGCTGCGCGTTCCAGTACATGGCGCGGGCGATGGCGACCGCTTGCCGCTGCCCGCCGGAGAGATTGACCAGCTTCTGCCTGAGCGAAGGGATGTGGATATCCAACTCGTCCAGCGCGCCGGAAGCCTCCTCGCGCATATAATTGTCGTCGGTGACCGGGATCAGCCCGAAGAGACGGCGCGTCTTCTCTTTGCCCAGGAAGACGTTGGCGCCGACATCGAGGTTCTCCGCCAGCGCCAGGTCCTGGTAGATGGTTTCGATGCCGCGGCTGCGGATATCGGCCGGGGCGTGATGCGTGATGTCCTCGCCGTTGAACATCACTTTGCCCTGTTCCGGGCGGTAAACGCCTGAGATGCACTTGATCAACGTGGATTTTCCAGCGCCGTTATCGCCCAGCAATGCCACGACTTCGCCCGGATATATCTCGAAGTCGACCTCGTCGACCGCGGTCAAGCCGCCGAAATGTTTACTGACGCCGCTGGCGGTGAGAATGGCTTCAGACATTGGCTTGCAGCCTTTCCAGCGTCGCTTGCAGTTGGTTGGCGAGCACGGCGATGATGATGACGACGCCGACCACGATGAATTGCCAGATGGAATCGATATTTAGTATCACCAGACCTGTTTGCAGGACTGCGATGATCAGCGAGCCGACCACCGCGCCCATGATATCGCCCTCGCCGCCGAAGAGGTTGGTGCCGCCGATGACGACCGCGGCCACGGATGATAACAGGGTGGCTTCCCCCGCTTGAGGCGCGCCGGCTGTGAAACGGAAGAGGTGTAGCACGCCGGCGATGCCAGATGTCAGGCCGCAGATGATGTAAATGATAATCAGGTGTCGCTGCACATTGATGCCGGAGCGCAGCGCTGCTTCTTCGCTGCCGCCGATGACGTAGGTGTGACGGCCGAATTTGGTGCGCGCCAGAATGAAGGCGAAGACGATGACGACCAGCGCCGTAATGATGACGGGGTAGGGCAGTAGCTGCTGCAGCTGTCGCAACTGCTGTGGCTCCAGGTCCGGCGGCCTGGTAAACCAGTGGAAGCCGCTGTCTGGCAAATAATAGAGCAGGCTGCCATTGCCGATGGCGCGCAACGATTCGCGCAATTCGGCGGATAGGCCGCGCACCACTTGCTGGCCGTCCGTGAGCAGGAAGGCGGCGCCGCGCACGATGCCAAACATACCCAGCGTAGCGATAAAGGGCGGCACTCTGACCCGGGCGACCAGGATGCCGTTGACCAAGCCCGGTATCAGGGCCACCAACAGCCCGGCGAATATGCCGGCCAGCATGGCGAAGGCGATGTCACTGCCGCCCGCGGCCAGGTCGCGCATGACGCGCGCGGTTGTGACGGACGACAGGCCAACCGTCCAGCCGATGGACAGGTCGATACCGGCGGTGATGATGACATAGGTCTGGCCGATTGCCATCAACATGACCAGCGTACTGGTCGTGAGGATGGTGGAGAAATTGCGAATCGAGAAAAAGCCGGTGCCGGTCACGGAAAAAAAGACGACTATCGCCAGCAAGAATATATAAGCCCAACTCTTGGTTAATACCTCGATGGTCCGGGGACTGATGAGCGAACTGCGTTGTGCCGGGTTTTTCATTGCCATTGAGTATTCCTTGATTCAGTTCACCTAGCTGAAATCCCTCCCCCGACACCGAGGGAGGGACAATTATGCTTCATGACACGCATTGCCCTGAACCGTGTCCCCTACTCCCGGCCGGGTGTAGGGGAACGGGGTACGAGACTAGCCTGTGTAGATGAAACGCGCGACATCAGGATCATCGACGTTGTCGATGGTGATGACCGCGTAACCCGTGCCTACGCGCGCCGGCATGGATGTGACGCCACGCGCGTTCGCGACTTGCGCGATCACGCCCATGTAACCCATATCCGCCGGCTTCTGCGCGATGACCAGTGAGACAACGCCGTCGCGCAAGAACTGGATATTCTCTTCACCGGCGTCAAAGAGCGCCACTTCGACCGCGCCCTGCAAACCGGCATTTTGGATAGCGTTGCCGGCGCCGACCGCGCCAAAGAGATTGGTCGCGAACATGCCCACGATATCCGGATTGGCTTGCAAGACAGCAGCCGTCTGCGCCTGGGCGATATCAGCGCTGTTCTCGTTGTAATCAACACGGGCGACCTCCAGGCCGCGCGCGTCAGCCGCTTCGAGGCAGCCTTGCTCGCGTTGGTCGGTCGTGCTGATGCCGGGCTTGGTGTTGGTCACATAAATCTTCGCGCCTTCGCCAAGCTGGTCCGCCAGCGCCGAGCAAGCGATAAAGCCGCCAAAGACGTTATCCGAGCCGATATAGCTCAGCGGGAAAGTGACTTCGCCATCGGCGTAGTCGCCATCGCCGATGAAGGTATCGACCGTCAAGACCGGGATGCCGGCTTCGTGCGCATTCTGCAAGACCGGTATCGACTGTTCCTTGTCGTTGGGCGCGGTGACCAGCGCGTCAATATCGCCGCGCGCGATCAAGGCTTCGACGATCGGCACCGAGAAAGTCACATCGAATTCTTCCGGATCTTGCTGGATGACGTTGATGCCCAAACGCTCGGCCGCCGCATAGACTCCGCGCGACATGGTGATGTAGAAGGGATCCGGATTGACGCCCGGCACGAATGCCAGATTGTAGCTCTCGTCAAGCGCCGGCGCTGGGTCGCTGGTGCCGCTGGTGTAGATGAAACGCGCCACGTCCGGGTCATCGACATTGTCGATGGTGATGACGGCATAACCCGTGCCGATGCGCGCTGGAACGCTGCCTACGCCGTCCAGATAAGCGGTCGCCATGGCGACGCCGAGATAACCCATGTCGGACGGCTTCTGGGCGATAACCAGCGAGACGACACCGTCGCGCAGGAACTGGATATTCTCTTCACCAGCGTCAAAGAGCGCTACTTCGACCGCGCCCTGCAAACCGGCGTTTTGGATAGCATTGCCGGCGCCGACCGCGCCAAAGAGATTGGTCGCGAACATGCCGACGATATCCGGATTGGCTTGCAAGACGGCAGCCGTCTGCGCCTGAGCGATATCAGCGCTGTTTTCGTTGTAATCAACGCGGGCGACTTCCAGGCCGCGCGCATCAGCCGCCTCGAGGCAGCCTTGCTCGCGTTGGTCAGTGGTGCTGATGCCGGGCTTGGTATTGGTCACGTAAATCTTCGCGCCTTCGCCAAGTTTGTCTGCCAGCGCGGAGCAAGCGATGAATCCGCCGCGGACGTTATCCGAGCCGATATAGCTCAGCGGGAACGTGACTTCGCCATTGGCGTAATCGCCATCGCCGATAAAGGTATCGACCGTCAAGACCGGGATGCCGGCTTCGTGCGCATTCTGCAGTACCGGGATCGATTGTTCCTTGTCATTGGGCGCGGTGACCAGCGCGTCAATATCGCCGCGAGCGATCAAGGCTTCGACGATCGGCACCGAGAAAGTCACATCAAATTCTTCCGGATCTTGCTGGATGATATTCACGCCGAGGTCGGCCGCCGCTTGGTAGACGCCGGTGCTCATTGTGATATAGAAGGGGTCCGGGTTGACGCCAGGCACAAAGGCGATGGTGTAGCCATCATCTTGCGCCAAGGCCCCGGGGACGAGGCTCAGCGCAAACAACAGCAAAGCTGAAATTATCAGTAACCTCTTCACAGCAAATCTCCTTTACTTGAACGGAAAATGCACGGGCGCAATCATTAACAATGCGGATTGCGCCACAAGTCTCCATAAGTTAGCGCATTCGCCGTTTAGTTGCAAACAGCGCGGACTTTGCCCAGCCCGCAATATCGGCTGAATACTCATAATCAGGTATCATCAGCGGGCATGATTGGTTCGCAGATTGGAGTGGGCGGCGAATGAAAACGGCTATTATCGTCAGCGGCGGGGACGCGCCCGGCATCAACGCGGCTATCGAGGCTTATGCCCGCCTGGCGCAGGAGGGCGGCGATCAAGTCGTCGGCGCGCAGGATGGTTTCGCCGGTCTGCTGGCGGGGCGGCTGACCGAGCTGGACCGGGCGCTGCTGACGCGGCTATCGGGCGCAGGAGGCTCTATTTTGCGCTCCAGCCGCGAGCCGGTCTTGGGCCAGTCGGACGCCGGCGACAGGTTGCGCGCCGCCATGCGAGCGAAGGAAATCGACAACTTGCTGGTTTTCGGCGGCGACGGCAGCTTGAAGCATGTGCTGCCTCGCCTGGAAAGCTGGGGGGCGCCTTGCGTCGCCTTACCGACCACGATAGACAACGATGTTGCGGGCACGGATTATACGCTGGGCCATGATTCGGCCTGCAATTACGCGCTGTGGGCTGCCGATGGCATCCGCGCCACGGCTAGCGCGCTGCCCGGGCGCATCTTCATGCTGGAGACTTTGGGCGGCCACAGCGGTTATCTGGCGCTGGCCATCGCTTATGCCAACGGCGCGGACGCGGTCCTGCTGCCGGAATACGACTTTGACCTGGACTGGCTGGCGGGGCACTTGCGCCTGGTGGTGGAGCGGGCGGGTTACGCGCTGGTGACGCTCTGCGAATTCGTGCCGGGCATCAACAGTATCGTAGACGAGATCCCGCGGCGCTGCGGCATCCGCGTACGATATACGGCGCTGGGGCATGCGCAGCGCGGGGCCGATACCTCGCATTACGATCGCAGGGTGGCTCGCGATATGAGCGGTCTGGCGTGGCGGGCGCTGAAAGACGGCCTGAGGCTGGGTACGCTGGTGATGCGCGATGGCGCGCTGAGCCTGCGCGAGGGCCAGATGCCGCAAGCCGACAAGCCGCCGCCCGACTACGCCCTGTATGCGCGGATCAACGGCTTATGAAGACGCATCTGGCAATTGACTTCGGCGGGACGCGCAGCCGCGCCGCGCTATTCGATGACGACTTGCAGCTGCTGCGGCGGGCCGAGATGCCGAGCCGCGTCGCGGACGGCCCCGAAACCGTGCTCGCGCGACTGGTCGACTTGGGTCAGTCGCTGC
>JAGWBC010000155.1:0-2326 GCA_021296115.1 Anaerolineae bacterium | reverse complement strand
GCCCCGGGCCCGCTGGATACGGCGGCCGGTGTTATCATCAAGGCGGAGACGCTGCCCGGCTGGTCGCTCGTGCCCATCGCGCCGACGCTCAGCGCTGCTTTCGACGGTGTGCCGGTCATTGTCGAAAACGACGGCAATTTAGGCGCGCTGGCGGAATATCACCTGGGCGCCGGTCAGGGCGCAGATCCGCTGATATACCTGACAATCAGCACCGGCATCGGCGGTGGCGCGATCATCGGCGGCGAGTTATTCACTGGCGCGGCGGCCTTGGCGATTGAGCCCGGACACATGCGTTTGACGCTTCCCGACGGGAGCGTACGCCGGTTGGAAGCATTGGCCTCCGGCACGGCGCTGGGCCATCTGGCGCGGCAGAAGCTGCAAGAGTGTGATGAGCCGTCGAGCTTGCGGGCGCGCAAACTTGTCGACGGGCAGGCGGTAGGCGAGGCGGCGGGGGCGGGCGACGCCTTGGCGCTGGCCGTGGTGCGTCAAGCGGGAGAATGGCTGGGCTTGGGCTTGGTCAACTTGCTGCACCTCTTTAATCCGGCGGCGATAGTGCTGGGCGGCAGCGCGGCAAAATTGGGCGACTTGCTGCTCGAACCGGCGCGCGGCGTCATGCGCGAGCAAGTCTTGCACGAGGGCTTTCTGCCTCGGGACCTGCTGCGCCCCGCGCATTTCAGTGAAGATACGTGTTTGATCGGCGCGGCGCTGCACAGCAAACGTATGCTGGCGCGCGGCGAGACACCAAGTTACAGGAGTTAGGGCATGACCGAAACAGCCACCCTTACCATTCAGCCGGACGAGATCATCGGCGCGGCGCACGACCATCTCTACGGCGCCAATCTGGAGCATATCGGGCAGGGCATTTACGGCAGCCTTTGGGCCGAGATGCTGCGCGACCGCAAATTCGCCGGCAACGACCGGATGTACACCGCGCCCAGCGAAGGCCTGCACAATGTGCATCCCAGCATCGGCATAGTCCTGCCCTGGGAGGCGCAGAATCCCGATTACGAAGCCCTGCGTTATGTGCACGACAACACGGTCTTCTACACCGGTCAGCAATCGCAGCGCATCAGCATACGCATCGCCGATGGTCAGCAGCGCGGCATCAAGCAGGGCAGCCTGTATTTGCAGGCCGAGCGCGATTATGAGCTGCGGCTGGCGCTAAAGGGCGAAGGCCAAGCGCTGTCCGCCCGGCTGGGCGAAGAGGACTGGCGCATTGACGCTGTGGACGGTGGCTGGACGACCTGGCGGCATACCTTCCGCGCCGCCGGCGAAAACCCCAAGGGCCAGCTGAGTTTGACTATCAGCGAAGGCTCGCTCTGGATCGGCTGCGCCTCGTTGATGCCGACTGACAATGTAGGGGGATTCCGCGCCGATGTGATCGACGCCTTGCGCGACTGGTCGCCGACGCAACTGCGCTGGCCCGGCGGCAACTTCGTCTCGGCTTATGACTGGCGGCTGGGCGTCGGCGACCGCGATCTGCGCCCCTCCTATCTGGACCCGGCCTGGTGGCAGTGGGAATCGAACGATGTCGGCACCGACGAGTTCATCGACTTGTGCCGGCTGATCGGCGCCGAGCCGGTGCTGACCGCCAATATGGGCACGGGAACAGCCGAGGAAGCGGCCGCCTGGGTCGAATACTGCAATGGCGACGCCGCCACGGAATACGGCGCGCTGCGGGCCGAGCATGGCTATGCCCAGCCGCATGATGTGCGCGTCTGGTTCGTCGGCAACGAGCAATACGGCAACTGGCAGGTGGGGCATTGCGATCCCGAGACTTACGCGCGGCGCTACCTGGAATTCGCCCGCGCCATGCGCGCCGTTGACGACAGACTTACGCTGCTGGGAGTGGGCGTGCCCTCCAACCTCTACGCCCACTGGAACGAGCAGGTGCTGGGTATGGCGGCGGACGAGATGGACCAGTACAGCATCCACTATTATTCGCTGCGCACGGAGAAGCTGGAGGTCACGCCGGATCGCGAACTGATGGTCATGCCCAAGATTGCCGCCTGGCACGAAGTCGAGCAGATGCTGGACGCCACCCTGGCGGTTATGGATCGCTACGGCGGCGGCTCGCTGCCCGTGGCCTTCGACGAGTGGAACACTTATGTGGGCGCCAAAGCGCCGGACTATATCGAAGATTACACGCTGGCGGACGCGCTCTATACCGGCGGGCTGATGAACGCCTGTTTGCAGCGGGCCGACCGCATCAAATACAGCGCCATTTATCATCTGACCAATGTAATGGGCAGCTATGTAGCCTCGCCGCTGTATGAGTGGGAGATGGTCTTTCTGGGGCGGCGTGGCGGCTGGGTAGCGCTGTCGA
>JAGWBC010000154.1:10164-10498 GCA_021296115.1 Anaerolineae bacterium | reverse complement strand
GCGAATTTCGCTGAATCTTCCAATCACAACGGCGCGTCACCCTTCCCTGATGATTCGGGGAAGGGCCGGGGATGGGGTAGAAAAATGGTGATATCAACAGTATTCACCACGCCCTCTGAGGGTCTACCTGCAGAACTCGGCGATGAGATCGGTATAGATCGCGCGGCATTGTTCCACCGAGGCCAAGTCGACCCACTCCTCGCGGGCATGGGCGCCGGTACCCGCCGGGCCCAGCACGACCGTCGGCAGGCCCTTCTCGCCGAACAGCGCCGAGTCCATCCACCAACTGCTGCCGATCAGCGCGACAGCCGCGCCGATTCGTGATTCGGCTGCG
>JAGWBC010000154.1:0-9759 GCA_021296115.1 Anaerolineae bacterium | reverse complement strand
GCCAATTCGGTTGGCTCGGCGATGAGCACGGCATCAGCGGGCCAGCGCCGCCACTCGGCCAGCAGCGCCTCCGTGCCGATACTGCCGTACTCCTCATCGACCACCGCGCTGAGCATGACGTCACCGGCCAACTCCATGTCGCGCGCCGCCTTGAGCGCAAGCATGCCAGCGGCCAGCCCGCTCTTCATGTCATAAGCGCCGCGGCCATAAACGCGGCCGTCGCGGATGGCCGGCGTGAAGGGCGAGTCCATGCCTTCGACGCCGACCGTATCGGTGTGCGCATTCAGCATTAGGGATTTGCCGCCGCCGCTGCCGCGCGCGATCAAGATGACGTTGGGGCGGCCGGGCCCGGCTTCCTGGACGTGGGTCTCCAGGCCGTTGGCGCGCCCCCAGCCGGCGATGAAATCGGCCATGCGCCCTTCGCCGGCGCCGCCGGGCACGAGATCAGGGTTCACCGAATCAATGGCGACCAGGTCAGTGAGCAGGCTGAGAAGTTCGCTCATGGCGTGGGCTTTCGTTGCATAGACAGGAAGCGTGATTTTGGCGTATCCGCGAAGCTTGCGCCAGTGCGTCATTTGGGCGTTTACACTCAGCATGGGGAAAGCCGAGCAAGCCCACGACGGGACGCTCAAGGAGTCACTCGCCGCGAATCTGCCCTTTGACATCCAGCAGGCCCAGCAGGAATTCGCGCGGATCAGCCGGCTGCGGCAGGGGAAGCTGTCGCAGCGGCGGGATGAAGTCGACTGGCAGATCGCCTTCGCTGATGATGCGGTTGATCAGCTTGCCAACCTCGTTGTACTGCATAATGATGGCGTTGATATAGTGGTCGTTGGCGGTCACTTTCCACAGCTCGACAGCTGAAAGCAGCGCCTCGAGGTTGTGCGCGAGCATGCCGACTTTGTAGCGGTACTCCGGCTCGTTGGCGGCGTCGCGCTTTTGAATGGCTTCCATGATGCTCGCGCTCGACTTGACCAAGAGGCCGGCGTCCAGGTCGATGGGCAGGGCGCAGCGGGAAATATAATCGGCATAATCGAAAAAGGGCGGACGGCGCGTCTCGCGGCTGTTGTTGAAGATCTGCTTGCCTTCCAGCGGCACATAGGCGTTGCGGCTGAGGATGCCGATGCGCTAGGTAGCGCTGCATGTGCTTGTAGGTCAGCAAGGTATTGAGGGTGTAGTGGCCGTCAAAGACGGGAAAGACGAAGGAATCGATGGCGTTGCCGCCGATGTTGGATTCCTTGAGAAAACCTTTGGAGCCGGTGACCAGCAGATTCTGCGACAAGATTTCATTGCATTTCAGCAGCAGCCAGGACTTGAGCATGATGCCGTGGAATTGCAGGAAGGGGCTGTCGCTGAAGGCCAGCGCGCGGAAGAAAGTGAAGTTGATCAGCGCCGCTTGCTGCGCCAGGTTGTAGAGTTGGCGGAAGACGTTGCTGAACTGAATGGGATTGCTGCCGAAGATGTTCTTGCTAGATAGGTGCTCGATGGCGGCGGGCAGCGAGTCGTCCACCATCTTCACGCCCATATACGAGCAGTGATACTTGGAGGGCAGCGCCATCCGCTGCAAGATTTCCAGGCCGCGCCCGGCTTGGCCGATCAGCAGGCCCGGTCCATCGATGTCGAATTTGGTCAGCACCATGCTGCGCAGCACGTGCGTATCCAGCCGCTCCCAATTTTTGGTGCTGCTGTGCGGCACGGCGAAGATCGACAGCGAGCGGGGGCCGCTGGCCTCGGGGTCGACCTTGGCGATGACCGAGTGATAATCGGCGTGATAGGAGTTGTTGATGAGCCACTTCTGGCCTTTGATGTGATAGCGCTTGCCCTGCGGGTCAGCGGGATCGGGCGTGGCGCGCGTCTTGATGCTCAGCAGGTCGGTGCCGGTATGTTCTTCCGTCCAGCCCAGGGTGAAGATTTTGCCTTTGAGCTGGGCGGCCAGTTCTTCTTCTTCGGCGGCGACCAGCATCATATAAGCCAGTCCGCTGGCGGCGCAGGCGGTCATATAATTGGGATCGTTGCGGAAAAGGCGCGTGGCTTCCAGCATGGAGCCCATCAGATTGAAGGTGGGGTAGACGTGGTCCAGCACACTGCTCATGCCATCGCGCAGGCGTTGGTAGTCGAGGATGTCGCCGAATTGCGGGTCTTGGATGGTGTCCATCAAAGCAATTAGACTTGAAACGGCGGGATTATCTTGATGAGGCCAAGCAAAGCGGCGCTAATGACAATCATTCTAAATGTCAGATCGCCTTTCAGCTTCTGCAAGTCAGCTTTTGTCGCCAGATGCGGACGCTCTGTTTCGATGGCAGATTCGACTCTGGCCATACGTTCAATCAGCGTCTGTTCACCACTCGCCATTGAATGCTCCTCGTCTGTCAGCCACTTTGATTATTGATTTGCCCAGTCTATTTGTCAAGTTGCTCATGGAGCGAGGAACCTGGCCGTCGCCATCGTCATGATAGCCGGCGACGAGGTCGCGCACGGTGAGGTCTAGTTGTTGGATTTTCATTCTGGGGGCAAACCTGCATTGATAATCGATATAAACTCATGCGGCGTTAAGATTCGTCTGAACCCAAGATTATCGTAGTCATCCGGTCTATAATTATACATGTCAAGCATCCCTCTATATTGTGGCAGCTTCGGATAGGTGCCGCCTCCTTCATGAAGAGGTCCATATTCATTAAGTATCAGGATTAAGTTTGGAAACTCGCCACGTCTTCTTAAGAACCTAAGGTATCCACATTCCTTTGATTCTTCGTAGTCACTAAATCCGACATTCATAATAGTATATTCGGCTATTCTGCGTGTTTTTTCCTCAATTTCAGCTTTTTCTTCATCTGATAGTTTTTTCCAATCTGATTGAAGTCTTTCCATCATACTAAGAATATCGAGCACTTCCTGGCATCTTTTCTCATTCATCGGGGGATAGCTATCAAGGAATGGGGCCCCCTCATAGTCTAATTCGTATCCGCGTTCATAGACATCTATCTCATTGTTATAACAATAGTCATCATCCAGCTTATCCAATATGTGATACAGCAAAAGCATCTGTTGTTGATGCGGCTCACTGTAGGCCGCCGTGGTGAATCCTTGGAATATAGAACCACATAACTTGGCGAAACTTTCTATGCCTCTGGCATCAACGCAAAATATATTGTTGCTACCTAGATACCTGACAACTTCTTCTGGATTTACAGAAATGATGTACGGGACGATGTGTTTGTCGTATTGTCTAGCCCACGTTACTTCTCGTCGACAATAGCATTTTCGCTCATTGAGCTATGGGACGCAAAAAACACAAACACCTGACACCGACGAACTTGTTCGCGTAGTTTGGCGTCAGTATCATCCCCTCCCAATAGGCGTCTGTCCCAAAACACATACTTGTTGGGGAAAGCCAGTTCCAACAGCTCTATAATTGGTTCTACAATGGTCTTGTCTGCATGGCTATACGAGATGAATATACTCATCTTGTATCTCTCCTGCGCCGAATGAAAATCCTTTTGTAGATCCCTTTTCCGCCAACAACTGGGGCATCATATCTATCATGGGGTTTTTTCATGTATTCAATTATTCCGTCCCCACCCCGGTCGGTTGTCCAGATTATCTCAAACTGCTCCGGACTATGCTTGTTCAAGACTGTAATTGGCACACCCATCGCGCCGTCATAGTCTTTCGGAATCTCGGCGACCTTTGAAACCTCAATCGCATCGTAGTTGTCGTAATGCGGATATTCCTCTGGCGTGTATTTCTTGTACAAAATCAGTTCTTCGTGCCTTTGCCGGTAGTCCAAGTTCGTGTACCAGCTTGCGCTGCCCAGCCGGCCGTAGACAACACCGTCTACGATCCGATAAGCGCTGCCCTCTTTCTTGGTCGCGACCAGTTCTTTAGCGTAGTCCGTTGGCACATCAAACAGCATGTCCTTCCCGCGCGGCGTAATGCCAAGCCACAATTTGTTGTCTTTAATCAGCGGGAAAATCTCCTTGTAAGTTATCGCGTTCTGATGACCGATAATCAGAAACTTCTTGTCGTACTCTATCAACTGCGCCACATATTCGCGGAACAGCGAAAAAGGCGGGTTTGTTACCACGATGTCGGCTTGTTTGAGCAGCTCGATACATTCGGCGCTGCGAAAATCGCCATCGCCCTCCAGATAATGTATGCCGATGTCTTCGACTGAAGGTACGCCGGTCTCGTTCTCGGTGCCATCGTATTCCAGCCAGATCGCCCGCTCGGACTCATGCTGGCTGAACATGTCCATTTGCTGGTTCTTGTAGCAAGTCGTAATCAACTTCTTCAAGCCCAGCACGCGGAAGTTGTAGGCGAAGTAATGAAAGAAGTTGCTTACGCGCGGGTCATCACAATTGCAATAGACGACCTTGCCGCGAAAGTGCTCGGTGTAATGACGGAGTTCGTTCTCTATATCGACTAGCTGGGTGTAGAACTCGTCTTTTTTGTTGGTCTTCGCTTGGTGCAGATTGCGATTCGCTGACACAATGCCGCTCGCTTCCTCTGTGCCCTCTGTGCCTCTGTGGTGAAATCCCCTACTGCGCCACCACACCTTCACGCTGCCCAGCGAATTGCTGAGCCAGCTGCAGCAGACGCAGCAAGAATGCCCGCGGCTGCTCGACGCGGCGCAGCGGCCGCTGCCGCATCAGCCCCAGGAAAGGCGTACTCAGCGCGCTCTCGCTGATGACCTGGTTGAATTGATTGACGAAGGCGTTGTATTGCATCAGGATCGCGTTGAGGAATTCCGCTTCCTCGGTGGCTTTCCACATTTCGCAAGCCGCCAGCAGCGCCTCCATCCAGTGCAGCAGCGAGCCGAGCTTGTAGCGGTGTTCCGGGTCCTGCGTCAAACCGCGTTGCTTGAGCTCATCGGCCAGCGCTTGCATGGCGGCGACCAGGCCGCGCGCATCCAGGTCGATGGGCAGCTCGAGGTCTTCGATGTAGGCCGCGTAATCGAAAAAGTCGGGATTGCGCAGCTGGCGCGAGTTGGCGCGGATGGGATCGCCTGAGCGCGCTGCCGAGATGCCGTGGTTCACGGTCGCCTTGCGCTCGGCGACATCAGCGCGGCGCTGCGCCCCCAGGTAGCGCTTGACGTGCTTGGCTGTCATCAGCGTGTTGATGGTGTAGTGGCCGTCGAATACCGGCAGCACGAAAGAATCGATGACATTGCGCCCGATGACCGACTCGGCCAGGAAGCCCTTGGAGCCGACCACCAGCAAGTTCTGGCCCATCAGCTCGTTGGCGCGCAGCAGCAGCCAGGACTTGAGCATGACGCCGTGAAATTGCAGGAAGTTCCCCCCGCTGAAGGCCAGCGCGCGATAATAGATGAAGTTCAGCACAGCCGATTGCAGGACGAGGTTGTACATCTGCCGCAAGACATTGCTGAAGTTAATCGGGTTTTCGTTGAAGATGCGCTTCTTGGACAAGTGCTCGATGCTGGCCGGGATGGCTTCGTTGAGCAGCTTGATGCCGACATAGGCGCATTGATATTTGCTGGGCATGGCCATTTGCTGCAAGATCTGCAAGCCGTGGCCGACCTTGCCTAACAAGCGGCCCGGCCCATCAATATCGAAGGAGGTCAGCACCATGCGGCGCAGCACATGGGTCTCCAGGCGCTGCCAATTCTTGCAGCTGCTCTGCGGCGCCAGGAAGATCGAAAGCGAGCGCGGTCCGCTGGATTCGGCGTCAACCTTGGCGACGATCGTGTGGTAATCGGCGTGATAGGAATTGTTGATCAGCCACTTGCGGCCCTTGAGGTGATAGTCGACGCAAGCCGGATCGTCGTTGGCGGGCGTGGCGACTGTCGATGCGCTGAGCAAGTCGGAGCCGATCTCTTCTTCTGTCCAGCCCAGGGTGAAGAGGCTGTCTTTCAGCTCTTCGGCGATGTCGTCTTCACCGGCGGCGATAATCGTCATCCAGGCCAGCATGCTGGCGCCCGCCGCGATCATGGCGCTGGGATCGTCGCCATAGAGGTCTGTGCCGACTTGCAGCGATTTGTGCATGTTGAAGTCGGGCAGCAGGGCGTCGTAGAGATGGCGGATCGACAGCCGCAACTGGTCGAAGTCGACAATCTCGCCGAAATTGGGGTCGTTCACGAACATACAGGCGTTTCCGGGCGTGGTGAGTATCGTGGAATTAAATCCCTTAGCGAACAGGGCAAAGATTTTTTCGCCACAGAGGGCGCAGAGTTTTCTAGTCTGCCTGGCGAAGATTTCATGTCAACGAGAATATCGTCTCTTGCGCTCAAGAATAGTCGTTGCGAATTACAAGCGTGTTAGTATACGCTTGATAGCGGAACAACTCAATATACGGCTCGCCAACTGCCTATGCGCAATTTTTCACAAAGTTCTATATTTTACAACACGGCTGGGGGCGGAAAGCTACGCTAGGCGATTGTCGCGCCGCGCACCTCAGCCACGATTTCGCGCAGCTGCCGGTCGAAGTTGGGGTCGGCCGCTTTGAACTCTTGCCCGCTGATCACCAGCGGCGCGCCGAAGACGACGATCTCGGCGCCCAAGGCCAGGGTCTCAATCGCCTGCGGCACGCTGAGTCCGCCGACCGCCTGCACCGGGATATCGACCGCGTCGAGCACGTCCTGCAAGTCGTCTAGCGGGCTGAGGCCAGGGATCATATTACGCTCGTCGAAACCAGTGTGCACGATGATGTAGTCGACGCCCATCTCTTGGGCTTGCCGCGCGCGGCCGGGCTTGTCGGGGCAGAGCATGACATCGCACATAACCTGCTTGTCGTAGCGCTGCGCCATTTTGACCTGCTCGATGATGCTGGCGTCGTGCGCCTGGCCCATGACGACCACCATATCGCCGCCGGCTTTGAACATCATCTCGGCTTCCAGCCCGGCGCCGTCCATGGTTTTGAGGTCGACCACGATGGGCGTATCCGGGAACTCGGCGCGGAAGGCGCGCACGGCGTGCAGTCCTTCGGCCAGCAGCAAGGGCGTGCCGACTTCCAGCCAGTCGACGCCGGCTTTGACCGAGGCCCGGGCCAGGTCCAACGCTTCCTGCAAGTCGATGACATCAATTGAGATTTGGATTTTGGCGTTGATTTCTACCCCTCCCCTGGCCCCTCCCCGAATCATCAGGGAGGGGAACAACGAATTATGCAGATTGAACGTTATTGTACGTTTAGGACGTCAGCAGCACCGACTTGACGTTCTCGCCCGACTCCATCTGCTCGAAGGCCGCTTCCCAGTCCGCCAGCGGATACACGCCGCCGATGATGGGACTCAGGTCGATCTGACCCGTTGACAGCAAGTTCAGCGCCCGCTCCCAGGTGTCGTATAAATGGCTGAAGCAGCCTTGCAGCGTCACCGCCTTTTGCACCAGCGGATCGAGGTTGAAGCCCAGCGGCTGCGGGCCCCAGCCGATCTTCGTAATCGTACCGTTGGGCCGCACCATCTCCATGGCTGATTGCAGGGCGATGCTGACGCCGCTGCAATCCACGACCAGGTCGGCGCCGTAGCCATCGCCCAGAGAGCGCACCAAATCGAGCGGGTCGGCGTCGTCGATGCTCAGCGTCTGCGTCGCGCCGATTTCAGCAGCGACCGCCAGCCGCTTGCGATCATGGCGCGTGCCCAGCATGACGATCTCGGATGCGCCGCGCAGCTTGGCCACGAATAGCGCCATCATGCCGATGGGGCCGGGGCCTTGAATCACCACCGTATCGCCCGGCCGCAGAGCGGGCGTCTTCTCGACCAAGGCGTTGTAGGCCACGCAGATGGGCTCGGTCAGCGAGGCTTGCTCGAAAGTGACGTTGGCTGGGATATGGTGCAAGATCTGCTGTCGGGCTGCCACATATTGCGTGAATGCGCCGTCGTAGAGCGCGCCGTAACCCAGGCGGTGCGGGCACTGGTTGTAGTCGCCCGAATGACAGTAGGCGCATCTGCCGCAGACTTCGGCCGCGGTCTCCACCGCCACGCGATCGCCCAGCTCGAAGCCCTTCACATCAGCGCCGATCGCCGCGACCGTGCCGCAGAATTCATGCCGTCCAGCTCTGATGATCGCGCCACATATGCAAGTCGCTGCCGCAGACGCCGGCGGCGCCGACTTCCACGACGACCTGACCGGGCGCGGGGTCGGGCGGCTGCGGGATGTCACGCAGCTCGACATTCTTGTCTTCGCGGCCGTATTTGATAAGGGCGTCCATAAGGAAGTTCCTTCTGTTGTTTTGATTTAGGCAGTCATAGTCTCAAGCGTGAGGCTTGTGCGGAGGCGCGCCTAGTCGTCGGGGAAGAGCCGCGTCAACTCTAGCTCAAAGCCGGGCAATACATCCTCGCCGGACAGGCTGCCGTCGCGGCCGACGAACTCAATGTTCAGCCCCCCGCCTGCGCCTGCGCGGCAGACATCGACGCCCTTGTCAGCGGGCCTGACGATCCAGACCAGCACGGTACCATTGTCGAGATAGACTTGAGCTTTGCGCCGGACTTCTGCTATCGAATCGGTGGGCGAGACAATCTCCACTGCCAAATCGGGCATAGACGGGACGAATTTCTTAGGAAAGGGCTGCGGCGCTCTGGCCTTGCTGATAAAGGCGACATCAGGCGCGAGGACCGTAAGGCGGTCGTCCTGCGGGTAGTAGGCAGTCTCGACGGTGAATTTGCCCAGGTCTCGCCCCACTGCAAATAGCTTTAGCCGAAATATTAGCTCACCGGCCAAGTCTCCGTGTTGTCCACCTGGTGGCATATCGTAATACAACTCCCCGTCAATGAGATAGAAGTATTTGTTGTCGTTCTCCGGCCGATGCGAAAGTTCCCACACATCGTCGACGGTGTACAGCTTCTGTTGGATCGCCATCGTATGCTCTTCGTTCAGCGCTTGCCTGTGCTGAGTATAGCACAGTCGCCGAATGGCTTGCATGTCGCGAGCGGCGGGGACAATGTTGCTTGCCAGGACTCAGAAATACTTGTCGCGCATGCGCCCCAGGAATTCCAGTGACTGGCGCATTTCGTCCATGCCGTTCATGCCGTCTTCTATGCTGACCCAGCCGTCGTAGCCGACATCGGCCAGGATTTGAAAGATCGTATCGAAGTCATTTAAGCCTTGGCCGGTCACGCCGTGCTGCAGCGCCGGGGAATAGCCGATGGTCCCGTCACTGTCGCGCAGATCGTCGAGCGTATAGCCTTCGGACAGGAAGCGGTCGCTGGCGTGCATGCTGACCACGCGCTGCTTGACGGCTTGCAGCAACGCGATAGGATCGTCGCCGGCGACAATCGCGTTGGACGGGTCGTATTGCACGCCGAAATATTCGCGCTCGGGTATGGCATCCAGCAGTTCCAGGAAGACATCCATCTTCTGGGCGAATTCGGGATAGCGCCAAAAGCCATCTTTATAGTGATTCTCCAGCCCGAGGATGATGCCCTGTTCGCGCGCGACCGGCAGCACTTTTTCGATACACTCAACCACCCATTCCAGGCCCTGCTCGCGGCTGACATCCGGGTAGCGCTGCCCGCTGAGCACGCGGCAGACAGCGCCTTCGCCGCCGAGCAGCCTGGTCACGCGGATCATCTTAGCTTCGCGCTCGACAGCGCGCTTGCGCTCGTCTGGATCAGGGTGGGTGAAATTGGGCGAGCAGCAGAGCATGGGCATGGCAAAGCCGGCTTCGTTGATGGCGTCGCGCACTTCAAGAATGTAGCTGTCATCCAGACTGGTGAAGAAGCCCTCGTACATCTCCAGCCCTTCGGCGTGCAAGGACTTGCCCATTTCAATCCAGTCAAACACCGACATGCTGCGGTCGCCGGCGATGTCA
>JAGWBC010000153.1 GCA_021296115.1 Anaerolineae bacterium | reverse complement strand
GACCCGGCAAAGACGCTAAGGATATGCGCTTCGGCATTCGGGTTGCTGTACCGCCCGTGCCGGAAAGGACGCATGCATGACAAGAGGTTCTCCGCGGCGCGAGCCATATCGTCGAAGAGATCGCCGTCGTTTTCGCCGAGGGTCAAGGCGGCGGTTGTGTGAAGCACATTGAATACCGCTATGCCATTCTCGGCCGATCCGATTAGCGATTGGCACTCCTCAGTCACGTCTAGCACCTGAGTCTTTTGACTGGTTGAGATAACGGTTTGATTTGCCATGATGTCGCGCGCTGAGCCTGCGCAAATTCACCGAATAAAAAAGCCTCAGCCAATTGACAGCTGAGGCTTATGTGCCCCATAGGAGACTCGAACTCCTGTTTTGGCCTTGAGAGGGCCACGTCCTAGGCCGCTAGACGAATGGGGCTTGACGTTTATTCTAATCAATCATGCCGGAACGGTCAAGACGGCGCCAGGAATCCGATGCGGTCTTGCGCTAGTTTGAGCGTTTCCTCGGCGATTTCGGCGGCTTTCTCGCGGCCAACTTTCAGCACTGAGTCCAGATAACCGGCCTCGTCCATCAATTCGTTGTATCGCGCTTGCAGCGGTTCGAGCGTGGCGACCACGCAATCCGCCACATCGCGCTTAAGATCGCCGTAGCCCTTGCCGGCGAAATGCGCTTCGATCTCCTGACGCGTCTCACCAGTGACAGCCTGATATATCGTCAGCAGATTATTCACGCCCGCGCGCTCGCGTTCGTCGCTGAAGCGGATTTCGCGATAGGAGTCGGTGACCGCTCGCATGATCTTCTTGCGCGCCCGCGAGAGGTCGTCCAGCAGATAGACCGCGTGATTCTCCGAATCTTCGCTCTTGGACATTTTGGCCCTTGGATTGTCCAAGCCCATGACTCGGGCGCCGGCCTTGGGCGTCATCACCGAGGGCAAGGTAAAGGTCTCGCCATAGAGGTGGTTGAAGCGCTGAGCCAGATCGCGCGTGAATTCCAGGTGTTGACGCTGGTCATCGCCGACCGGCACCAATTCGGCGTGATACAGCAAAATATCGGCAGCCATCAAGCTGGGATAATTTAGCAAGCCGGCTCCGATGGACTCTTGCGCCTGCTTGGCCGACTTGTCCTTGAATTGCGTCATCCGGTTAAGCCAGCCGAGCGGCGCCATACAAGTCAGCATCCAGGCCAGCTCAGAATGGGCCGGCACATGCGACTGTACAAATACCGTTGAGACTTCCGGGTCAATGCCGGCCGCGATGTAAATGGCGGCGCTCTCGCGTGTCTTTCGCCGCAATTCTTGTGGGTCTTGCTCGGCGGTTATCGCGTGCAAATCCACCACGCAGTAGAAGCAATCGTAGTCGCTTTGGACTTCCACCCATTGTTTGAGCGCGCCCAGATAATTGCCGATCGTGAGGTTGCCCGACGGCTGAATGCCGGAAAGCACACGTGGTTTGCTATTGGTAAGCTCAGCCATCTTGACTCCCTGGTTGTACCGGAAATGATGAGACGCGAGCATATTAGCACTGCGATGCGGGCGCTACAACGACAAAACAGCCCGCTCTAGCGCTCTTTCAAGGCGCGCTCGATCTGCCGGTTGGCATCGCGTTTGGCCAAATCAGCGCGCTTGTCATATTGGCGCTTGCCGCGGGCGACGCCGATCTCTACTTTGGCGCGGCCGCGTTCGAGATAGATCTGCAGCGGGATGGCGGTCATGCCGTTTTCGCGCAGTTTCGTGATGATGCGATTGATTTCACGCCGGTGCAGCAGCAGCTTGCGCGGGCGGCGCGGATCGCTGTGTCCAAAGTTACTGGCTTCCTTGTAGGGGGCGATATGCGTATTGAGCAGCCACAATTCCTGGTCTCGCTCCTGAACGTAGCCGTCGCCTATGCTCACGTTGTGATTGCGGATCGATTTGATCTCGGAGCCAAGCAGCACCAAACCGGCATCATAGCTGTCGGTGATGTGATAATCTCGGTGAGCCTTGCGGTTCTTGGCGATGACTTTTCTGCTGCTCATAGGGCTTCCGCTACTCTGCGATCCAGCCGGTCCCATTTCTCGGCGACCGGCCGGATTGAGCATACAAGCGCCAAGCCCAAGATTCAAGACAGGGGCTGCCAGGCTCGCTGGAATTCTTTGCTGTCGATGTCCTCGTCCAAATACTGTTGAATGGTTTCAACGGAGACGCCAATTATACGCAAGCTGGCATTGTCATCGTCGCAATTCAGCAAGCCGGCTGCAACCGCCTCGGTTTCTTTGGGAATCGCATCAGCTAGATCGACCATCGCGTTGATGACTCGACTGAGTCTGGCGTTGAATTCGATGCCCGGCACAGCACAGACCTGGATGACAATCGTCCGTCCCAGCGGCGTACTGCGCATGATGCTGGCGCGCCGGTCGATTTCAAAGTCGCTGATGCTGTCCGCCACGGCGCTGACGAATGCCGAAAGCGGATTTGTGGCCTGGTCCGGTGTTCCGCTGACCTCTACCTCAACGGTAGCCTCTTCCGCTGCTGCAACAGTCGCTGCCGGCGTGGCGGCTTCCGTTGCTTGCGCAGGCGTCGCTGCTTCCGTCGGTTCGCCAGTTGCTACGGCAGTCGCTTGCCCCGTTGGCAGCGCGGTAGCATCCGTGTCGAATTCCGTTGCCGACGCCTCCAACTCAGATTCTGTGGCAGCCGGCCCGGCTGTTGGCGCAGAGACCACGATGACTTTAGCCTCCGGTGTCGGCAGAATCGCCTCCAATATCTCGGAGATGTCAACTGTGCCGGAAGCCACTAATGCGATTCCAGCGGCGACAACAAATAAAATGATCGCAAGCACCACCGCGCCCAGGCGGCCGTTTGAGGACTCGTCGCTGTCCACGTTTGTTGGCTGCAATTCGTCCCAGTCGTCGATCGTGCTGCCGGTCGCCTCTTGGGCGGAAACGCTCTCGTCTGCATGCAGCGGAAGAAAGTCAGGATCACGCGATTGGATTTCCAGCACATCGTCTTTGAGCTCGTTCGCGCCAGGGTATGACGGATCCAGCTCGAGTACGCGATCCAGCGCCAACTGTCCGATTGACTGATCGCGAAGGGCGTGTGAATACACCCACCACAGCGACGGATTCTTGTCGTCCGTTTCGAGCAGCGGCGCCAGCAACTCTTGCGCTTGTTCCAGCTCGTCATTTTCGATCAGTTCATAGGCGCGCTGCAGAATTGTATTCGTTGAGTCGCTCATACGGGTCCTTCAGGGGCAGCAGACCACGAGTCAGGTCAATTGGCGCACACCAAGCTCCGCAACAATTTACGACTGCGCGGCACCGCCAACCGGGTTCATCCGTTTCCATTAGGCAGTGTACAACTGCACAAAATAGCACGCAACAAAAAAGCTCACCAAAGGCGGCGAGCTTCTGTATCATGCCCTGAAGAGGACTCGAACCTCCACCCCGTTAAGGACACGGCCCTCAACCGTGCGCGTCTGCCAGTTCCGCCATCAGGGCTCTCGGCTGACAAGTATAGGTTCTGCGCTGAGATTGTCAATGCCTGCCGAAGTTAATCCGTCTTGAGCGAGCGCCGTTCCTGCCGTATTATACGGCGAGATTCGTAGCATACGACCACCTGCGGAAGGCCGAGAATCAATGCACATTGCGCTTGATGCGATGGGAACTGACAGTCGCCCCTTGAGCGATGTGGCCGGCGGCGTATTGGCAGCCAACGAGTTTGGCGATACCATCGTCCTGGTTGGCGACCAGCCGCGGATTGAAGCCGAGCTGAAGAATCACGAAGTCAGCGCCGGGCGTGTCGAAATCCTGCATGCGCCCGTCGATATCGCGATGGATGTCAAGCCCACCGATGTCTTGAAGTTAGCGCCGACCTCTTCCATTTACGTTGCGCTTGATGCGGTCAAGAAGGGCGAAGTCGATGCTTTTGTGACCATGGGCAATACCGGCGCCGTTCACGCGATTGCCACCTTGAAAACACTACGGCGAATCCCGGGCGTCAAGCGCCCAGGCCTGTCAGCGCTCTTTCCAGTGAATAATCATCGCATGATCTTTCTTGATGTCGGCGCGAATACTGACGTGAAGCCAGAGTGGGTCCAGCAATTCGCCCTGATGGGCAGTATTTACGCCCAGCTGGTGCTCAATTGCCCCACGCCGCGGATTGCGCTGCTCTCTAATGGCGCCGAGGAAACCAAGGGCAACCTCATGATCCGCGAGGCGGCGGATATGCTGCGCCGCAGCAAGATGAATTTCGTCGGCAATGTTGAACCGGTTCAGCTGATGTCGTCGGTGGCTGATGTTATCGTAATGGACGGCTTCGTCGGCAATATCGTGCTCAAGATGTTTGAGGCGACGGCGCATTATGTGGCAACGCTGATTCGCCAGGAGTTCCGCAATGACGCCATCTCCATGGTCGGCGGCGCCTTGGCGAAGCCCGCTTTCAATCGCATCCGCCGTCAAGTGGATACATCGGAGATCGGCGGCGCGCCTCTTCTAGGCGTCAACGGTGTTGTCATAATTGGGCATGGACAGAACTCGGCTATCGGCATCAAGAACGCCATCAAACAGGCGCGCACCGCCGTAAAGGAGAATGTCATCGGCGCAATCCGCAGCGGCATCGCGCAGGAGTCGCAGTGATCCGGAGCGCAAAACAATGGAATTAAGGCGTCAGGGTCGCAAACGCGTCGTGATTACGGGTTTCGGCGTCGTTTCCCCCTTGGGCGCCAAATCCGACTTTTGGGCGGCGATACAGGCGGGCGAATCCGGCATTCGCAAACTGCAGAATATCGAGACAGAACACCTGGACGTGAGGATCGGCGGAGAGGTGCGCGGCTTCGATTCTTCCGACTACATACCGCGCAAGCAGGCGCGCCGCATGGGACGAGCGACGCAATTCGCGATCGTCGCCGCGATGCAGGCGGTGGAAGATGCCGGCTTGACAGTCGAGGCAATGCGCGAGATTGGCGACCGCGTCGCCACCATCATCGGGACGACGCTGGGCAGCTACGAAATTGGCGAGGCTGGCATCCATAGCTGGCGCGAGTCGGGGCACAAGCGCGCCAATCCGATGAGCATTGTGAATGCGCTGCCCAATATGCCCGCGCATTACGTGAGCAAGATCTTGGCCGCTGTGGGTCCCTTGATCACGCCATCTGTAGCCTGCGCGACCGGGATTCAGGCCCTGGGCGAAGCGGCAGACTTGATTCAGCTGGGCAAGTGCGACCTGGCAATCGCCGGCGCGCTCGACGCCGTTATGTTCGACTATATTTTGGCCGGTTTCAGCGCCACGCGCGCGCTCACGCGTGATTTCAATGATGCGCCGCAGGAGGCCAGCCGGCCCTTTGACGCTGACCGTTCCGGCTTCGTGCTGGGCGAAGGCGGCGGCGTCTTCGTCGTCGAAGACCTCGAACACGCCCTGGAACGAGACGCGCCGATTTATGCCGAGATCCTGGGTTACGCCGCGTCCTCGGACGCTTACCATGTAGCGGCGCCTGATCCTGAAGGCGGGGGCGCCAAGCGGGCCATGCAGTGGACCCTGGACGACGCCCAGGTCAACCCGGACGAGATTGAATACATCAACGCGCATGGATCGTCGACGCAAGCCAACGACGCTATTGAGACCGCAGCCATTAAAGCGGTGTTCGGCGAGTCCGCCTATGGCATACCGGTGACCTCAACCAAGAGTATGATCGGTCACGCCATGGCCGGCTGCGGTTCCTTGGAGTTGGCGGCATGTCTGATGACCTTGCAGCTGGGGGTGCTGCATCCGACAGTCAACTACAACAGGCCCGATCCCTTATGCGACCTGGACTACGTTCCCAATACCGCCCGCGACGCGCCCGGGATCACAACAATCATGTCCAACAGTTTTGGGCTGGGCGGGCAGAACGCATCTATGATTCTGCGAAAGCTATAGGCGCGGGGGACGGCATGCGACAAGTGGTGACGGTGGTTGGAGGCGGCTTGGCTGGCAGCGAAGCGGCCTGGCAGCTGGCAGAGCGCGGCCATCAGGTTCGCCTGTTTGAAATGCGGCCGGCCAATACGACGGGCGCGCATGTCAGCGATCGCCTGGCGGAATTGGTTTGCAGCAATTCACTCGGCTCGAAATTGCCGGATCGAGCCACCGGCATTCTGCAAAATGAAACGCGCATGCTCGGTTCGCTGCTGATGCGCTGCGCCCAAGACGCGGCGGTGCCAGCCGGCGGCGCCTTGGCGGTCGATCGGGAACGATTCGCTGAGAGCGTGACGGAGAGACTTGGCGCGCATCCTGGCATCGAGATAAGGCGCGAGGAAGTCACCGCGCTGGAATTGGACCAGCCGACGATCGTGGCCAGCGGACCTCTGACATCCCCTACTCTATCGCGGGCGATCGGCCAACTAACCGGCGAAGATTATCTGTATTTTTACGATGCGATCTCACCCATTGTTCAGGCCGCCAGCATTGACATGAGCCGCGCCTTTCAGGCCAATCGCTATGGTCGCGGCGAGGACGCGGCGGGCGACTATATTAATTGTCCCATGGATAAGCCGGAATACGACCGCTTTGTCACAGCGCTGGCATCCGCTGAGACGATCGAACTGCGCGACTTTGAGCGCGAGGACCCGAACTTCTTTGAAGGCTGCGTTCCCATTGAGCAGCTGGCGCGGCGCGGCCACGACACGCTGGCTTTCGGTCCCATGCGGCCGGTGGGTTTGAGGGATCCTCATACGGGGCGGCGTCCGCATGCCGTTGTCCAACTTCGGCAGGATGATGTCGCCGGGGACCTGAATAACGTCGTGGGTTTCCAGACCAATATTCGCTGGAAGCAGCAGCGGGAGATTCTGCGCATGATACCGGGCTTGGAGGCGGCCGAATTCGTGCGTATGGGACAGATGCATCGCAATACATTTCTAAATGCGCCCGCCCTGCTGCACCCGA
>JAGWBC010000005.1:28123-32318 GCA_021296115.1 Anaerolineae bacterium | reverse complement strand
GGAGCGTTCCAGCACGTCCATGGCCATGCGCCGGTTGCGCGGGTCGTGGTCGTTGTCCAGCTTCTTGAGCCGGATGGTGCTGCCATCGTGCATATCGACATCGATGATATCGCCTTCGTCATAGTCGCCGATGGTGATTTCTTCTTGGGCGTGCACGTAATCCGGCGCCAGAATCTGAATCTCGTGCAGCGGAATTTCGTGATCTTTGCCGTAGGGATAGCTCTTGGTCGAGGTTTCGGCGTTGTTGAAGGTGACGCAGGGGCTGATGATATCCAGCACCGATGTGCCCGGATGCCGAACCGCGGCTTGCAGCAGCGTCTGCACCTGTTTGGCGTCGCCGCTGAAGCTGCGGGCGACGAAGGTCGCGCCGGCGATCACCGCTTCCAGCGCCAGGTCAATGGCCGGCATGTGATTGGTGCCGTAATACTTCAGGTATTGGCCCTCGTCCGCGGTGGCGGAAAATTGGCCTTTGGTCAGCCCATAGACGCCGTTGTTTTCGATGATATAGACGAAGGGCACATTGCGGCGGATGACGTGCTTGAATTGCCCCATGCCGATGGAGCCGGTATCGCCATCGCCGCTGACAGCGATGCAGGACAGGTCGGCATTGGCCAGCAGCGCGCCGGTGACGACCGAGGGCATGCGCCCGTGCAAGGCGTTGAAGCCGTGCGAGCCGCCCAGGAAGTAGGCCGGCGTTTTGCTGGAGCAGCCGATGCCGCTGACCTTGATGATCTTGTGCTGCTCCAAGCCTAGCTCATAGGCCATGGTGATGAGTTGATTAGAGATGGAGTCATGCCCGCAGCCGGGGCAGAGCGTACTGGGACGGCCCTTGTATTCGTTGCGCGCCAGGCCGATATGATTAGTCCGTGGTGGCATGATTAACCCTCCTGTTCTTTCAAGTTCTCGTAGATCCAGCTGGGCGTCATCGGCAAGCCGTCGCCGAGCGCCAGCGGCCTCACGTGCGAAATGTTCTCCGGATGCTCCAGGCGGATCAGCTGGGTCAGCTGACCGTCAAAGTTGTTTTCGATGACAAAAACGCTGCGGTGCGCGTCAATGAAATCACTGACCGAAGCCGCCAGCGGCAGCGCCCGCACCCGCAGGTAATTGGTCTTTATGCCATCATTCGCCAGCCAGTCGCGCGCCTCGCGAATGGCATCGTCGTTCGTGCCGAAGGTGATGATGCCGATATCGGCCTTGCTGCCGTCGTCGACTATGGGCTGGGGCAGCATGCCGCGCGCCGTGTTCATCTTCAGCCGCAGGCGGTTCATCGTCGCCATCCAGTCGTCGCTGCGCTCGCTGTAGGTCGCCATCTCGTCACGGCCCGTGCCGCGCGTGAAATAACCGGCGAAGCGATGCTCCGTCCCAGGCACCGTGCGATAGGCAATGCCGTCGCCATCAACGTCCATATAGCGGCCCCATTTGCCGTGCTCGTCAATGAAGGACTGCAGCTCGTCCGCGTCTAAAACTTTGCCGCGGTTGATAGGCTGGTCAGGGTAATCAAAGGGGTCCGAGAGCCAGTTGTTCATGCCCAGGTCCAGGTCGCTGATGACGAAGACCGGCGTCTGCAAGGCTTCGGCCAGGTCGAATGACTTCCAGCCGAATTCAAAGGCCTCTTTGAGATTGCCGGGCATCAGGCAGATTTGCCGACCGTCGCCGTGCCCCAGGAAATGAGTGAATAGCAGGTCGCCCTGGCTGGTGCGGGTGGGCAAGCCGGTGCTGGGTCCCATACGCGTGATATTCCAGAACACGGCGGGAACTTCGGCGAAATAAGCCAGCCCGGCGAATTCTGACATCAGGCTGATGCCGGGTCCGCTGGTCGATGTCAGCGAGCGCGCCCCCGTCCAACCGGCGCCAACGATGATGCCGGCCGCCGCCAGCTCGTCTTCCGCCTGCACGATGGCGACGGTGTTTTTTTTGTCTTCTGTCTGGCGCAAGTGGCGGAAATTGAGGACGCCGTCGACGAAGCTGGTGGAAGGCGTAATCGGATACCAGGCGACCACGTTGACGCCGCCGAATATCGCGCCCAGCGCGCCGGCGTCGTTGCCGGTCATCATGATTTTGCCCTGCGTGCCATCCATATGCTCGAAGCGGTAGGGGTCGGTTTTGGCGATATTCTCGGCGGTCCAGTGATAGGCCAGCTCGACGATATCGTGATTCATTTTCGCCGGCTTCTCGCGGCCCTTGAAATTGTCCAGCAGCACCTGGTAGATCAGATCGAGCGGGATATCGAAGAGTTGCGCCACCGCGCCGACGTAGGTCATGTTCTCGACCAGCTTGCGGAAGGCCGAGGGCACCTTGGTCTGGCGCATCAGCATTGCCACCGGAATCTCGTAATAAGAGATGTCGTCGCGCTGGTTGATGACCCGCGCAATCTTGTCGGTGGTGACGCAGACGCCGCCTGGCGGCAAGCTGGACACATCTTCCGTAGCGGTGTCGACGTTATAAGCGACAACGATTTCCGTAATCGCCTTGCGCGCGGTATAACCGTCTTTGCTGGCCCGGATGGTATACCAAGTGGGCAAGCCCTTGATATTGGACGGGAAGAGATTCTTGCCGTTGACCGGGATGCCCATACGGAACAGCGACGTCACCAACACATTGTTGGACGTCTGGCTGCCGGACCCGTTCTTGGTCGCCACCGAAAAGGCAAAATCGTTGATGACCGGTTCGCGGGTCTTAATCTTGCTTTGAGTTTGTGCGTTAATCGCCATGATTGTTTACGCAGTTATATGCGTACCGCTCCTTTCACCGAGATCGGATAAGCTCATACTCTCGCTTCTCATATGCCGCGTTCCATCTCCCATGAGGCATTGTTGGGTTCGTAACGCAGCAGGCTGGTGTGCTCAATGAATGCTGTGCGCGCGTCATCGAAGTCGCCGCTGCGGATGAGGTCAAGAATCCGCGCGTGATAATCCCAGACCTGGCGCAGATAGCTGTAATCCATGTAGCGGTTGACGCCGACTTCTTCGTATAGATCCCAATAGGCTTCCAGGATGCCTAAGACAAAAGGATTCTCCAGACGGGTGAAGACGGTCAAGTGAAACAGGCGGTGCTCGGGATTGGGAATGTGAATCGGCGGCGAATCCAGCTTCTGGTTGGCGCTGTCGATGCAGCCCTGCATGGTGTCGAGCTCCGCTTCCGTGAGCAGGGCGCAGGCTTCGTTCCAATAGGCCGCTTCGACGTGATTGCGCAGCGAGGCGAAGGACTCAAAACGCTCGCCACAGGCCAGGGCATAGAGCGCGCTCAGGCGCACTGCCGGCGTAAAAGCGTACTCCTTGATGCGCGTCCCGCGCTTGGAACGCACTTCCACCCAGCCCAGCATGCGCGCCACTTCCAGCTGCTCGCGCACCTTGTTGGCGCTCATATCCAGATGGGAGTCGTCGGTCAACTCCTGGATCGTCGGCAGGCGGTCGCCGGGCTGGAAACCTTGCCGGATGATGAAGTTGAGGAAGTCGGAACCGAGGTTGATGTCGCTCATTCGTCAGATGAATGCTATCAATGTATCGTTACTATCAATTCTATTATTGAATGAGCGATCTTGTCAAGAGTATTTGCCCGATTCGTCGGGGCTATTCCTTCAAAATACGCCATCCGACGCGAGGAGAAACATCAAACTGAAATCTAAACACAGAGAACACAGAGAGCGCAGAGGAAAAGCCTTCTAGTCGTTGGCTCGGAATCCGGGGCCGGCTGATTGCAGGGCAGCGTATCAGCCTTTTAAGGCGCGCATGCGCTCGGCCGCTTGCTCCAGGGTCTCGTCGCTCTTGCAGAAGGCGAAGCGCACATGATTCTCGGCGTGATGCCGATGTTTGGCGCTGAAAAATGCCGAGGGCGGGATGGTCGCCACGCCGATCTCCTCAATCAGGTGGCGGCAGAATTCGACATCGTCGCCGTCGAAAACCTCAGAGAAATCGCCCATGATGAAGTAGGTGCCTTCCGGCTGAATGGCGGACATGCCGGCGGCCTCAATCACCTGCATGACTAAATCGCGTTTATGCGAATAGAGCGCCTGATATTCTTCATAGTAGCTGCTGCCGAGCGAGAAGGCGTAGGAGACGGCCGCCTGAGACGGGTGGTTGGTGGCGAAAGTGATGAACTGATGCGAGCGCCAGACGCCCGTGATCAATTCCGGCGGCCCATAGACCCAGCCGATCTTCCAGCCCGTCATGCCGAAAGTTTTACCGGCGCTGCCGAT
>JAGWBC010000005.1:0-27960 GCA_021296115.1 Anaerolineae bacterium | reverse complement strand
TTGAGCAGGATGGCGCGGGTATTGTCGCTGAAAGCGGCGCGCAATTCGTCTTCTTCAAAGGTCCAGTTGGGCGGATGCATGGGCACGTAGACCGGTACCCCGCCGGCCATCTGCACACCGGGCACATAGCTGTCGTAATAGGGCTCGATGACGATGACTTCGTCGCCGGGGTCGACCAAGCCCATGATGGCGCTGTAGACGCCCTGCGTGGCGCCGGCGGTGACGATGACGCCGGCCTCCGGATCGACATCCAGGCCGTAAAATACGCCGGCATGGCGAGCCACGCCTTCGCGCAGAGAGGGCAGTCCCGGGCTGGCCGCGTACTGATTGGCAGTGTCGCTGTTCAGCGCCGCGACCGCCGCGTCGATGATTTCTCGCGGACCGTCAAAGTCGGGCCGGCCCTGGCCCAGATTGACTGCCTTGTGCTGTGCCGCCAGTTGATTGATCTCGGTGAATATGGTCGTGCCGAAGGGCGCTACTCGCTGTGCGTAAGATGGCATATTCTGCTTCCTGGTTTCTACGTCCGAACAATCTCCATCCGCCAAATATACCACAGGCGCGGGCATCAAGCGTGCTGCAGGCGCTCCGCCGCCAATTCCTTGCCGCGTTCAAAATAAGGATTGCCGACACGCTGTTTCACGAAGCGTACGTTCAGCCGCCGCCCGCCCGCCAGACTTTGCAGCGTCTGCCAGTGTCCCTGGTATTTCACCGGCTCGCCGCCGCGCGTCTTCCATCGCCTGGCTTGCCAACCGGCCAGCCATTGATTCATGCCCTTGGACAAGTATTCTTGCGCTGTGAACAGGGTCACGCTCTTGCCCGGCGGCAAGCTCTCCAGGCTGCGGATGGCGCCGATCAACGTGCATTCCAATTCGCTGACGCGCTCCTGTCGCCCGCTGACTTCCCGTTCGACGCCGCCTTCCACGATAACTCCCGCCCAGGCGGTGGTCTTGCTCTTGCGGTTGAGTTGCGTCGACAGATAGACTTGGATAGCGCTGTCGCTAGCCGTTGCGGTTGCTGCGCTCGGGTCAGGCAGGGCGAATTTTCGGCGTTCCGTCACCGCCAGCCGATCACAGCGCTCATTCAGCGCGTCGCCGGAGTGGCCGGCCACGTACTTCCAGTCAATCATGTGCCGGCCGGCCAACTCGAAATAGGATTGCCACAATTTGCGATTCTTTGCCGGCTTCTTCGTGCCGCGGGCGATGTCGATGACGTAACGCGAGTCGCTGTATACGGTAAGCGTGGCGGGGCTCGTCAGCAGCTTCAAACCTTCGACAACGGCGGTCAGCTCCATCTGATTATTGGTCGTTCGCTGCGCGCCGCCGCTGGCGACCGTCTCCTTGACCAGCTCGCCGTCCTGGTTGGTCGCCTGGAGTATCGCCGCCCAGCCGCCGGGTCTGTTCTCAGCGTGAATGTCGCAGGCGCCGTCAGTGTATAGCCTAATTTGCATCTCGCTAGCCAAGTGCAATATGATTAGGGCGAAGTCTAGCACAGCGGATAAGTTGAAACACAGGGTAATGCAATATGACGGAAGAACCAGATCTGCAGAAGATGCGCTACGATTCGCTGATCAAAATCACGCGCACCATGGGTGGCGCGGCCTTATCCGGCGCGGTGCCGACCCCGACGCTTGAATTGGCCAAGCAGCTCGGCATTTCAATCGCCGACGCCTGGATGTGCTTCGATATCTATAAGACGTATTTTGGCAAGGATCTATCGAAGCAAGACTTGCAGCGCATGCTGCAGACCACTGCCGTCGTGGTGCTGGGCGGCGGCATCGCCGGATACGTGGGCATCCGGCTGGCGCAGGCCGTCCTGAGCGAGATTCTGGAGCAAGTGCCGATAGCCAATTCGCTTATCACCGGCATCGCCTTCGGCAGTTCGACCTTTATCATCGGCCTGGCTTGGCTGTCGATTGTGGAGCAGAGCTATTTCCAGCAGAGCCCGGAAGAATCCTAAGCCTGTTTGAGCGCCATCTGTTTCACCGACAGCGTACGAATCAGCGCCAGCAATAGCAGGGCCAGCGCTCCGCCGCCGGCGCTGACGAAGAGGAAGCCGCCCAGCCCAAACAAGAAGCCGGAGCTCAGCGTACCCAGCCCGGCGCAGAAAGCCACCAGCATGTCGTTGAAGCCGGCCACGCGCGTCCGCTCGGCGCCGCTAAGGGCATCCGCCAGCATTGACGAACCGGCCACATAACCGAAATTCCAGCCCAGACCAAGCAGGAATAAGCCCGCCACCAGGTAGGGCATCTGCGTGGAAAGCGGCGCGATAATGGTCGAGGCGATCAGCAGCAGCGTAGCCACTACCATCATAATCACGCGGCCGTAGCGGTCGATGAGATAACCGGTGAGCGGCGAGAGCCCGAACATGCCCAGGACGTGCGCGCTAATCACCAGCGACACCTGCGCGTTGGAGTGATCCGCCAGGTGCATATGCCAGGGCGTGATTGTCATCAGCGTGCTCATGACGGTCTGGCAGATCAGCATGGAGAGAATGGCCAATTGGACGTTCGGCAGGCGCAGCAGTTCTCGCAGCGTGTGTTTGCTCTTGCTGCCGCGGACCGCTGGATGGGGCGAGTCAGAATACTGCGCCGCAACCAGAGCGGGTTCCGGGCGCAGCAGAAAGAAGGCGATCAGAAAGGATATGCCGAGCAGAAAACTGGCCAAGACCCAGGGACCGGTCGTCAGCTCTTGGGTGATGGCTGCGCCGGGCGTGATGGTCAGCGCCAGATCGGTATGCGCCAGGAAGGGTTGGGGGGGCAACTCGAGCGATAGGAAGCGGGCCAGCCGGCTGCCGGGCTCGATCAGCGCGGGACCAAAGATCGCGCCAATCGTCCCGGCGAAAACGATGCGCCCGATCATCTGCGCGCGTTTGGCCGCCGGGAACATTTCGCCAACCACGAAACGGCTCATGTGCGAGCCGGAGCGCGCGATGCCCATCCCAACGGAACTGATCAGCAGCAGGGGGAAGTTGCCGTGCAAGACTGAAATCAGCCCCAGCACAGCCCCCAGGAAGGCGAAGCCGTAGGCGGTACACATACCTACGCGCCGACCGTAGCGCCCCATGATGATGCCCATGGCGTAGGCCATCATTGACTGCGAGAAGGTCACTACAGTGGTGGGCATTCCCGCCGCGGCGTCCGTCCCGCCCAGGATGCCCGCGGCAATGGAATGCAAGGTTAAGATTGAGATTTGCGCCGCCGAGAACAGGCTCTGCGAGACGAATAAGGTGACAACTAGCCGGTGGCTGACGCGCAAGGGATACATCAAGGCTGCTCCAGATCTGAGCCGACAGGGCTCAGCGTGGGCGGGTCAAGCTGCTATTCTACTCCAAACGAAGAGTCGCGTCTGCAACACAGGCGCCCGACCCCGCCAGCGTCATTCCGCCAGGAAATTGCGCAGGACGGTGTGCAGTATGCCACCGTTGCGATAGTAGTCGACTTCGACCGGCGTATCGAGGCGCACGGTGACTTCAAACTTGGTCTCGCGACCGCTCTCGTCGGTAGCGGTAATCGTCAGCCGGTCCATTGGCTTGACGTCGTCCGTGACGGGAATGTCGTAAGTCTCGCGGCCAGTCAGCCCGAGCGATTTGTATGATTCGTCCGCGGCGAAGGTCAGTGGCAGCACGCCCATCATGACCAGATTGCTGCGGTGGATGCGCTCTATGCTTTCAGCGATGACCGCCTTAATGCCCAGCAGCAGCGTGCCCTTGGCCGCCCAGTCGCGCGATGAGCCCATGCCGTAGTCCTTGCCGCCCAGCACCAGCAGGGGCGTACCATCCGCTTCGTATCTTTGCGCCGCGTCGTAGATGGGCATTTCTTCCATGGTTGGCAGGTAATAGGTGACGCCGCCTTCGCTGCCGGGGACCAGCAGATTGCGCAGGCGGACGTTGGCGAAGGTGCCGCGCGTCATGACCCGATCGTTGCCGCGCCGCGACCCGAAACTGTTGAAATATTGTGGGCTGACATCGCGCTCCAGCAGATACTGCCCGGCCGGTCCGTTGATGGCGATGGCGCCGGCGGGGGAGATATGATCGGTGGTGACCGAATCGCCGCCCTTGACCACGACGCGCGCGCCTTCAATGGACGTGATTGGCGGGGCGGTCGGCGGCAGGTCGACGAAAAATGGCGGCTCCTGAATATAGCTGCTATCGTCGCTCCACTGGTAGACCGGTTCGTCCGTGCTGGGGATTTCATTCCATTGCTGGTTGCCATCATAGACGTTGCCGTATTGCTCGCGGAACATGCCGGCATCAAGGCAAGTCTGTACGGTCTCGACGACTTCTTGCTGGCTGGGCCAGATATCGCGCAGGTAGACTTCGGCGCCGCTTTGATCCACGCCGATGGGCTCGCTGTTCAGGTCGACATCAACCGTGCCGGCCAGCGCATAGGCGACCACCAGGGGCGGCGAGGCCAGGAAGTTGGCGCGCACATCGGGGCCGATGCGACCGCCGAAATTGCGGTTGCCGCTGAGCACCGAGGCGGCCACGATGTCGGCTTCGTGGATCGCTTCGCGCACCGGCTCCGGCAGGGGGCCGCTGTTGCCGATGCATGTCGTGCAGCCATAGCCGACTGTGTGGAAGCCCAAGGCGTCCAGATGCGGCGTCAGGCCGGCTTTGTCGAGGTACTCGGTCACGACTTTGGAGCCGGGCGCCAAGCTGGTCTTGACGTAAGACTTGCGCGTCAAGCCGCGCTCGTTGGCTTTTTTGGCCAGCAGGCCGGCGGCGACCATGACCGAGGGATTGCTGGTATTGGTGCAAGAGGTAATGGCGGCGATGACGACCGAGCCGTGCTTCAGCGATGCGCTATCGCCGTTAGCGCGCACCTGGCCGCGGGCGGTCAGCTGCTCATCGGAGAGCGCGAATCCCTGCGGACCCAGCGGCGCCGTCAAGACTTGATTGAATTTAGGCTTCAGCTCCTTGACCAGGATGCGATCTTGCGGCCGCAGCGGCCCGGCCACGCTCGGCTCCACCGTGCTCAAGTCCAGCTCGAGCGTGTCGTTGAAAAGCGGGTCGTCCATGCCGTCGCTGCGGAAGAGGCCTTGCTCTTTGCAGTAGACTTCCACCAGGCTCACGAGATCCTCCTCGCGGCCGGTGCGGCGCAAGTAGCTCAACACTTCGTCATCGACCGGGAAGAAACCCATGGTCGCGCCATATTCCGGCGCCATATTGGCGATGGTGGCGCGGTCGGGCAGGGTCATGCTGCTCAAGCCGGGTCCGTAGAATTCGACGAACTTGCCCACGACCCCCTTGGCGCGCAGCATCTGCGTGACGACCAGCACCAGGTCGGTGGCGGTGGCGCCTTCCGGCAGTTGACCCAGCAGCTTGAAGCCGCCCACTTCCGGCATCAGCATGTAAATCGGCTGGCCGAGCATAGCGGCTTCCGCTTCAATGCCGCCCACGCCCCAGCCGAGCACGCCCAGCCCGTTGATCATGGTGGTATGGCTGTCTGTGCCCACCAGCGAATCCGGCAGGGCGACCAAGCCGTCCCCCTGCGGATCGTCGTAGAGCTGCACGACATTAGCCAGGAACTCCAGATTAACTTGATGCACGATGCCGGTCGCTGGCGGCACGACCTTCAAATTCTCAAAGGCTTTCTGTCCCCAATGCAGAAATTCATAGCGCTCGCGGTTGCGCAGGAATTCCATCTCGGCGTTGCGCGCGATGGCGTCCGGGCTGCCGAAGACATCGACTTGCACCGAGTGGTCGATGACCAGGTCGACCGGCACTTGGGGATTGATCTTCTGCGGATCGCCGCCCATGCGCGCCATGGCGCTGCGCAGCGCCGCCAGGTCGACGAGAGACGGCACACCGGTGAAGTCCTGCAAGATCACGCGCGCCGGGCTGAAGGGAATCTCGACCGGATTGGGTTCGGCCGCGTCCCAGGATGCCAGATTGACCACGTCTTCGGCTTGGAAATGGCGCCCGTCCTGGTTGCGCAGGGCGTTTTCCAGCAGGATCTTGATGCTGAACGGCAAACGGTCGATGTGGCCGATGCCCTCCTGGGAGAGCTTATTTAGACGGTAGATGGCGGCGCTGCCATCGCCTGTATTGATAGTGCCTTTGCTGCCGAAGTTTTCACTCATAGGCCTGTCCTTCCGGTTCGCTCATCGGTCCTAATTTTAACCGCGGCGCCCTCTTGCTATTGGAATGCGTTACCCCACGGAGCAAGGTGAATTCTACCAAAGAATCAGCGCCGTTGTTACCGCCACTCGCAAATGGCATAGCCTAACAGCGCCAAACGCCGACCCTCAAAGAAAGCTCTTTTTGACGAATCTTCTAGTTTCTATCTCCAGTCCAGTCGACATTTGTAGGGGCGATTCTGTGAATCGCCCGTTGCTTCGATACAGGATTTGTGGGTGACACACAGAATCGCCCCTACAAATTCTCGCCATTCTACGTTCGTTATTTTGCGTGAGCCAAGTGGTGACTTGCCAGCGGCTGTGCCCTCGAAGAAACACTGCGTTCTCGGAGGCAAAGCCCTTTGTGATCACAGACTGTCGGCGCGCAACTTGTCATTTTACAAACGAGACGCTCTCAAGTAGACTTGCCGCAGTTGCAAGTCTGTCAATCATTTGCAGGCATTCGAGGGTCAATCGACTATGGCAAAAAAGAGCAGCCGCACACGCGAAGCCAGGCAGCGGCGGCAGAAGCAGCGGCGCAAAAACAAACGCGTATTAGCGCTCATGGGCATCGTGGTGGCGGCTGTCGTGGCGATCGCAGTGGTCATCGTATCCAATCAGCCAGTCGATGCCTTCATCCCCGACGAACTGTCCGCGCGTTATGACGCCATTGAGCGCTCCATTTCGCCAGAGGGTTATCCGCGGCTGGGTGATAGTCAGGCGCCGGTGACGGTCGAGGAATACGCCAGTTTTGCCTGCCCGGGCTGCGAGGCCTTCCACAGCGACAGCTTCGACGCCGTGCTGGAGCGTGTGCGCGAAGGACAGGTGCTCTTCACCTACGTCCCGCTGCAGACCGGCTCGGTGCCCAACGCGCCGGGCGCGTCGCGCGCGGCTCTCTGCGCCGGCGAGCAGACCATGTTCTGGGAGATGCACGACATCCTCTTCGATTGGCAGACGCGTTATGGCAACACGGCCTTTTCGCAGAATCGGCTGCTGGCGGGGGTGGAGCAGCTGGGCCTGATTTCTAACGCCTTCACGGACTGCTTTAACTCCGCGGCGACCTCGGCCACCTTAAGCGCCGCGCAGAGCGAAAATGTATCCACCACGCCCACTATTCGGGTCAACGGCGTCACCATGGATCAAGGCGCGACCATCCCGTCAACCGTGGCGATTCTGCAAGCTATAGACGATGCGACCCCGGCTGATTGGGGCTTGCCGGTTGAGGCGGAAGCGGCCGAGCCAGCCGAGGTGGCGGATGCGGAAGCTGACGCCGCGGAAGAGGCGGCAGAGCCTGACCCAGAGCCGGTAGAAGAACCCGCTGACGAAGAATCGGAACCTGCCGAAGTGGCGGAGCCTGAAGCTGCTGAGTCCAGTGAAGAGGGCGAAGCGGTTGAAGCGGATGAAGCAGACGCACCCGAATCCTCAGCAGAGGCGGAAGACACCGACGAAGCGGAGACTGAAGGGTCCGGCGGCTGACTGCGTCTAGCGCTATCCTGCGCGAAGCCTAGGCATTGTCAGCGCGACTTACTTGCGAGCCAACATGGGTCCCAAGGAGCGTCCGCCGACAAGGTGCATGTGCAGGTGGAAGACTTCTTGACCGCCGTGCCTGTTGCAATTGACGATCAGACGGTAGCCGTCTTGCGCAATGCCTTCTTCCGCCGCGATTTTGGCCGCTGCGATGAAGAGCCGGCCCAGCGCGGCTTCGTCGGCTGCGCTGACATCGTTGACGGTGGCGATTTCGCGCTTGGGAATGATGAGTATATGGGTCGGCGCTGAGGGCGCGATATCGCGGAAGGCCAGCACCAACTCGTCCTCATAAACGATATCCGCCGGGATTTCTCCCGCAATTATCTTGGAAAACACCGTACTCATCTGTCGCCTCCTCCTGACAATGTTGTGCCCACAGCCGGACGCCATATAACCCAGCACAACCGGTCACATTACCATGCCGCCATCGACGACCAGGGTTTGGCCAGTGATATACGCGGCATCGGCGGAAGCCAGAAAGGCCACGGCCTTGGCGATATCGTCCGGCGCGCCCATCCGGCCCAAAGGAATGGCTTCAACCGCCGCGCCCTTGAGCTCGTCGGACAAGTCGGCGGTCATGTCGGTTTCGACGAAGCCCGGCGCTACAGCGTTGACGCGCACGCCGCGAACCGCCAACTCTTTGGCCAGTGATTTCGTCAGCCCGATGATGCCGGCTTTGCTGGCGGCGTAGTTGGTTTGCCCGCCGTTGCCGGCGATGCCGACGACGCTGGTGATATTGATGATGGCGCCTGTGCGTTTGCGCATCATGATGCGTGCGGCTGATTTGCAGCAGAGCCAGCAGCTGCGCAGGTTGGTCGCCAACACGTCATCGAAGTCGTCCGGCTTCATCATCATGATGACGTTGTCGCGCGTGATGCCGGCGTTATTCACCAGGACATCGACCGTGCTGGCTGCTGATTTGATCTCTTTGAACATCGCTGCAACGTCCTCTGCGCTTTGCACATCAGCTTGTACGGGGGTGGCTGTACCACCGGCGCCCGTGATTTCGGCGACGACTTGCTCTGCTGCCTCGGCGCTCTGCCGGTAATTCACGAATACCGCCGCGCCGCGCGCCGCCAACTCCAGGCTAATTGCCCGCCCGATGCCGCGACTGCCGCCTGTGACTAAAGCCGTTTTGCCCGCAAGATCCGTCATAGTTTTTCCTCACTGTCGGCAGGAGATGAATCGTTCCACTATAGCCTTTGCAATCCGCGACGGCTATGGTCAGCCGCCCACCCAGCCGATCAGTTCAACTTGACCGCGCAGGTCGCTGGTCAAGCTGGTCGCGCCGAAGCCGTTGGCGCTGGCGACGTAGATATCATTGCGCCCGTCCACCCGCGGATTGACGCCGGTGAAAGCCAGGAACTGCCCGTCGAAGGAGTAGTGCGGGTCGCACATCGTCGGTGGGGGGCCGGCATCGGCCACGCTGCGAAAACGGCTGTCGCGGACGCGGACGCCATAGGGACATTGGCCGGCCGTGCCGCCCACAGCGATACGCTCGCTATCGGGCGACCAGGCGGCGCTCATGCTGAAGCGGGGGAAGTCCAAGGCCTCATCGTCGCCGATCAGCGCGCTGTCCACGCCCAGCAGTACAAGCCGGTTCTCGCGGTCGGCGATCTGCGCCAGGACGGCGGCGCCATCCGGCGACCAGCTCTCTGACAGGTAACTGGCCTGGGTTGGGCTGTCCGGCAGCCGAATTTCGCGTACATCGCCGCTGCTGATATCCGCCCGCCAGATGCGCCGCTGCGGATGCAGCAAGTCGAAGGGATCGCCGCTGGCGAAAGCGAGCAGGGTGGCGTTGATCCAGTACGGCGCTTCAGAAGCGGCGACATCGGACAGGCGGCTGACACTGCTGCTTTCCACGTCATAGAGATAGACCTGGCCACCGCTAGGCGGCGCTTCAGTCAAAGCATCGCAGAAACCCGGCTCGCTCGGTATCCAACTGGGGCATTCGGCGCGGTCGGACACAAAGGCGATATGGCGACCGTCCGGCGACCAACTGGGCCACATATCGTATGACCCCTGTTCCGTGATATTCGTCCGCCCCGAGCCATCGGCAGCATATAGGTAAATGTCGATATCGTAACCAGTGGCGACCGCCATCGCCAGCCGCGAGCCGTCGGGCGACCACGAGGGCGCCATGTAATAACCGCGCTGCACGAGCGGGTTGTCGCCGGCTAGTACACGCGCGCTGAAACCGCTGGCGAAGTCGAGAATGTACAAGCCGTTGCTGCGGATGTCGCCGTCCGTCCTGACGAATGCCAGGGCATTGCCCGGTCGCGGCACAAAGACTTCCAGTCCGGTCGTCGAGTTGACTTCCAGCACCGGGATGCGACCGCGAAGCCGGGTCGGCGAGGCGAAGTACAACGTTTGCACGCCGGTGGCGGGTTGGGCGGTAGCGATATTGGCGATGGATACTTGCCGGTTGGCGCTGATGTAGGCGATCATCTGGTTTTGGATGCCGTCTCTGATGTCCGCTGGCACATCAACCACATCCCAGTTGTCGAAGACAAAGCCGGATAGCGGAAACGGCGTAATGCTGGGCGTCAAGGTGGGCTCGGGCCTTGGTGTGGAAGTGGCGCTGCTGGTTACGGTCGGGCTGGCCGTCGGGCTGGGAACCCTTGTCGCCGTCCATGTAGCTGTAGCGGTGTAGGTTGCGGTCGCTGTGGCCGTGTTGGTCGGCGTGGGCGTATCGTTGGGCGCCAACTGGCTGAGCGCGCTGCAGCCGCTGACAAGCAGCAGCAGCGACAAAAGCCATACTTGCCTCGCGCGTCTGCGGACGGCCGGCGACAAGCTAAATCGCGGGTATGGGCTGGAAGGACTTTTTTTCAAACAGTCGTCCTGTGTTTACTCTGACGCGATGGCGGGCGCTTCAGCCGCGCTCTGACGCTGCTCGGCTTCAGAATCGCGCTGTCGCTTGGCCGGCGGCGCCTTTAAGACCAGATCCAGCACGTCCTGCACATCCGCGACGTACGAAATAGAGATGTCGCGCAGAACAGCTTTGGGGATGTCGCGCACATCTTTTTGATTGTCATTGGGCAAAATGATCCGGGCGATTTTGCGTCGGCGCGCCGCCAGCACTTTTTCCACAACGCCGCCGACCGGCAGCACTTGCCCGCGCAGGGTGATCTCACCGGTCATGGCGAATTGCGCGCAAGCGGGGCCTTCGGTGAAGGCCGAGATCAGCGCCGTCGCCAGGGTGATGCCGGCAGACGGGCCGTCTTTGGGCACCGCGCCTTCCGGCATGTGGATATGAATATCGAAGTTCTCAAAATCATCGGCGGGCAAGCTGAACTCATGGGCGCGCCCGCGCAGATAGCTCAGCGCGATATGCGCCGACTCCTGCAAGACATCGCCCAGCTGGCCGGTCAGCATCAAGTTGCCTTTGCCCGGCACAAGCGTGACCTCGACCGTCTGGATTTCGCCGCCGTTGGGCGTCCAGACCAGGCCGCTGACGATGCCGACCGCGTCCTGGCGGTTGACCTTGGATGCCAGGATCTGCGGTGGGCCCAGGTAGCGCTCGGCAATCGCCGGCGTGATTCGCCGCGGAATCTTGCGCTCTGCGGCTACATGCCGCGCCAGCTTGCGGCAGATATTGGCGATTTCGCGCTCCAGGTTGCGGACGCCGCTCTCGTAGGTGTAGTGGCGGATAATCTGCTGCAGCGCGGCCGTGGTGAAACGGACGCCGGTCGCGTCGATTCCGTTGGCTTCGATCTGCTTGGGAATGAGGAAGCGCCGGGCGATTTGGATTTTCTCTTCTTCCGAATAGCCCTTGAACTCGATGACTTCCAAGCGGTCTTCCAGCGCCTCGGGTATCGAATACAAGTCGTTGGCCGTGGTGATGAAGGTCACTTTCGACAAGTCGTATGGCACTTCCAGATAGTGATCGACGAAGTTGCGATTCTGCTCCGGATCCAGCACTTCCAGCATGGCCGAAGCCGGGTCGCCGCGGAAGTCGGCGCTCATTTTGTCCACTTCGTCCAACATAAATACCGGGTTGACCGTCTCCGAGCGCTCCATTTGCTGCAAGATGCGCCCGGGCATGGAGCCGATGTAGGTACGGCGATGGCCGCGGATCTCGGCCTCGTCGCGCACGCCGCCCAGACTGATGCGCAAGAATTTGCAGCCCAGGGCTTCGGCGATGCTCTTGCCCAAGGAGGTCTTGCCGACTCCCGGCGGGCCGACAAAGCAGAGAATCGGGCTCTTCATCTTGTCGCCCGCCAGTTTGCGCACGGCGATATGTTCGATGATGCGCGCCTTGACTTTCTTGAGTCCGTAATGCGCGCGCTCCAGGATGTCTTCCGCGTGCCTCAGGTCGAGGTTTTCCTGGCTCAGCGCATTCCAGGGCAGGGCCAGCAGCCGGTCGAGGTAAGTGTGGATAACGCCCGATTCCGGCGACATCGGCGGGATAACGCCCAGGCGCGACATCTCCTTCATGGCCTTCTCGTGCACTTCGCCCGGCAGGCCCGCGCTGCGGATTCTTTCGGTGAGCTCGTGGATTTCTTGCTGGAATACATCGCCATCGCCCAATTCTTGCTGGATAATGCGGACTTGTTCGCGCAGGTACATTTCGCGCTGATTGGCCGCGATCTCATCTTGCAGCCGCGTGTGCACCTCGTCGTGAATTTCCTTGTCCTGCAATTCGTTGGTCAGCAAGACGGCCAGCAACTCGAGGCGCTTCTCGACATCGTCCAGCTCGAGCAGCTGCTGCAAGTCCTCCGGCGCCAGCGGCAGTATCGCCGATAGTGAGTCGCAGAGCAGGCCGGGATCGTCCAGGGACAAGATATGCTTGATTACGCTTTCGGGCATGGCTTCGTTGTACTGGCTGCTGTGCTTGAAGAGCTCGATCAACGCGGTCGCCAGCGATTCCAGCGCTTTTGGCTCAATCGCCCCGTCAACCAGCGGGCGCGCCGTGGCAACGGGGTACGGTCCCTGATGATCGACCGCGAGGATTTGTACGCGCCGCCGGCCTTGGGCCAGCAGCTGCTTGGAATCATCCGCCAATTCGGCATATTTGCCCGGCGCGATCTCCGTGCCAATGGGATGGATTTTGTCGATCAAGGCGCCACCATTATGTTCCAGCCGCAGCTTGCAGGCGATCAGCGTCTGCCCGCGCTCGTCGGCATAAGCAGCCGCATTGACCTGCGAGTCATCCGTCAGCGGAATCAGACTCAATACTTGCGGGAAGAGAACGCGATCATCGAGGATCAGCAGCGGGAGCTCAAATACGCCGTCCTGCTTCAACTCGGCGTTGTGGATGCTTGTGAGCCGTTTACTCAACTCTGTTGTCAAAGGTAGCCGCCTTGTTTCATCAAGGTCTAGACCTCAAAGTGTAGCTTAATTTCGGCGGAACTGTAAAGACCGCCGGCCGCCGCCTTCAACGGACATGAACAAGCGCGGGACCTCTGACAGCGCCCAGCTTCCTTTGTTGGTGTAAAATGTCAAAGGTAGGCTCGCCGATTCAGTTGAGAATTCAAGATGCGCATTCCTGTCGCCGTCACCCTTGCCGCCGCTGCAGCGGGCGTCATACTGGTTTTGCTCGCGGGCGGGTTGATCTTGCGACCGCCTCTGCCCTTGATTCTCGAGGCCGCCGTCGACCGTCATATAATAAGCCCCAACGCTGATGGCGAAGACGATATCGCGGTTTTCAGCTATGCGCTCTCGCGCCCGGCCGTCGTCAGTCTGTCGCTGACCAGCGAGGAGGGCAGAACGTTTTATTTCCGACAGGACCAGCCGCGCGCGGACGACGAATACACGGTGCTATTCAGCGGTGTGGTGGATGGTTTCTTGCATGAGAATGAAGCAGTCTACGGAGAAATCGAGCGGCGCTTGATTCCGAACGGCGTTTACAGCTGGCAGTTGACGGCGAAGACGGAGTCCGGCGACATGCAGTCCTTCAGCGGCGAATTGCGGGTCGAACAGGGCGATACGCCGCTGCCGATCATGTCGGAATTCCAGATCGCGCCGGATGTGTTTTCGCCCAATCAAGATGGCGTGGCTGACCGCGTCAGCATCAATGTTTATCTGGAGAAAGATGTCGAGCGGCTGGATGTCTACCTTGAAGGGCCGGACGGCTCGCGTATTCCCATTTCGGCGCGGGTGGAAGAGCGGCAGTACGGCGAGGCGGGCCGGCACCGCTTTGACTACGAAGGCGGCATCGACTTGGGCGTCGATCCGCCGCCCGATGGTGAATATCGCGTGATCGCGCTGGCGCAAGATAGAGTAGGCCAGCGGATGCGCATGGAAGGGCAGCTAACCATTGAGATCGGCGGCAAACCCTACGCCGAAATCAAGCCGCAAGCCGTCGGCGTCGATGTGGCTTTCGCCGTGCAGCCCTTCGCCGAGCGCTATCTTTCGACTGGGGCTGCTTTGGGAGCATTGCTGCCCTTGCCCGATGACTCGGCGGCGCTGGCTGATTCGCAGCAGATCACCGTGCCCGTGGGTCAGATGCTGGTTTTTCGGCTGACCATAGACAATTATGGCGATGTGCCCATCCGCACCAGCGGACCGCCGCCCGGCACGGTGTATCAGCAAGATCAGCTGGCCGGCAGCCTGGGCATGTTTGATGAGTCGGGCGCCTGGCGCGTCGGCATCCAATGCGAGACATCAATGGGCAGCTTCCCTTATCGCTGGGCCATCGCATCGGATAAAGATTTAATCGCCGTCGAAGACGAAGCCAGCGGCAACACCTACCGCTACCTGCCGCCGAAGACGCGCGCTCTGGTTTGGGGCGCGATTCAGTTCACCAAAGCCAAAGCGCGCAACCCGCAGAATTGCTGGGCAGGGCTGATCCACGAAGATGTCGCCATCAGCTTGCGCAATAATCATGTCGGCTTGCGCTCGATCATGATTGTCGACCCGGCCGGCGACGCCCGGAGCTGACGGGGGCGCGCCGCAGATGATCGACCTGGCGGTGGCAGTCGTCACCTGGAACAGCGCCGATGTCATCACCGATGCGCTGCAAAGCTTGCTGGACGACCTGGACAGCAGCGGTCTCCGCAGCGAAGTCTGGCTTGTGGATTCGGCATCGACTGACGAAACGGTCGCGATCGTGGGCGAGCGCTTCCCTGCAGTCAAGCTCATCGCTTGCGAGCATAATATCGGCTTCGGCGCCGGCAACAATCTGGCGCTGCAGGCGATTGGATTTAATGGCGACGATCGGGCGGCCGAACTGCCTGAGGCTGTTTACTTGCTGAATCCGGATACGTTTACTCACCCGGGCGCCTGCCGCCGGCTCTTCGACGCCTTGATGGCGCGGGCTGATGTGGGCGTCGCAGGCGCGCGGCTCACTTATGGCGACGGCGCCTTTCAGCACAGCGCCTTTCGCTTTCCCGATCTTCGCCAAATCTGGACCGAGTTTTTCCCCACGCCGGGCCGCTGGCTGGAAGGGCCATTTAACGGGCGCTATAGGCGCGAGCAGTACGACTCGGCCCGTCCCTTTGAAGTAGACTTCACCCTGGGCGCAACCATGATGCTGAAGCGCGAAGTCATCCAGCAAACGCGCGGCTTCAACACGGACTTCTTCTTGTACTGCGAAGAAATCGACTGGGCCTGGCGCATCAAGCGCGCCGGCTGGCGCATCCTCTGCGTGCCGCAGGCGCATGTTACTCATCTGGGCGGCAGCAGCACTTCGCAAGCGCGACCGCGCAGCCAGATAGATTTATGGAAAAGTAGGTTATTATTGTACGATACTTATTATCCGCGCTGGAAAAGGGCTGCCGCGCGCCAATTGATGATATTGGGCATGAAGCGCAAGTTGCGGGCTTTGGGCGCTGCTGATCCCGAGTTGAAGCGGGCTTACCGCCGGGTTATTGAGATGGCCAAGACATGATGCATCTGACCGCCATCGTGCTGACGCATAATGAGTCGGCGCAAATCGCCGATTGCATCAAGACGCTGCGCTTTGCCGATCGCATCATCGTTTTCGACTCTTACAGCACTGATGATACCGTGTCCATCGCGCAGAGTTGCGGGGCGGACATTTTTCAGCACGAATTCGAAAATTACGCCGAGCAGCGCAATGCGGCGCTGGACGCGGCCGATGAGATGACGGACTGGGTGCTCTTCGTTGACGCCGATGAGCGTGTAAGCGATGCGCTGGCCGAGGAGATTCGCGAGAAAATCGCCTATCCCGATTTCGCCGGCTGGCGCGCGCCGCGGCACAATTATATATTCGGCGTGTTGACGAAAGGGGCGGGTTGGTATCCCGACTATCAGACGCGGCTGCTGCGTGTGGGGCAGGCGACCTACGACCGACAGCGAGCGGTGCACGAGGTGGTGAAGCTCTACGGCGAAGAAGCCACCTTGCGCAACCCCATCAACCACTACAATTATGACGACATCAACCATTTTATGGACAAGCAGGAGAATTACGCGCGGATTGACGCCCAAAGCCTATACGCGCAGGGCGTTGTACCACGTCAACACAACTTCATTCTGCAGCCCATGCGTCAATTCTACTGGCGCTACGTCACGCTCGGCGGTTACCGCGACGGCTGGCACGGCTTGCGACTGTCACTGCTGATGGCGCGCTACGAAAACCGCAAGTACCAACATCTGGCCGCGCTCTGGCAGAATCAATGAGGACCGGCTTGTACCTTGCGAACAATCTACTGCGGAACGAGGATTCCGTAGCCGCCGTTGTCGCGCCGGTAGAGCACGTTGACCCGCGCCGAATCCGCATTCATGAACATGTAGAAATTGTGATCCAGCAACTCTAGCTGCTCGATGGCTTCGTCTTCGTTCATGGGGATCAGCTCGACCTGTTTGCGCCGCAGGATTTCGGTCTGCGCCGCTGCGTCGTCGTCGACTTCCAAGGCAGATTCGGGAATGTCCTCGGCGACGTCAAGCTCGGCGATGGTCGCCCGGTACTTGTCGCGGACTTTCTGCGCCTTGGATTTGCGCTTGCTCTTGAAGCGGTCGATCTGCCGATGCAACTTGTCCACGGCTTTGTTGATGGCGAAGCGAATGGTATCGCGATTCTCGATGTCCAGCTTTTCTTCCGCGCGCAAAATCGCGCCACGCGCATGCTGAACCGTGATTTGCGCGATGGCGATGTCCGCGCCTCGATGTGTGCGTATGATGGCCAGTTCGACGCCGACATGCGCGATATTCGGCAGGTAGCGGTCAAGCCTGTCGACGCGGGAGCGGGTATATTGATCCAGTCCTTCGGAGATCCTGATCCCATCTCCGTGAATGGTAATGTCCACGATTTTCCTCCTGTCAAAGCCAACCGATAATCAAGCGTGACTGAGGGCGTGACTGAGAGCGATGCCGTAGACGGCCCTGGCATTTTGCGCTCGCAGCGCCGCGGCACATGCGCTCAAAGTCGCGCCTGTTGTAACTACATCATCAACCAATAAGACGGATAAGCCTTTGACTGCCGGGTCAGCCGCAAAAGCGCCGTCGACATTCATAATCCGTTCGTCCCCCGACAGCTGCGCTTGCTGGCCTGTATTGCGAATCCGCCCCAGCAAGCCGGGTTCAAACCGGATTCCAAGCCACCGCGCCAGCCGCTCGCCCATCAGCGCCGATTGATTATACCCTCTATCCAGCAGCCGGTCAGCATGGAGCGGCACGGGCACGACCGCATCGACCAGCCACGCTTGCTCGCTCAATGCCACAATCAAGCGCTCGGCCAAGAGATCGCGCAGGTCGGCTGCATCCTCATATTTGAAGGCTCTGACAGCGCTGGCGAGCAGGCCATGGTGTCTGCCGGTCGAACAGAGGCCGTTCAATTGAACTACGGGTGGCTTGGCGATTTCCAGGGGGCAGCGATCAAGCTCATCGCGGCAACTGGCGCAAAAGCGCGCGTCGACCCGACCGCAATGTCCGCAAGTTGGCGGAAAGACCAGATCAGCGAGCCATTCGGCCGCCTTTAGCGCCGCAAGCTCAAGTCTGCTAAAACTCGAAGCATCCCTTGCCGTATCGAGAATCATTGGCGCCTCATTCACGCCTGAAGCGCAAGCATGAATCCAACTCAAGTGTAACACAAGACGCGGGCCTATCGCAGTAATGTGCGAGTTTTCGGATGCAAATCCAAGTGGCGAAAAGCCCATCGCGCCGGGACAGCAACGGGCATACAGCTGCTGCTTGCGCAGGGGCAGCCCGCCCGAATCGTGATATAGTTATGTCTTGTAAGACCACGATCTCACCGGGTTCAGCAGAGGGGCCGATTGACTTGGAGCGGATCAGCGCGGCAGGCGCGAGTTTCTATCGCAACGAAAATTGGGACGAACTCCGGCACGGCATATTCACGCGACATGGCGGCGTCAGCCAATCCCACTGGAATTCGCTTAACATGGGCGCGTCAATCGGCGACGATCCGGAGGCTGTGCGCGAGAATCACCGGCGAATGTATCGCGCTGCGGACGTCAATCCCGAGCGCGCGGCAAGCAGTTGGCTGGTGCACAGCGCGGCTGTCAATGTCATTGATGACGAGAGCAAACTCAATGGCAAGTTGGAGAAGGCGGACGCCATCGTCACGGATCAGCCGGATATGCCGCTGGTCATGCGATACGCGGACTGTGTGCCCTTGCTATTTTACGATCCCGCAAAACGAGCGATAGGCTTGGCGCACGCGGGCTGGCGCGGCACGGTCAAGGGTATGGCAGCCGCTACGGTACGCGCGCTGGAATCCGCCTTCGGCAGCCGGCCGGAAGATGTGCAGGCGCTTATCGGACCGGCCATCTCGCGGCGCAATTATCAAGTAGGAGACGAGGTTGCGGCTGAAGCAATAGCCTACTTTGGCGAGGTCTCCGGCGTGGTGACGCGCGATCCGGCCGACGGCAGCGCCTACCTGGATCTCTGGCGCGCCAATCGACTGGACCTGATTAGGCAGGGCGTCAGTAATATCGAGGTGTTGGACATCTGCACCTTTGACAACGTGGACGAGTTCTATTCGTATCGCGCCGAGAACGGGAAGACAGGGCGATTCGGAGTGGTTATTTCGCTATGAGCATCGCTGATAACATCAAGCGTGTGCAAGATCGCATTGACGACGCCTGCGCCAAAGCCAACCGCGATCCCTTCGAAATCATCTTGGTAGCGGTCAGCAAGCAGAAGTCAGTTGACGACATTGTGAGCGCGGTTGAAGCGGGCATACAACATATTGGCGAAAATCGCGTAGAAGAAGGCGCCGGCAAGATTGCGCCGGTCCAGGCAAGATTGCAGGACCCATTAACCTGGCACATGGTGGGTCATGTGCAGAGTCGCAAGGCAAAGCAGGTGATTCAGCATTTTGACATGGTACAGTCGGTGGACAGTCTACGCTTGGCCAAGCGATTTTCGCGGCTGGCGGGCGAAAGCGACCGACGGCTCGCGGCGCTTCTGGAGATTAATGTTTCCGGAGAAGCATCGAAACAGGGTTTTGCGGGTTACAATTGGTATCAGGAAGCGTCGGTGAAGGAGCGCTTGTGGAATGAGCTTGGCGAATTGCTGCAATTGCCTCACCTGGATATCCACGGCTTGATGACCATGGCGCCCTTCAATGCCGAAGCCGGGACGATTCGGCGGGTATTCGCCGATCTGGTCGCCTTGCGTGATGAGCTACAGCATTCGCTCGGCGTGAGCCTGCCGGAACTGAGCATGGGCATGACCGATGACTTTGAGTTGGCGATAGCGGAAGGCTCGACCATGATTCGCGTCGGGCGCGCTATATTTGGCGACAGGAATTAATTCGAAGGCTTGAAGCGCAGAGAGAGGCGAAAATATGTCTTCAGTGTTTTTGGTATTGTACTGGGTATTGCATATCTATCAGCTCATATTGCTGGCGCGCGTATTGATGAGTTGGATCCCCAATCTGGATCCGAACAACCCCATTGCGCGTTTCTTGCATCAAGCGACGGAGCCGGTGCTGGCGCCGATTCGCAGCGCCTTGCCGCCGCTGGGTGGCATCGACCTAAGCCCGCTGGTGGTGTTCCTGGGCATTAGCGTAATCATTCAACTGGTGATATAGCGCTCATTGCGGGGCAGCGATCGCCGCAGATCGGGCGGTCGCTTACAGCTTGATTAGAATCCTGCCGCAGCTCTGGCAATTGACCATATCGCTGCTGCGATTGATGGCGGTGATGACTGTGCTATTCTGCTCAATGCCGCAGATGGTGCAGGCATCGTCCTTCAACACGGAAACCGGTCGGTTCGCTTTTTTGTTCCGCAAGATATTGTAAGTCTTGAAAAGCTCAGCCGGTAATTCCTTCACTGCGGCTTTGCGCTGGGACAGTTGCTTTTTGACAGCCGCTGTCAAACTCTTTTTCTCTTTGAGCAGGTTCTTATTCTCTTCTTTGCGTTCCTCGCCAATTTCATTCAGCGCGCTCTCGCATTCACCCAGCGTCGCCTGGCAAGCGTCGCGGTCGCTGATGATGCGCGCCAGTTCGTCGTCCAGCACGTCATTGCGCCGCGCAAGCGACTCGATTTCCATCTGCAGGTCTTGCATCTCTTTGGGGTTGGTGACTTCTCCGCTGTACAAACGCGTCTCGCTGTTCTGTTTCTTGTCGATGAGCGCGGCGATTTCCAGGCTCATCTCGTTGGCGCGTTTCACAGCTTCGTCGAAAGCGACTTTGGCCGTTTCGAAGGCTGCTTCCGCTTCATGCAGCCCGGCATTGTCTTCCAGCTGGAGGTCGATCGCCTTGATGCGTTTGGTTTGATCGATGATTTCCAACTCGAGCTGTTGGATGCGGTATAGCGCTAGAACTTCAGACATTGTTGGCTACCTCTTAAAGTCGGTTCGCTCATATTATATCGCGCATGTGAAAGCGCAAGATGTAAACTACGGTTTGGGAAGATTGCCGGCTTGCTGATGGTTCGGCGGCGGGACTGGTTGGGGCCGAGCGGCTGTGAGAAGCGCATGGCAATTATGATTCGCAGACTGACCATCGAACGGGCGGCGATTGTCATCGTACATCTGCTGCTGTTCGCCATGGCCAGTCGCGTCGCGATTGATTCGGATATGTGGTGGCATTTGCGGCTGGGGCAACAGATTGTCGAAACCGGAAACATCGTCTACGCCGACGGTTTTTCTCACACACAGATCGGCAGGCTGCACCAAAATCAGAGCGGTCTGGCTCAGCTGCTGATGTTCGCATTCTGGTGCGCTGGCGGTCATCTGGGCATGACGCTCTTTACGTCGGCGCTGGCTGTCGGCGGCATGCGCTTCATCTACCGGGCCGGCCGCGGCAGCATCTATATGCAGGGCTTCGTATTGGTCTTGGGGGCGGCTTGCGGGGCTGCCTTCTGGTCGCCGCGGCCACAAATGTTCACCTTCCTGGGCGCGGCGATTCTGCTTTTTGCGCTGCGGCGCCTGCAACAGCGAGGTGACGTTAGCCTTTGGCCGCTCCCTATATTGATGTGGGTCTGGAGCAATCTACATGGCGGATTCATCATCGGTTATCTGTTCATCGCCGGTTTCGTGCTGGGCGAGTGGCTGAAAAACCTAGTCGGGCTTGACGGCCTGGCGCCGTCGGCGCTGCGCCGCTTGTGCGGATTCACGCTCTTGTCGCTCCCGCTGCTGATGATAAATCCGCTGGGTCTGTCGATTTTCTCGGCGCCTTTCGATACCCTGACGATACCCGGCTTACAAAGCCTGATTCAGGAGTGGAAACCGCCGGACTTCACCCAGCCCATCACTTGGTCCTTTATCGGACTGCTGGCGCTTCTGCTGATTTCTGTGTTGGCGAGCAGACGCCGGGTCGACCTGACCGCCGCGATTCTGGCGAGCGGTACCTTAATCATGGCGCTGCACTCCGCTCGGCACTTGTCCTTGTTTGCCATAACGGCTGTCCCGCTGATCACGACCCATCTGGATGCATTCCTGGCGCGGCGCGGCTGGACGCTTCCGCGACGCAGCAGGGAGACGCCAGCCCGCGTCGCTGTTAATCTGGCTTTAATTGCACTGGTCGCGCTGGGTACATTGGCGCAGCTTCGTTACGTTACGAGCGCGACTACAGTTGAGCGCGCGTTGACGCTGAATTATCCGCTGGGCGCGCTGGAGTTTCTCAAGGCTGAATCCACTGAGGGCCAGCTGTTCAACAGCTACAATTGGGGCGGCTATCTCATGTTTCATGCGCCGGAGTTTCCGGTTTTCATCGACGGGCGCAGCGACTTGTATCGCGATTTTCTGGGCGAGTATGCTAACGTTGCTGCTGGTGGGCCCGAGTGGCGCTCACTGTTCGCGCGGCACGATATCGGCATCGCGCTGATTGAGAGCGATAGCCCGCTGGCAGCACAACTCGAGGCGGCGGAAGACTGTAATCTAGCCTATCAGGACGAGGTAGCGAGCGTATACTTGCGGCATCCGCCCCCCAGCGAAAGTCTTGGTCCGTGAAAAAGATCTATCGAGACAAAGCCCTGGCCGAGCTGCTTGAGCGTCTGGAGTCACGCGACTTCGACCGGCGGGAGAGCGCGCTGTTTGAGCTGGCAATCATGTTGCGGCGGGCGAATCAGCGGGCCGGGGGCAATGATCCGCTGAGCGCGGCCGACCTGCCGCGAGACTTGTCGCGCATCCGGCTCAGCCCGGACGAGCAGCGAAACATCGTCGACCGGCTGATGCGCTTGGTCGTCAATCGCCGCGAGAGCCGCGCCAGCGCATTCTGGACCTTGAGCGAAGCTGCGGCTCCAGTGGCTTGGGCGCCAGTGCTGTTCCTGCTGGAAGCCTGTGGCCATGAACTGGATGGCGAAGCGGCTTATCAGGCCTGCCGCGCGCTGCGAATTTGGCTGGATTCGGGCGCGCTGTCTGATGAAGAAATCCAGAGGGGAGTCGCGGCCAGAGATCTGCAAGCCCAGTTGCGCAGGTGGTCGCGGACGGGCGATATCCGTCTGGCTCGCGCTGCGCAGAAGCTGACAGACATATTGAATGCCGCAGGGGAGTGATGCCGATGCCGCAGAGACTATTTCGCTCAAATCTGCACTATAATGGTAGCGGCAGCCGGCAAGAGCTTGAGGGAACCCGCCATGTCCAGTCTGTTTGACAAAATCGCTACCTTGGTGAACGCGCATGTGAATGACCTGCTGGGAAAGAATCCCACATCGCCGCTGGCGCGCATCCGCCTGAACGCCGACGAAGCCGACAAGAACCCGCGCAATTCCGCGCAGGCCTTGCGCCGGCGTTTGGACGAAGCCGTTGATTTCGAGGACGTATTGCAGGACAAGATCGACGCGCTAATGCAGGAGGCGGCGGATTTGGACGCGCAGATAGACCTCAGTTTGCGTCAGGGCGATGAATTCGGCGCGCGCCGTCTGCAAGGCCAACTCAATGGCAAACAGCAGCAGTTGAATATCGCCGAGTCAGAATTGCGCGATCACCGCGCCCTAAGCCGGCACTTGATGCAGGAGATGCGCAATTTGGACGCAGCTCTCGATGAGCATGACCGACAGACGCAATCGCGAGCGGCTGAGGGCAAGCCATCACAGCGGCGCACGCGTATCCCAGTTGACGGCGCGGGCTTACGAGCCAGAGTCGGCGACCAGTCCATCGTAGACGCTGTGTCCGACAAAGTGAACGAAGCGCGCGACGGCCTGGAGAGCTTTTTTGATCGACAGCCGCCGCAAAGGGAACCACGCCCAGAGGCTGCAAGGCGCGGCAGATTCATTGTCGTGGATGAAGAGCCTGACCCGCGCCAGCCCAAGGCGCCAAAGAAAGATACCGGCGATATGAAAGGCAGGCTGTCGCGATTGAGCAAGCCGCAAGACGACGACCAGTAAGCCGGATACTGTAGGATCAGCCCAAGGTCATTCGAGCGCTTCGATGAGATCCTGCATGGACCGCTCGAAGTAGGGGAAACCCAGCCAGGCGCTCATCAACCCAAACACGCCGCCGGTTACGATGCGGTAGATCGGCGTGGTTTCGCGCACCGGCCAAAATTCAAAGGGCGGATAGCTCAATAATTGGCTGAGGCCGTCGATGCCGACCGGGCCCAAGCCGGCGAATACAAAGATCCAGAATGGAAGCGGTCGGATTCGCCAGCGATAACGCCGATATACCAAACCGCCGACGAATATCATGCTGTAAATAGCGAGGTCTCGCGCGCACAAGCTAGTCTTGTAGCCGAAGGTCTCGTCGCCGATGAAGTGCCGCGCGGCGATCTGCTGCGCCACGCTGAATTGATTTAGTCCCTCGACGCTGCCGGGCGGCGACGATACGCTGCCCGCATAGACTGCCGACCAATGGCGGTACTGCGCCTGGAAGGCTTCGGATTGCGCCGCGTATCGCTCAAAGGGTTTGTAGGCGCTTTCCGCCGCGCCGCGCGGGTAGAAGGGCTGCTCGCCGAAGACGAATACAGAGCGAAAGGCGAATTGATGACAGAAGGGGCTGTACAGCGTGTAGATGACATCGGCCGCGCCAGGCCAGCCGGCTTTTGCCAGGGCGGGCGCAATCCAGGGCAGACTGATGTAAAGCGCCAACAAGGTCAGCATGATGCGCAACCAATTGCGCGCCGCTGTGAGCAGCACGTTTCTCATACGCCGGCCGGCGGATTTGAATAGTCCCATGCTCACGCGCGCTGCGCCAGGCGCTGAATATCGCCGTCCAGCTGCTTGTATGTCACCGGACCATAATAGACCTTGCGAATCTGCCCAGCGCTATCAAGCAGATAGGTTGTTGGAAGGCCGCGAACTAGGTATCGCTCGGACACGGAAAGCGCCGGATCCAGCAGCAGGTCGTAGCTCAGGCCAAGTTCGCTCCGCCAATCGGCCACCAGATCCGCAGCCTCTCCCATGTTTATAGCCAGCACGCGAACTGAATCGGGCCGGCTGCCTTGCAGTTGCTGCAAGTCGCGCATTTCCTGTCGACATGGCGCGCACCAGGTTGCCCAGAAGTTGATGACGGTGGGCACTCCCTCGATGCCTTCGAGCGCAACAGCCTGTCCAAGCGTATTCATCAGCTCAAACGGAGGCGCCGGCGAGCCGATTTCAAGCGCAGCGCTTGACGCCTTCGCGTCTTGGCTTAGATCGATCCGGTCAGGGAGACCTGAGCGAGCCAGAAGCAGAAAAGCCGCGCCCAAACACATGAGCGCGGTCAGGTAGCGTATGATTGGTCTGAGTCTGGTCATCTGGCGCCGGGCGTCCCGGCAAAGGCATCGCTGAGCAATTGGTCGATTTGCGTCTCAGTCATGATACCAAAGTGGCGCGCCAGGATAAGCCCGTCTTTGCCCAACAAGTAGGAGCTCGGCCGCGTCTGAATGGCGTAGGCATCGTTGATGTCGCCGCTATCATCCAGCGCCAGCGTGAAGCTGAGGCCGAACTCGTCGCGGAAGTCGGCCATCGCCTCCTCAGTGTCGTTGTAGGCGATCGCCACGATCTCGAATCCCCGCGGCCCCCACTCTTCATAAGCCTTCTGAAATTCGGGCATTTCGCGGCGGCAGGGCCCGCACCAGGTGCCCCAAAAGTTCAAGAGCACCACCTTGTCGCTCAAGTCAGACAACGACAGGCTGGTTGCGTCCAGCGTGTTGATGCTGAAGTCGGGCGCCCGATTGCCCTCGGCCAGTCCGACAGCCGGACCCAAATCGCTGGCGACTTCCGCCAGGCTGTTTAGCGCCGTGCTTAGCAGCGAATTGGCTTCCTCTTGCGGCTCGGCCGATTCCGAAAGACCCGCGTCAGTCTCCATGCCGGCGATCGGCTGCGAATCACGAACTTTGACGCGGAAGCGCGCTATTTTGGTTGCCGAAGCATTGCGCAGTACGACTCGATAGAGTCCTTCTTCGACTAGCGGAGCCGCAATCAGCGGATAAAGCCTGTTATCCGCCATTAGGCTGTCGGCTTTGCTGCCGCGCGCGAGCTCCGCGTCGCCCGGACCGAACAGAGCAATTTCGAAGTCCGGGATCGCCTCGTTGACGCTGCGCACTTCCACATCAATGACGTCGCCGCTATCGGCGTGGAAGAGATACGCTTGCATGGTGGTTTCCGCCGAGAAGTGGCCGCTGGCGCTCTGGTTGATGGCTACCGGCAGCAGGGCGCCATTTAAGCAGGATCCCACGTGGCTGAGGCCGATGCCGCCTTCAAAAAAGCCGACGCCGCATTCTTCCACGCGCAGCGTAAAATCAGCGAATTCGCCCTGCGAGAAAGACTGGCTCAAGCTTTGCAGTTGACCGCTGGATACCAGCAGGCCGATGGCCACCAGCAGCGAACCGCTGGCGAGTTTGATCTTGCCCATCTGGCGTTGCAGCCGCCGCAGTACGCCCTGAGCGCTGTTCAAGAGCAGAGCGGTGATGACGAAGGGGATGCCGAGACCAAAAGAATAGGCGGTCAGCAGCAGCATGCCCTGGGCGATATCGCCGGTGCTGGCGCCCGCGGTTGCCGCAACAGTCAATATCGTGCCCAGCAGCGGACCGATACAGGGCGACCAGCCGGCTGAGAAGACCATGCCCATAAAGGCGGAGCCGAGCAGGCCTTCGCGTCCGCTCGAGCCGATTTCGCCGCGCGTGTCGGAGTAGAGCAAGGCTTCCAGCCATTCGAGCAGGCCGTTCCAAAATGTTGCCGGCTGCGTGAAGGCGCCTTTGACGAACATCGCCAGCGCCAGAGCGGCAGTCAACGGCAGCGCGATTATCGTCTGCTCCAGGAATCCCCAATAAATGATGCCGCCGCTCACCAAAGCAAAGGCGATACTCAGCAATACATTATCCAGGATGCCGGCCTGGCCCTTCTTGCGCAGCCAGGCGAAGAAACGCGGCGCCAGACCCATGAACTGGAAGCCGAAGAAGATGATGACCAGCCCGCCGATGCGTCCGATGATCTGGGTGAAGGTGCTGACGTGCTGGCCGGCGACGCTGGCGAGCGCTGTCGTCAGCAGGCCAATCAAGACAAATACGCCTGTAAAGCCCAGCACAAAGGCAATGCCGTGCAGCAGCATTTGCAGGCGGAACGCCAGGCCGACTGGCGCGGCCGCGCCGGATGCCGTCTGGCGGCTGACGTTGTGCGTCAGGCGTCCGCTCATGTAGCCGATGTATGCCGGCACCAGCGGTAATACGCAGGGCGATATGAATGACAAGATGCCCGCCACCAACGCCAATCCAATCGTTACGTTTTCCATTTCTTAAGCCTCCGGCTCAATCCGCTGCGCACGATGAGACGTCTCGGTTCCGATTTCTCATATTATGACAGAATATGATTACGAGAAGCTTGCTCAAGACTAAATGTTTTGTTTCAGCTATTCGCCTGCGCGGCCGCCTCAATTGTCTTGCTTGATCAGCTCCTTCAAGTAAGCACTTTCTTCCTCCAGCGTAGAAATGTCGCCATCAATCCAGGCCGACCGAAGCGTCTCCAATAGAGTTTTGTAGCGCGGGCCGGGCGGGAGTCCCATGCGCTTCAAGTCCTCGCCGCTGATGCTCGGACGCAGATGCCGCCAGCGCTTGGTGTAATCGTCGATGTTCTTTTGCGCGGCCGGGCTGAGCGTAATCCAGGCCGCCAACAACGAGACTTCGGGCTTGCCGTCGAGCAAACGCGCGATTTCGCTGGGGCGGGCGCTGGCATCGCTGAGGACGCTCGCTGCGGCCACGAGTTTCGCTGTGGCAACGACGGAGCGGGATACACGTTGCGTCAAGTCAAGCCGCTGGCAGATGGCTAGCGCAGCGTTTGGGCCGACTTCCGCCAGGAGCAAATTCCAACGCAGCGCCAGGTCATCAACAGTGATCTCCGCCCAGCGCGGCATCGTCTGCGGCTGCATGTTCAAACGCTGCGCTAGCCGGTCGTCGACGCGAAATGCCGGGTGGATGTTCTTTGGGGCGCCTAGTGCTTGCAGATTACGCAAGACTTCGGCGGCCTTGGGCTCGCGCAGTATCAGCGCCATCTCGTTGCGGACGCGCGCGCCGGTGATGCGCCCGAGCATGGGCAGAGCGCCTTTTATCAGTTCAGCGGTCATCGGCTCAATCTCGAAGCCGTAGCGCCGGGCGAAGCGCCATGCCCGCAAGATGCGTGTCGGGTCGTCGATGAAACTTCTATCGTGCAAGACGCGAACCAGCTTCCGCTCCAGATCGCCCAGTCCGCCACAAACATCGAGCAGCCTGCCGGAGGCTTGCGCCGGGCTCAGCTGCAGCGCCAGGGCATTCAGCGAGAAGTCGCGGCGCAGTAGGTCACGCTCAATGTCGCTCGGCGAGACCGTGGGCAGGGCAGTCGGATGGGCGTAGGTCTCTGAGCGCGCGCGCGCAAAATCAAGATGATGGGGAATATCGGCGAAAGACAGGGACAGCTTCTCGGCTACTGTCGTATCCAGCGCCCAGGTTGACGTGCCAAAGGGCTTGTGCGATTGCAGCGACCCGCCGTAATCCGCGGCCAATTCTGCAGCGAAAGCAATGGCGTCGGATTCGAGCACAAAGTCGAGGTCGAGGTTGCG
>JAGWBC010000152.1:3728-17008 GCA_021296115.1 Anaerolineae bacterium | reverse complement strand
TCCTGGAAGAGGACTGTGAGCGGATACATCGGCGAGTAACGGAAGCCCTTGACGCAGGTATTCAGCGACATGCTGCTGTCCTCGGTGTACATCCAGACCGAGGGCTGCTCAGCAGCGATGATCTCCTGCGCTTCAGTGTACATGGCCTGCCGCGTCTCGGCATCGCCAATCGTACGCGCCTCGTCCAGCAGCTCGTTCACGCGGTCATTCTGGTAGAAGCTGCAGGAATTGAAGCTGCCCCATTGATCCGAGTGATACTGGTTGTAGAGATGCGCGTCCGGATCCAGGAAGGGCGGCAGCGTGTAGATATTGATGATGTCCGGTCCGGTTTCCGTTGTGGCGCAGCTGGCCACCATGTCGGGCCAAAGCATGGGAATCATGTTGAGCTCAATGCCGATCTCCGCCAGACCTTCTAGCAAGATCAAGCCCGGGATTTCTTCGCGCGGGAATTCGGTCACGTAGACATAGTCGAGCGTGATGCCGCCCTCTGGCCAAGGCGTCATCGCCAGGTATTCGCGCGCTTTGTCCAGGTCATATGCCGGGTATGCCAGGCCATCGACGTAGCCGACGAAATTGGCTGGCGTCGGACCGGGCAAAATCGTGATAGGAACATCCTGCGCCGCGGCCATAGCCTCGTAGTTCATGGCGTGGGCGATTGCCTTGCGCAAGTTGACATCGCTGGTGTATTCGCCCTGATTGTTCATCTTCAGCGTATTGGTGAAGAAGCCGCCGTGCTCTTCCCAAATATGATTCTCGGAGTCGACAACCTTTTCTTTGTCACTGCCCGCAACGGTATCGGCGATGTGCGTTTCGCCGGCCAGCAGCGAGTTGAGCTGGGTGGACGGGTCGCGCTGGATGACCCAGAAGAAGCCGTCCAGGTGATCGTCGCCGGTCCAGCCGGCCCAGTAGTCGTCCACAGCGATGAATTCGTAGATATTGCCGATTTCCCAGCGCCCTTGCGTGAAGGGTCCGGAACCAGCGGCGTTCTCTTTCAGGAAGGTCTGCCCCATATCGTCGCCCAGATTGGCTTCGACAATAGCGGGATTCACCACAAAGAGCTGTGGCAGCGTGCCGATGAAGGGCGCGTAGGGTTGCGTCAGCGTAAATTGCACTGTGAATTCATCAATCGCTTGCGCGGTGTTTTCGTCGGCGATGGTCTCCCAGCGCCAGCTCGGCGGACCGGAGACGGCCAAGATGCGGTTGAAGCTATAGACCACAGCTTCGGCGTTGACCGAACTGCCATCATGGAATACGGCGTTCTCATGCAGCTTGAACGTCCACACAGTAGCGTCGTCGCTCACTTCGTAGGATTCGACCAGGTGAGGCTGGGTTTCGCTGCCGCGATAGATATAAAGCGCGTCATACAAGCTGCGCAGCGCGGCGTTGATCGAGTAGTTCTCGCCGGTGGCCGGGTCGATATTGTCGATGTCCTGGTTGCCGCCATAGAGCAAGATGTCGTCTTGCGCCATGACGAATGAAGATGTGAGGAGCGCGAGGCCCGCCACCAGGACAAAAAATAGCGTACGTTTGAACATGTTTTCCTCCGTTTAGAAAATTGTGAGCTTCTGATAGTTGAACGAAAATCCGCTGCGGCATTGTAGTAGAGCAGTACAGATTCGGCAATTGTATTGCGCGGCGAGCGTTGGCAGTCTCGGCAGAATTTGTTAGACTGCTCGCAGTCAGGTTTTCGAGCACAGTCCTTGACACCCTGCAATGCTGTCAATACTGCTGCCGAATGCTGACCCGTAGGAAAAATTAGCCAAGCGTGGAGGCAAAAATGGGTAACAAACGTAGTATCTTGAGCATTCTTTTGGTCCTCGCATTTATCGTCATGGTCGCGGCGCCGACCTTCGCCCAGGACGAGCTTGACCGGGCGCATTGGTGCGAAGGCGTGACGATTCGCTTCTTCGCCGGCGGCACCGAGGGCGACGCCTTCGCCGGCATCGTCTATCGCGGCGCGCTAGCGGCCGAGCGCGATCTCGGCGCCAATGTCGAATACGTCTTCTCCGGCTGGGACAGCGAGCTGATGACGCAGCAGCTGCGTGAAGCCGTAGCTCAGGCGCCCGATGGCATCGCCATGATGGGCCACCCGGGCAACGAAGCCATCATGCCGCTGGCCGCGGAAGCCGCCGAAGCCGGCATTATCATGATGTACCAGAATGTCGATGTCGATCAGGTCCGCGCCCGCTACGGCGGCGGCTATGTCGGCGCGCAGCTGGCGGCACAGGGCCGCGCCCTGGGCGAAGAAGCCCTGCGTCAATTCGGCTTCGGCGAGGGCGACCAGGCTATCGTCCTGGCCAACCTGGCGCAGAGGGAACGCGCCCTGCGCGAGCTGGGCGCCTGGGAAGCGCTGGAAGACGCCGGCATGGAAATCATCCATGTCGATTCGCCGCCAACCTGGGCAGCCGACCCCAACCTGGGTATTCCGTCAATGGTAGCCGCCATTACGGACAACCCGGACGTGAAGCTGGTCGCCTTCTCCGGCGGGCAGACCCTCGGCAACACGCAGACCTACTTGGAAGCGGCCGGTTTGGAAGCGGGCCAGGTCAAGGCCATCGGCTTCGACACCAACGAGTTCATCATGCAGGGTTTCGCCGACGGCTGGATTCACCTGACGGCCGATCAGCAGCCCTTCCTGCAAGGCTACCTGCCCGTGCTCAGCATCTGCCAGACCGCCAAATTCGGCCTGGCCCCGCTGAATGCCGATACCGGCGCTGGCTTCATCGACGTCAGCAACTACGAGCAGGTCAAGGAACTGGCGATCGCGGGTTATCGTTAGACTTGACCCCAATCTCTATGACGTGTGTAAGGGCGGCCGAGTCGGTCGCCCCTACGGTTTCGCTTTAAGCGAGCACAAATGAAAACAAAACACGGCGACACCATCATTGAACTGCGCAACGTGACCAAGTCTTTCGGCAACGTCAAGGCTGTGGATGGCATCAGCTTTGGTGTGCGACCGGGCGAAGTGGTCGGGCTAATCGGCGATAACGGCGCCGGCAAATCCACCCTGATCAAAATACTCTCGGGCGTACACCCGCCGGACAGCGGGCAGATCATCGTGCGCGGGCGCGAAGTCCGCAATTGGAACGCCGCCAAGTCCCGCGACGCCGGCATCGAGACGGTCTATCAAGACCGCGCCCTGGCGCCGCAGCAGACCATCACGCGCAATATCTTTATGGGGCGGGAGATCAAAGACCGCTTCGGCATCATCAAAGTCAAGCAGCAATATGAAGCAGCCAACCGCCTAATGCGCGAAATCGGCTTCACCTCCAAAGTCTTTGATCCCGATTCGCCGGTGGCGACGCTGTCCGGCGGCGAACGGCAAGGCGTAGCTATCGCGCGGGCCCTCTATTTCGATGCCGATTTGATCGTCTTGGACGAGCCGACCACGGCGCTTTCGCTGCTTGAAACCGCCAAAGTCTTCGGTTTCATCGAAAATGTCCGCGCGCGCGGCCGCTCCATCATTTTCATCGGGCACAATATCTATCATGATTTTGATGTCGCCGACCGCTTCGTGGTGCTCGACCGCGGCAAAGTTGTCATGACCGAGGACAAGTCAGCCATTGCGGCGCCAGAAGTCCTCATCAAGCACATGCAAGAGATCGCCGAATTGGGCCACGCGGCTGACGCTTAGGCAGGAGACAACTCTGATGTTCGGAAGCGGAACAGGCGGCGGCCAGCAGATCGCGCGCGAAGACGCCAGCGGGCTGGTCAAGTGGCTGCGAAATAACCGCCGGGCGCTCACCTCGACGCTCTTCCTCATCGTCATGCTCATCGGCTTCACCATGGCCAATACCGACGTCTTCACGCAATTCAAGACTTATCGCTCGGTGATGATCGCCCTGCCCGTGTCGATCTTCCTGGTGGTGCCCCTGGTATTTGTTGTCACCGCCGGCGAAATCGACCTGTCCTTCCCATCGGTGGTCGGGCTGGCATCCTACGCCTTTGTGTCGATCGTCGACCAAGGCGGCGACCCGCTGATTGGCATTGCCGCTGCGCTAGTCGTTGGCGCGGCGCTGGGCTTCGTCAACGGCATCCTGGTCGTGCGCATCGGCTTGTCGGCGCTCGTCGCCACGCTGGGCATGAATTTTTTCCTGCGCGGCTTCATCAACATCCTGGTCGAGGGTTTCTCCATCGCCATCCCGGAAGTACGCGGCAGCCTGATTCACACACTGATGACTGACGACACCATCATCATCGCCGGCAATCAGGGCATTCCCAATCAGATGCTGTGGGCGCTGGCTTTCACTGCCCTGGGCGTCTTCCTCTATAACCGGCACAGCTTCGGCGTGCGGGTGCATTGCGTCGGCGACAATCCCGAGAGCGCGGCCGAGATGGGCATCGATGTTGATCGCACGCGCATACTGGTCTTCGTATTCACCGGCATCGGCGCGGCCTTGGCTGGCGTTTTCTCGGTGATGATCAACTTCGTTTGGTGGCCCACCACCGGCGACGGCTTGCTGCTGCCGGTGCTGGCGGGCCTGTTCGTTGGCGGCACGCCCACCTGGGGCGGCATCGGCACCGTCTTCGGCGGCATGATTGGCACCTCGATCGTGGCCTTCATCGAGACCGGCGTGATCGCGGCCGGCTTGACCGGCTTCTTTACGCAATTTTTCTACGGCCTGATCATCATCCTGTCGTTGATCTTCCAGCGCTTCAACGGCGGGCGCGTACGCTGAGCCCCCGCAGCAGCAGTGGGCAAGCCAGTGGCTAGCCCCTACAAGGCTTGTCCTGCACTGCGATTCTGAATCAGAGACGACCGGAATGGCGCCAAAACGAAAGAGAAGCGGGAGCGATTTTAGCGAAAAGCAACAGAATTCTACAGAATTCGCCAAGTATAGCTCCCCTTCCCTAGCTTGCTGGGGAAGGGGTCGGGGGATGGGGTAGAAAAATGCGAGTCATCCAAGTGGGTATCGGTGGCATGGGCAGGGCCTGGCTGAATGCCGTGCGGAATTCGCCACAGGTTGATTTCGCCGCCTTCGTCGAGATCGACCCAGACATCGCCCGCGCCCAAGCCGCAGCATACAATCTCGACCAGTCGCTGATTTTCGACTCCCTGCCACAAGCGCTGCAGCAGGTCGACGCCGACGCAGTCATCAATATAACCCCGCCGAAATTCCACCGCGAAGTGACCATCAGCGCGCTGGCAGCCGGTTTGCCCGTTCTGCAGGAGAAGCCGCTGGCAGGCACGCTGGAAGACGCCCGGGCCATCGCAGCGGCGGCCGACGACAGCGGCGTATTATGCAGCGTGGCGCAGAACTACCGCTATCGGCAGCTGACCCAGAGTGTGAAACGCGTGCTGGATAGCGGCGAACTGGGCGCGGTGGCGGCGGTCTCAGTCGAATTCTACAAGGGACCGCATTTCGGCGGCTTCCGAGAAGAAATGCCCCATCCGCTGATCGTTGACATGTCCATCCACCACTTTGATATGATGCGCTTCTTCCTCGGCAGCGACGCAAAGACGATACAAGCTCGCAGTTGGAACCCGCCTTGGAGTTGGTTCGCGGGCCACGCCAGCGCCTCGGCCCAGATCGGCTTCGCCAGCGGCGCGCAGGTCGCCTATAGCGGCTCCTGGTGCTCGCAAGCGCTGGAGACCAGTTGGAACGCGAACTGGCGCTTTGAGTGCGAGCGCGGCGTGCTGTTGGCGCAAGACGACCGCGTGACGATGCAGCGGCTGCTGCGCGTCGGCTCGGGCGAGGGCGCGTTGGTCAACGAACACGCCGAGCCGGAAGAAGTCCCGCTGATCGAGATGCAGCGCGAAGGGCAGGATTATCTGCTGCAAGAATTCTACGAGGCGGTGACGCAGGGCCGTCCAACGGCCACGACCGCGCAAGACAATATCCACACTATGGAGTTAGTATTCGGCGTCGTACGCGCCTGCGACAGCGCGCAAACCGTCAACCTTGATTGATTAACTGGACGATGATGCCGACGACGATGCCTGTCAAGGCGATGGCGCCCGGCACCGCAAGCGTGAGAACCCAACGCAGCGTGCGCATCTCCGCTTGAACGCCTACGACCACGGATCGCATTCGCTCCAAGTCCGTTCGTACATCGGCGATATCGGCTTTGGTCGCAAGATGCTTCTGCTCTGCTTCCAACATCGCAATTCGTTGATTGTAATCCGATTGCGATGCCATGCAATGTCCTTCGTCCACATCTTTAGCACACCCCTATCTTAGCACAAATTTGAAGCTAGTCGAAATATGTATCCCCATTCCAAAGCAGCGACCTGGCTACCCGGTCGTTGAGTTCGACGCCGATGCCCGGCGCCTCCGACACGGTCATCACGCCGTCGCGCACGAAGGGTTTGTCGCCATCGCAGAGCTCGCTCCACCAGGATATGTCCCGGGCGTGAAACTCCAACAACAAGAAGTTAGGCGCCGCCGCCATGACATGGCAAGCCGCCATCATGCCCAGCGGCGACGAGACATTATGCGGCGCGATGGGGATGTAGTGCGCGTCGGCCAGGTCCGCGATGCGCATCCCTTCCGCGATGCCGCCGGCTTTGGCAAGGTCCGGCATGATGACATCGCAGGCGCCCTTGCTGAAGAGTTCCAGGAAATCGTAACGCGTGTACTGGTTCTCGCCGGTGCAGATGACGGTTGAGGTGGAGGCGCGCACCTGCGCCAGCGCGTCGACATTCTCCGCCGGCACCGGCTCCTCCAGCCAGAGCAGACGCAGCGGCTCCAGCGCACGCGCCAGGGTAATCGCCGAGGGCAAGTCGAAGTGGCCGTGGCAGTCGATGGCCAGGTCAACTTCGAAGCCGATGGCCTGGCGCACGCCTTCCACCAGCCCCACGATATGCGTCATCTCGCGCGCGCCGACCGTCCAATTCCAGGCGTCCAGCTTGCCATGCCCGGTGTAATCGACATCGAACTTGACCGCGCCAAAACCCTCAGCCACCGCCTCCAGCGCTTTGTCGCCGAAGGAGGCCGGGCTGTCTTCTTCGCCGAAGTGACAATCGGCGTAGAGCCGGATATCACTGCGGAATTTGCCGCCCAGCAGCTTATACACCGGCACGCCCAGCGCCTTGCCTACGATATCGTGCAAGGCATTGTCGATGCCCGTCAGCGCGAAGATTAGCGGCGCATTGCTTGACCCGCCGTAGCGCCCGGCCCGCCGCAGCTTCTCGTAGATCATGTTGATGTTGAAGGGGTCTTCGCCGATCAGCAGCTCGCGCATGGCGAGGATGGCCTGCTTGGTAGCGAAGCCGGAGAAGCCCGGCCCGCCCGAATTGCATTCGCCTGTGCCGACGATGCCCTCGTCAGTGTAAAGGCGCAGGAATGTCCAGACGCTGCCGCCGCTGTCTGGTTCCTGCCGGCCGATGACGCAGGCTTGCACATCAGTGATTTTCATTTGCAATCCTCTTCCATTTGTTCACTACAGCCGTACGCAAGTCAAAACTCGGCTCACACCAAATTGGAAATCCCATGCTGTGTACGTACTCGCCCCTACATATTTCGACAGAGGTTCGGCAGGTTCATAAACAGGAGGCACAGAGAACTCTCTCGGCTTCAACTCGCCTGTACCTAATAATGATAGTGTTCAAGCGCCGCCATGATGCGCTGAATCTCCCGCGCGATTTCGGCTGGCACGCGGGGATTAAAGGGCCCGCCCGTTCCGCCGACCACATCGTCAAAATCAGCGCAATTGATCGCTTCCATGACCGCCGAATAATTGTAAGCCCGCTCTTGCATGAAGCGGATGTCTTCCAACGGAGAGATCTCGTTTTCGATCTGCCGCGCCGCTTCGTAATCGCGCCGACGCTGCGCGTTGTTGATCTCGTCCGAAGCGCGCGCCACAACGATGCTGATGCCCGAGGTATGCCCTTTCGCGCCCATTTCCGCCGCCGCCGTCGAGCGGTCGCCGATGCCCCAGATGACGATCTTGCTCTTATCCAGCGCCTCGACAAAGGGCGGTACATCGTCTTCGTTGGTACCGATCTTGACGCCGATGAAGTGGGGCGAATCTTGCAGCAGGCGGATGATCATGTCGCGGTCGCGCGGACGCCGATAGTAGTACAAGAAGCGCGCGCCAAATCGCCCAGCCTGCTCGTCGGCGAAGGCCATCAGCGTCTGATACAGCCCGGCCGGCCCGTAAGTCCCGCCCAGCGGCATGATCAAGTAGACATCGGGCGGGCGCTGCAAGGCCGCCAGTCGCGCCAGCAGCACGGCCGCTTCCGGCAGTGGATTGGGCGCCAGCGCCGCCATCAGCACGCCCTCGCCCGCCATGCGCTGCCCGGCGATATCGAGCAACTTGACCTGATCGTCATAAGACACATGGTGAACCAGGCTGGTGCCGGCGATGGATACCACACGCGGTCGGCCGCCGCTCAAGCTGTTGTTGCGCATGGTGTAGTCGATATTCTTGGCGTGCCCGGCGTAATCGATATCCGCGCCCTGATATGGAATCAGCGGAATGCTGATCACGCTGTTGAGCGCGTCGAGCAGTTGCGGCGTTGAGATGCTCATTAGTACTCCTTTGCCAGCCTGGTCAATCGCATCAGATTCTTTTGCCACCGAGTACACAGAGGTAAGTGCAAGTAAGTCATGCGACATTAAATGGGACGTTGTAACACACAGTGTCGCCCCTACATTTCGACCTTGTGCGAAATTTTGCACGACTAACTCGGTTCTACTGAGATTTGCATAATCATGCGAATTCCGCAACATCCGGTGCGCGTCGAAGACTATCGTCTGTTTACGCCGCCAGTCTCTGTGCCCTCATTTACCTCGCTGTTCTCGGTAGTGAATTCTGTTTCAATTGCACTTGAAGAGCATAGCGCTATTGAGACGAGTTTGCATTGCTTTACCAGCGCGTCGCCTGGAAGGTCCAGCCCGGCTGTAGCTTCTGCATTTCGATTTCGTCATTGCGCTCGGTCAAGCCGCAAGCCAAATACTGCGCATGCAGCCGCGCCAGTTTATCGCGGTCGACCTCGATGCCCAAGCCGGGCGCGCTCGGAACTTCAACCGAGCCCGCCTCGAAAGTCAGCGGTTCCACTAACAGGTCATGCCCGTCCTGCCAGGGATAGTGCGTATCGCAGTCGTAAGTCAGGTTGGGCACGGCAGCCGCCAAGTGCGCCATCGCCGCCAACGAAATGCCCAAATGACTGTTGGAGTGCATGGACAGGCCGCGCCCGAAAACCGCGCAGAAACGCGCCAGCTCCAGCGACGCGCGGAAGCCGCCCCAAAAATGATGATCCGACAAGATGATCGCCTCGGATTGATGCGCCACGCTGCCCGGCAGGTCGTCAAACGAGGTCGTGCACATATTGGTCGCCAGCGGAATGCTGAGCGCGCGCGCCACTGTCGCCATATTGTCCTGCCCGCGCACCGGGTCTTCGTAATATTCCAGTACGCCATCCAGCTGTTTGCCGGCGGCGATGGCCGTGTCCAGGCGCCAAATCGCGTTGGGGTCGAGGCGCAGCGGCACATCCGGCCCAAAAGCCTCGCGCAGCGCCAGGATCGCATCGACCTCCTGCTGCGCTTCAAAGGCGCCGCCCTTGAGCTTGATGGATTGGAATCCGTAGTGATCGACCATGGCCCGCGCCTGCGCCACGATGCCGGCCGGATCAAGCGCCTCAGCCTGCCGCGCCGCTTGCCAGCCGACGGCCGACTCGTCGCGCCCAAAGCCGAATTCGCCGCCAGCGCCCCCGTATTTGTAGAAGAGATAAGCCGCGAAGGGTACGCGATCACGAACCGCGCCGCCCAGCAAATCGACCACCGGCCGCCCGACTGATTTGCCCATCAAGTCGTAACAAGCGACTTCGATGGCGCTGCGCACGTGCACCCAGGTGCGCTGATCCCAAGGCGTAGCGCCGCGCGCGTCCGGTTTCGCCAGCGCTTCGAGCGTCGCCTCGATAGCGTTGAGCGCCCAGGGATCCATGCCGGCGAGATGCTCGGCGGCCGTCTCCAGCGCGGCCCGCGTGGCTTCGCTGCCGGGGATTTCGCCCCAACCGGAGATGCCGTCGTCGCTAACAATTTCGACGATCAGCCGCAGCGCGTAAGGCGCGTGCAATCCAGCCGCGTTCAGCAGCGGCGGGTCGGGCACAGCGACCGGCGTGATGTGGACTTCTTTAATCTGCATGATCGGCATTCAACATGATGGCACTGATGTACTGACCACAGCGACACACAGTTATGGAGAGCAGAAAACCGGGCATAATTTTCCTTCACCGTACTCGATGGTAAAAATATGTTTAGCGTCTATTCGGACCACTAACTCCACAAGTGATCCAGCGACCACTCGTCGTCCCAGCGATCAGTCGGCTCGAAGTAGCCGGCGTCGCGCCCCGGCCGCGTATCCATGCGCTCGCGGATGGCCGCCTCATTAAGCTCGCCGAAGCCCAGACCCGGCCCTTCCGGCACCGGCGCGTAGCCATCGACGATCAGTGGCTTGTCGATGCCGTCGATCAAATCGTCCCACCAGGGCAGATCGACCGAGTGATTCTCCAGCACGTAGAAGTTCTCGGTGGCGGCGGCGCAGTGGATATTGGCCAGGAATGACACCGGCGAGCCGGCCATGTGCATCGCCATAGGCACACCGTAAGCCTGCGCCAAATCGCCGATCTTCTTGGTCTCCATAATGCCGCCCGATGTGGCCAGATCGGGGTGAATCACCGAGACCGCGCCCGCCTCCAGCAGCGGCAGGAAGCCCTCTTTGAGGTAGATGTCCTCGCCGGTGCAGACGGGGGTCAGCACCGACTGCTTCAATTGTCGCCACTGCTCGGTCAGCTGCCAGGGGATCATATCCTCGTACCAAGCCAGCGAGAACTGGTCCAGCGCTTGACCCAGCCGGATGCAAGATTCGACATTGATAAAGCCGAAATGATCAGCCGCCAGCGGAATCTCATAGCCGATGATCTCGCGCACATGTCGCACGTAGTCGACCAGGGCCTGGATGCCGATTTCGGTCAGCTGAATACCAGTGAAAGGGTGCATGACATCGCGCCGCTCCAACGCGCCCGGCGGCGAGGAAACCGCGCCCTCGATGCCTTTCAGCAAGCCGATGCCGATGTCCATTTTGAGGAACTTGAAGCCGGCGTCCATGCGCTGCTTGAGCCGTTGCCCCATCGCCCAGCCGTCCGCCACCGTGTCGGTATCGCTGTAGATCAGCACCTTGTCGCGGAATTTGCCGCCGGCCAGCTGATACGCCGGCACGCCGTAAGCCTTGCCCGCCAAGTCGAATAGCGCCATCTCGATGCCGCAGACGCCCCCGCCCTGCCGCCCATGATAGCCGAACTGCTTGATCCTGCGAAAGAGCTTGTCGATATTGCAGGGATTCTCGCCCAACAAGCGCGACTTCAGCAGCAGCGCGTAGGTCGGGCTGGCGCCATCGCGCACTTCGCCGTAGCCGCTGATGCCCTGATTAGTGTCGATCCGCAGCAGCGACGCATCAAAGGGCAGCGCCCTCAGATTCACAATGCGCATGTCGGTGATGCGCAAGTTACTCGGGCGCGAATGCGTGTTGATGTTGGCTTCGAGTGGGTGGTCGGTCATCGCGCCCCAGTGTCTCGGTTACTCGCCGCCCGCTGTAACGCCAAGTAGTCGATCCGGCGTGAGATCCTTGCCAGCGAACCCTGGATGATCGGCCGGATACTTCCGGGCACGGAAAATCCATTTTTGTTCGAGGTCAAGCGGCAGAACATATTCCCAAACAACATCACCGGCATCGCTAACCTCTATCAAACGGCCGGGAACGCCCTCGGTGATTAGCGTGTTGCCATTGGGCAGCCGCTGGACACCAGAGATAAATTGAGAGTAGAAACCCCGGTCGTACATCCAGACGATTTCTGGTTCCACATTCCATTCGTAGCTGCCATCTTCCCGAAGCGGCGGCTTTATTTCGAGAATCGAGGAATACTCATCTTCTGCCACCATATCTTCCCGGAGCACATTGTTGCGGTTGTTGTAGATCAGGATATTGCCCGCGCCGGGCAAGCCCTCGTCAATCCACTGCGCGTCATGCTGTTGGAAGAGCTGGCGGTCGTCCACGATGTCGCCTCCCCCATAGGCGAAGGGATTGCCCCAGCGATAGAGCAAATCGCCGGCGGGACCGGCCGTCTCTTCGGCTGTGCCGCTGTGACTGAAGATCCACATCTCGTCGAAGCGCAGTACGCTTATGACAATTTGATCTAACTCAGGACTGTAATTGACCATGTTCGAGTGCATCCAATCGTGTGGACCTGCGCTCCAATCGGTCGGGATATCCTTGAGGAAATACTGCTCATAGTTGATGTCGATGCGCTGGGGATTCGCTGCCGGGAGACCGAAGTTGGGCAAATTCTCGTCAACATTCTGAATGAGATGATCCCAGGCTTGCCATTCCCAGACGACCTCGCCACTCGCAGGGTTGAGCTCCAGAACAGTATCGGGCAGGAAGCTGTCAAGTTCTTCAAAGCTGGTCGCTGCGATATCGGGGTGAAGCCCCCTGGCGACAGCTTCGTCAAGGTGATGATAATCCCAGGCCAGGGCGAGGATGTTGCCGTTCGGCAAAATATCAATGCCGTGATGATGGCGACGCTTCGGGTCGAGGAAATTGTATTCCCAAAGCAATTCTCCATCCCATGTGTATTCGGCCAACGCGCCGTCCCCACCGTATCCCAAGTCAATGAATGACTTGTCCAGCTCGAACTGCGGCGACTTTACGACCAATATGTTGCCATTTTCAAGCAAATGTATCTCGCGTGTTAATGCGCCAAAGTCCCATTCATTCACAACACGTCCGTCATTTGTGATGACGTAGGCTTCGCTGTTATGCCGAGGCGCGATAAAGGTGTAGCCGTCGAGCGCTTGCTCATCATTGACGAGTACGCCGCGCGCCTCCTCCTGCGCCAGGCTGAACGCCGCAAGGCTGCAAGCGAGCAGCGACGATGCGATGATTCGATACAATATCGACATTTTGACTCCTATTACTCAGTCGCCAAGATTGAATATCACATCAATTTTGGACTGAATGTTGGGGATACGCAAGCAAGATGCCGCCGAATTCAACGCCGCAGCAATCCCCGCTCACGATAGACTTCGGCCGCTTCCCGAATGAAGGCGGCATTCTCCCGCGCGCCGTAGCTCGTCTCAAGATAATCCGCCAGCCGCGTCAGCTCAGCATAGGAAGCGCGCTCGGGGCGCAGCGACTCATAGATCTTGAGCATCTCTTCGTTGGGCACGCACGTCAACTCGGCCGCCCGCAGCAAGTTAGCCGCCAATTGCGGGAAGCCGCCCTCCCGCGCGATCTCTGCTTGCCGCCGCAGGGTGTCGGCATGGGTGCGCAAGTCGTCC
>JAGWBC010000152.1:3127-3640 GCA_021296115.1 Anaerolineae bacterium | reverse complement strand
TCATCATGCCGGCTCCCAATCGTAGCGCAATTCTTGCGGCGGCTTGTCGGGATCGACTTCATCGGTCTCGCGGCGATGCAGCAGCGCCGTCTTGACGATCAGGCGCAAGCGGGCGCCATTGTCGATCTTGACCGCCACCGGCACAGTCGCCCGGCCCAGAGCATAACGCGCCGCGTTGCGCCCGATAGCCTCGTAGGTCTCAAGCGTCAGGCTGGGCGACTGCGGGAAGAGCTCAAGATTATTCAATGGCGCCAGGTCTTTCTGATGGATGACGGCGGTGCCGCGCGATTGCAGGCCGATGCCAATGCCGCTGCCGCTGAGCCGCGCGCCGACGTAGCCGATGGCCGCGCAATCCGATGTATGATAGACGCGCACGATACGCGCTGCCAGGCCCTCGGCGGCGATGCCGGACAAAATCGCTTGCAGCGCATCCTCCTGTTCCAGCCCGCCGATAGTCTTGCTCAGCGCGCGCCCAAAAGCCGGACCCAGCGCCAGCACCACTTCCCGCTGACT
>JAGWBC010000152.1:1951-3092 GCA_021296115.1 Anaerolineae bacterium | reverse complement strand
CGACGAAACCCTCGGGCGACTTGGCTTGCGGGATGTCCGCAACTTCCTGCCAGCGCCGGCCCTCCAGTCGATAGCCGCTGCCCGGCCCGGCATAATCGTTGCCGTCGTTGATGCCGCTAAGCACTTTGAAATCGGCGTCGAATATCGCTGAGGGCTGCAAATAATCCGCCGCCACGCGCTGCCGGCCCATCTCGAGAATGTTGTCCGCAACCTCAGCGAAGCCACTTGCCTGCAAGGCGCGTATCACAGTAAGGAAATCGGCATCGCCAGCCATGAAAGCATCGGCCGCTTCCAAATCGGGCAGGATATCGCGCTCGGGCATGTCATCGCTGCTATGCGCCCGCGTCGCCGCCTCAACTTCTTCATCCGTGATGGGGGGCAGTTCCAATTCGCGATAAACGGCTTGAATCGCGCGCGCCGCTTCTTGACGTATCGCCAGCGCTTCGTCTTCGCTGATCGGCCGTAGTCCGCCGTCAATCTGCATATCGCGCTGCAATACGTTGTAGTCGTCAAAGTCTTCGGCATCGAAATTGCCGCCGCCGAAGAGGTTGTCGCGCTTGGGAATGGCGCTGTAGCCGCTGAAAATGAAATCCGCGCCGGGGATGAATTGCAGCATCAGCTTGGCTGTCTTGCGGATGCTCGAATGCGAGGCCAGAGCGTCGTTGCCCGCCGCCACTTCCAAGCCCAGCATGGACGCCAGCAAGTTCTCCGCCAGCACCGCGCGCACCCCGCCCGGCAGCGCCTCCGGCAAGGCGATGCATGAAATCGAGCCGTTCTGCACGCCTTGGCTGCCCGCGCCTTTGACCACCAGCAGGCAGCGCGCCTCCAGGTAAAGCATCGACTTCTGTTCTGCGCGGCCCATCAGCGCTTCCGAGCCAGTGCCGGAGGTGAAGCGGATTTTCACCCCGCGCGAAGCATAAGCCGAGGCCAGGAAGGCTTTCGACCAGGGACTGTCATCGCCATCGGTGAAGGTCATCTCGGTACCATAAACCGAGAGCGTCTCGGCGTAGCTCGTCAGGCCCTTCATCGCCAGGCGCAAACCCAGGGCTTCTTCCACCGAGCATTGCGTCAGCACGCCGCCGCGCCCGGTCTGTGTGCCGACTAGGATGGCCAGCGCATTAAAGGGGGCGAAACGCGCCAC
>JAGWBC010000152.1:874-1852 GCA_021296115.1 Anaerolineae bacterium | reverse complement strand
GCGCATCTTCGACAGCCCCATCATCATCTCCAGCACATTGAGATGACGCATGATGTCGCAGAGCTTCGCCGCTGTGCAGCCAGCGATCAAGCGGGCGATCTCGGGGCGCGGGACGTTGATATCCGCCAGCATGCGCGCGTACTCGTGCGACGGCAGCGCCATGGCTTCCGCCGCCGCGTCAAGGTCGAGGGCCTGCGAAACAATGAAACGGTCCAGCGCGTCAAAGTCAGCCGCAGCTACGCCGTCCATCTCAGTGACGCGACCGCCATCCAGCGCGATGCTCGGCTGCGGGTCATAGGGGCTGTCGGCTGCGATCAAGCCGGCTTCGGGCCAAGGCTCTACATAAGTCTCTTTGTTGATGTCGCGCTGCGCCAGCAGGTCGAAGCGCTTGGAGCGGTGATTTTCGGACATGCGGCAAATCTAACACAAGCTTTCGCCGCTGTCGACAATGGCGTGGTTTCGACGCCTTTGCCACCGAGGACACAGAGTAAAATCGAGGACACAGAGGAGAGGTATCATGCTTATGCAGAGACTGATTCGGCAAAGCTGCGAATCATCCTTGACTCGACCAACCGCCACATTACCCGGTATCCCTCTCGGCGCCCTCATAATTACTCTGTGCCCTCTGTGGCAAAAGCGTCGAAAACCCGCAAGAGCGCGGCGCCCGGTCATCATCGGGTCAACCGTAGCGCTGACGCAAAATCTGGGCCGCCTGCGCCATCGCGCGCAGCTTCTGATAGGCCTCTTCCAGTGAGATGGGGTTGGTGCTGGTGGGCGCGAAGCCGCAATCCGGGTTGAGCGTGATCTGCTCCGGCGCCAGGTATTCCAGCGCTTTCTCGACGCGCTCCACGATCAGCTGCGGCGTATCGGCGATCTCGCCGCGCACATCGACCACGCCCAGACCGATCTCCTTGTCGGTGGGGAAAGCGCCGAAGATGCCGACATCGCCCGCCTGCGAGACAGCGAATTCCATCGCCA
>JAGWBC010000152.1:0-559 GCA_021296115.1 Anaerolineae bacterium | reverse complement strand
GGAGTATTCGGCATGCCACAGTCGTCCTCCCACCATATGCGGCGATGGCAGCGCTACTTTCGTCCGGCGCTGCGTGTTCCGCCGCAAGTAGGCCGCGCCACCCGCCGCGATGGGACGTGAATAGTTCATCGGCTCGACGACTAGCGCCTGCTGGAACTCTTGTAGCGTCCACTGTTGCGGAGGCGACAAACCTGTATCAGGCAAGACCTCCGGGGCCAGCGCCTGCGTCCGATATTCGGCGCGCTGAAAGCCCCCGACCATCTGCGCGAAGACTTCAAAATAGCCGATGCGCCGCCATTCGCCGTCAGATATGATGTCGACGCCGGCGCTTTCTTGCAGGCCGATGGCGAAGCCAACCGCCTTGTCCATGGCTGCGTCCAGCGCTTCGTCGCTGAGCTCGCCGCTCTGATGCCGCAGCAGCAGGTCGATCACCCACTTCGGACGCGGCAAACTGCCGATGACGCTGGTTGGGAAGAGCCGATTATCGCTCATTGCGCAGTCCCCGCGGTATCGCGCAGCAATTCGGGTTTGTCGGAACAGATGGCGTCCACGCCCAAGG
>JAGWBC010000151.1:8628-9455 GCA_021296115.1 Anaerolineae bacterium | reverse complement strand
TCAATTACCGTCGGGTTGTAGTTTCTTGCAGTTTCTTCGAGCCTATTTTCGTCAAATATGTCCTCTACAGTTGCGGAAAAAGTATTGATTACGGACTGTTCGAATTTGCCCTTATTCTTCGCTTGTATCAAGTGAAGATCAATTTTGACGTTTTCGTCGATGTTTAGGTGCATCGACTCTTCAGAATTGTCCACACGATCTCCATTAACGAATAGATGTATCCCGTCGAAGCCACCGTCGTATTGACCTCCACATCTTCCATCTTCGAGTTCATCAGGAGAGAGACCCTTGTACTTCAATACTTGCTCGGCAGCAAAAATCTCAAAGAAGTCGTTTTCATGGAGATTTGGGTAGTCTTCCATGTTTCGCCTTTTGATAAGAAGATTTATTAGGTTGAGATTATTTTTTGTTGCCATTTCAGTTCCTTACATTTGGTAGGTAATTGTTTACTTCAACGTAATCTTGATGCGATGCCAGGCGTTGTTGACGTAGCCCTTGAAATTCCAGACGCTGGCGATGGTCTCGGGCTGGCTGTTGGCGGCGCTGTCCCAGGCGCGGACGACCAGCTCATGCCTGCCCGGCGGCAGGTCGAATTCCGCGCGCCACAGCTGCCAGGTCCACAGCTGCGGCTCGTTGAGGAATTCGGCGCGCTGCCAGGTTTCGCCGCCATCGGGCGAGACGCTGATCCAGGTGATTTCGTGCTCGCCGTCGCTCATGGCGTAGCCCTCGACGGCGATCTGTCCCGCCGGCAGCAGGCTGCGGTCTTGCGGGCGCACGATGACGGAATTGACCGGCAGCTTGGTGAGCTGCATGCCGTCTTGATAATC
>JAGWBC010000151.1:0-8498 GCA_021296115.1 Anaerolineae bacterium | reverse complement strand
GGGGCAGCCGTGCGCCAGCGGCAGGTCTTCGCCGTTCATCTCGTAAGCCAGCAGGACTTCGCAGCCCAGTGCCTTGTCCAGCGGGATGGAGCTGCCGAATGCTTCGCGCTCGCCATCGCGCAGCAGGGTATCCAGACCCAGGAATGCGACATGCTCGGCCTCCGGGCTGCTGATGCCGGCGGCGGCCAGAATATCGCCCAGACGCAGGCCGGTCCATTCGGCGGTGCCGATGGCTTCAATGTCCCAAGCCAGTTGGTCGTCTATCGGCTTGTAGCTGACCAACTCCTTGCGCCGGTTGCCCGCGCATTGCAGGGTGGCGGTCAGCGTGCGCCGCTCGAAGTTGTTCTTGAGCTCGTCCAGGCTCAGAGAGAGTTCGCGCGATACCAAGCCGCGCAGTCCCAGGCGGTAGCTGTCCAGCTGCAGATGCGGGATTTGACTGTGATTGCGCACGAAGAAGAGGTCGGTGGGCGTCACGAAATCTTTGGCTAGTTGCCCCAGCGGCGGGCCGGCGTTAAGGATGTCATCGTAAGTTTTGGTGTCGTCGTGTTTTTCGCTGAGTGGCATGCGCGCTCCTAGATTTGGGCTTGCTTCGACATGAATTCGCCGCCAATCATGTGCCCCAGCTCGTCGATGCTGGTACCGCTGACGTCCGGCACTTCGTGAATACGCCCGGCGTAAAAGACGAAAATGCGGTCGCTGTAGGTGACCAGCTCTTCCAGGTCGGATGAGTTAAAGATGATGGCCGCGCCCTGCTGGCAGCGCTCCAGCAGCTGCGTCCAAATCCAGCGGGCGGAATCGACATCCAGCCCGCGCGTCGGCTGTTCCAGGATCAGCAGCTTGGGATCGTCCGGCAGCAGGCCGATCAAGACGCGCTGCTGATTGCCGCCGGAAAGCTGCTCGATATTGTCGCTGGCGCGCCCTTTGACGCGGTAGCGCTCGATGCGCGAAGCGGTGAGCTTCGCTACAGCATTCCAGTCGATTTGCAGCCGGTCGTCGGTGACCAGGGCGGTGTGCTCGGTCAAGGTCAGGCCGGCGATCAGACCTTCTTCCAGTCGGCCGTCCGCGCCGAAGACGCAACCGCGCCGGAAGAGTTGCTGATAACTGGCATTGAGTATGTTCTGGCCCTTGTAACTCAGCGCGCCGCTGGTGACGCGCTGCAGGCGAGCGCAAGCGCGCATGAACAGCTCTTGGCCGCTGCCGCCCAAGCCCGCCAGCCCGATAACTTCGCCGGCGCGGGCGGTCATTGAGATTGGCTGCATGTCCAGCCGCAGATCGTGTACAACCAGCTGATCGGCCACGAGCACGGCTTGGCCGATTTCGAATTGCGGGCGGCTCTGCGCTTCCAGTTCTTCGCCGAACATCATCGTCACCAATTGTCGTTTGGTCTCGGCGATGCGTTCTGCGGTCAGCCTCTCGTCGCTGGCGGGCATGTCCATTTCGCCGATCAGCTCGCCGGCGCGCAGCACCACCACTTCGTCACAGAGGTCGATGACGTCCTCCAGCTTGTGCGAAACCAGGAGAACGACCAGGCCTTCGTCATGCGCCAGCCGCCGCAGCGCATTAAAAAGGATGTCTTTCTGCTCGGCGGAAATGCCGGTGGTCGGCTCATCGAGAATCAGCGTTTCGACGCCCAATGCCAGCAGGCGAATGATTTCCAGTTGCTGTCGCTGCGCGATGAGCAGATTATCGATCGGCTGGTGAGGATCCAACTCGAAGCCAAAACGCGCGGTAAGTTGTTTTAAGTCGGCTTCGGCCTGGGCGCGTTTGAGCGTGATGCCTTCAGCGCCGCCGTAGATGAAGTTTTCCAAGACGGTGAAGGCGCCGACATCGAGCGGGTCTTGCTGCAGCATGCCGATGCCGTTGGCGATGGCGGCCGTGGGTCCGGTGTAGTCGATGATCTGGTCGTCGATGAGGATTTCGCCTTCGTCAGCGGGCTGGAAGCCGGACAAGATTTTCATCAGCGTGGACTTGCCGGCGCCATTTTCGCCCAAAATGCCCACGATTCGCCCATGGTTGAAGCGGACATTGATGTCATTGTTGGCGTGCACGGGTCCAAAATGCTTGTGGATATGTCGCAGTTCAATGTCCATAATTTCCGCTGCAATTTTGAGCGAGAGGCGACAATTTATTGTAGCGCAGTCTTCTGGATTGACCAATTTGATCTATCAGCGTGGGCTAGCTAGGCGGAACCACCTCCAAGGCGATCACGTGGGGATGGCTGGCGGTTCCATCGGCGCGGTAGGCGATGGCGGAAAATTTATGCCAGCCAATGCCCTTGGCTAGCCAATTGGTAGTCATGCGGTAGTACTGCTCTTGTCCCGTCTCAGTTTCGCTCGATTGCAGCAACCCTTCATCGACGTATAGCTCGACGCGCTGTATCCCCGCTGCTGGATCGGAAGCGAGGATGTCGATATCGAAGATGATGCCTTCGACGACTCGCTGATTGTGGGGTGGGTAGAGGATTTGCGCCTGTGGAATGGCGGATGTTGCGGTGGGCAGCGGAGTCGGCGGGGCCGGGGCCGATAGATTGCAGGCGCTTAAGACCACGAGCCAGCCCACCATTTTCAGTAAATTTCGCGCTGAAGGGAGCGGCGCGCGCATGCTAGCGAGCAACCGCGCGAAAGATTCGCGCCTGGTTTCCAAAGCCGCGCAGGGCCAAGGCATGCGGCGAAATCGGTTCATCAGCGCTGTCGCAACAGGCTCCATGTGTACAAGCTGATTATGGAACTCAGCGCCGACGCGCGCAAGTGGCGCGCCGAAGTTCCAGCTGCAACGAGCCCTGGCGCATGACGAGTCTTGCTGGCTAGATCAGCGCGGGTTACGTGCAGACGGAAGGACTATGCGAATAGCGTAGCGCGAGCGCGGACGCGTTATTCGGCTGATAGACCCGCATCCTGGCAAATCCCTCTGGACAAGATGTCGTCGACATAGCTCGCTACTTCCGGGCGCGCTTGCTCGAGTGGCGGCGCATCTTCGGTGGCGCCGAGCCGCCACTTCAAGGCGCGCGCGATGAGGTCTGACCATTGCGGAAACTGATGCTGCGCCCAGGCGGCCGTTTTCACTTTTGAGGCGGCCTGTCCATGCGCCAGGGTGTAGGCGCCGCGGGCGACTGTGAGCACGATATACGACAGAAACATGATGTCTGCCGCGTCTCTGACCGTTCGTCGATAGGCGCAGATATGCTCGCGAACGGCATCAAGCCAGTCGGGCGTCGGTATCGAGTCTATCAGGGACTGGATGGACGGGCCCTGCAAGGCGACGCCATTCCGGCGCAAGTCGTACCAGCTGATCAGCCAGTCGTCGCCCGCTTCAATCAGGTGAAAGGGCTCGCCCGGACTGATGATGCCGATTGTGCTCTTTGCGACGCGAAAAGTCTTCAGCGCGCGGCCCGAGATATAGGCTAACTCAAGGCGGTCGCGCCAGGCGGGATGGTCGTTGACAACGCGCGTATGCATGCGTTGCAGCTGCAGGAATTGGGGCTGGTCCAGCTCCGCCCGCAGCACGACGACCAGATCAATATCGCTGATGGCGATGTCGAAGTCGCCGCTGATCAGCGAGCCGTAAAGGTAAATGCCAACCAGATCATCCTTCAGAATCTGATTGAGCTCGTCGATCAAGCGATCGATGATATGCCCTACCAGGCCTATATCGCTGCTCTTCGCTGCGTCTGCCATGTTGCCAGTCGCTCCCAGGGTCGGTCCGTGCTCTGTGCGGAAATCTACCTGCGAATGTGGTAGACTTTGAGCCTATTGGATTCTACAGCCGCTCGGCGGCAGCGAGAATGGCTACCGCGCTCACGCTAAATTTCAGCCGCCCGCGGCTATTGCGGGTCGCGTTTTGATATAGAAGAGAGAAAGTTCCCTGCCATGAAGATTTCGCGGATCGAGACTTATATTGCGGAGCAGCAGCTGGACAAGCCGTTCTACTTCTCGCAGTTTGAGTTTCAGTCGCGGCAGATCTGCCTGGTAAAAGTCATCGCCGAAGATGGGACTTATGGCTGGGGCGAAGGCTATGGGCCGGCGATCGTCGTCAAAGCCGGGATCGAATTCCTGGCGCCGCTGGTGCAAGGCGAAGATCCGCTGCAAGTTGAGACCATCTGGAGCAAGATGCACCTGCGCTCGCTGGATTACGCGCGTCGCGGCGTACTGGTCGCGGCGATAAGCGCCATCGACATCGCCTTGTGGGACTTGCGCGGCAAGCTGCTGGGGCAGCCGGTTTCTGTGCTGCTGGGCGGGCGCCGGCGCGAGCGCGTACGGGTGTATGCGACCGGTCTGTACTTCACCGAGACGGATGATCAGGCGGGCGCGCTGGTTGAAGAGGCCCAACTGTATGCAGCGCAAGGCTTCAGCGCCATCAAGATGAAAGTCGGCCTGGGCGTCGAGACTGACCTTCGTCACGCGCGGGCGGTGCGGCAGGCGGTCGGCGATGATATCGAATTGATGGTGGACGCGAACCACGCTTATTCGCTCAGCGAGGCCCTGAGCTTCGCGCGGCAGATTGAGCCACTGGGCATCAGCTTCTTTGAGGAGCCGCTGTCGCCGGAAGACTACGAAGGTTATCGCGATCTGCGTCAGCGGACTTCTATCGCGATCGCTGGCGGCGAATGCGAATACCTGCTGGCTGGTTTCCGTCAACTCTTGAGCCAGCGCTGCGTCGATATCGCCCAGCCCGATATTTGCGGCGCGGGCGGCCTGACCGAGGTCAAGCGAATTGTCGCCCTGGCCAAGGCCTTCCAGACCAACGTGATCCCGCACAGCTGGGGCACGGGCATCGCTTTTGCCGCCGGCCTGCACCTGGTGAGTACGCTCGATCCGCTGCCGGGCAGGCTGCGCATGCCCGAGGCGATGCTGGAGATGGACCGCTCCGAGAGCGCCCTGCGCGATACGCTGACGCAGCCGCAGTTTGCACAGGTTGACGGCAAGGTGGCAGTCCCGAATGCGCCGGGCTTGGGCGTTGATGTCGACCCCGCCTACTTGGCGCGCTACGCCAGGGGCGGATAAATGAGTCAAGCAATCCCGCTAGAGGCGATTCGAGCGGCGGCGGCGCGAATCGCGGACTCCGCCATACGTACGCCGCTGCTACGCCTGCCGCTGGAAGATGCTCCCGCGGAAATCTATCTCAAGTTGGAGAATCTGCAGCCGATCGGCTCGTTCAAGCTGCGTGGCGCGGGTAATGCCATGGCGCTGGCTTCGCGGGGCGAACTGGCGCGTGGCGTCTATACAGCGAGCGCGGGCAATATGGCCCAGGGCGTGGCCTGGCGCGCGGCGCGCCTGGGCATCCCTTGCCACGTTATCGTGCCGGATCATGCGCCGGAGACGAAATTGGCGGCGGTGCGGCGGCTTGGCGGCGAGATCATCAAGGTACCTTTCGATCTCTGGTGGCAGGTGATCGTCACCGGCGAGTTTGCCGGCTTGGAGGGCCTTTTCATTCATCCGGTGAGCAACGCCGACGTGATGGCGGGCAATGGCACGATTGGGCTGGAAATCCTGGATGATATGCCCGATGTCGACGCCGTGGTCATTCCCTTTGGCGGCGGCGGGCTGAGCAGCGGCATCGCGTCGGCGATACGCGCGCTGAAGCCGGATACGCGAATCTACGCGGTCGAGGTGGAGACGGCGGCGCCACTGGCGGCATCGCTGCGCGTGGGAGAGCCGGTCACGGTGGATTATCGGCCCAGCTTCGTGGACGGCATCGGCGGCAAGAGCGTACTGCCGGATATCTGGCCGCGGGTTCGCGACTTGCTTGATGATTCGCTGGTGGTATCGCTGGCCGAAATCTGGGCGGCCATACGGCTGCTGGCGGAGCGGCAGCGGGTGATCGCGGAGGGCGCAGGCGCTGCTTCAGTGGCGGCGGCTCTGGCGGGCAAAGCCGGGGGCGGCAAGGTGGTCTGCGTGGTCTCGGGCGGCAATATCGAGCGCGAGATTCTGGCGGGAATACTGGCGGCAGACTAGTCCGTAGGCGGCACGGCAGCCAGCACGGGCAAACCGGCGTAAGTTTCGACATCTTCGCGGCGGCGCACAATGGCGCTTTCCAAGTACTCCAGCACGAAGACGATGATGGCGCCAACGAATACGCCGGCGATAAAGCCTACCGTGGCATTGATTCTTAAGTTGGGTCGGGCCAGGACCGTCACGGGATTATCTTGCAGGCTGGCGTAAATGCGGTCTTCGCGGCGCGCCTGCTGGTTCTGATCGTTGCGGTAGAGTATCAGCAACTGCGCCCATTCGCGGGCGACGCGTTCGGCTTGGCCGGGGTCCTTGGATTCGGCGTCGATCTGAATCACCTGGCTATCGAGGTTGGGCGCGATGCGCACATCGCCGCGCAGCTGCGTCGGGCTCATATCCAGTTGCAGCAGGTCGATGACTTCGGCGGCGCGCAGGGAACTATCGAGCCAGGCGACATGATTATTGAGCGTCTGCTTGGCGGCTTGCGTCAGCCCGAAGTCGATGCGGCTGGGGACGATCAGCACCTTCTGTGTGGCGCGGTAGATCGGGTCCATCCCTCGGCTGAACAAAAAGGCGGCGCCAGCGGCGATGATGCCGAGCAGCAGCATGATCCAGCCGCGGCGAATAAGAATGCTGGCGTAATCAATGAGATTCATAGCGCACTACTTTACCATAGAGGATAAAGCAAGTATACTCATTGTTGTAGTTGGTTGATTGCGTCAAAAGGGAATTGACGAATCATGGCAACTCGCGATATCCGTTTGGAGCGAATCGATAATGAATATAGCAGCTTGCGCGGCGCGCAGAATCGCCTGATGAATAAGGTTGACGATTTTGAGAGCGCCATTCTGGGCTTGACCGAAGTCGTCGCCAATAATCGCGATCTAATCGTCGAGAACCGCGAGATGCTGCTCGCAATCATTAAACATCTGGAAGTGCCCTACGAAAAGCCGCCGATGGGCTTCCGTCAAAAGTAGACCAGCGCCTGCTCCGCATGTTCAGCCGGAGACCTTATTCGAGTTTCTGGCGAGCGCCATCACCTAGACGTGATAGTCAGTGCAGGAGCAACGATTGCGCTGCCCCTGTTTTCATGCAACTTTCTTATTGTGAATGCCGCATCAAGAGCCAGCTGTGTCCTCAATGATATCGTCGATGTGCTCAATGCCGATGCAGAGCCGGATGGTATCTGGTGTGGTGCCTGAAGCCTCCAGCTCTTCCGGCGTCAACTGACGATGCGTGGTGGATGCCGGGTGCGCCGCCAACGACTTGGCATCGCCGATATTGACCAGGCGCTTGAAAAGCTTCAGCGCGTCGTAGAATTTCACGCCTTCGTCGAAGCCGCCCTTGATGCCGAAAGTGAGCAGCGCGGAGGGACGCCCGCCGGTGTATTTCTGCGCTAGGTCGTAATAGGGCGAGCTTTCCAGACCGGGGTAACTGACCCATTCGACCTGCGCGTGATTTTCGAGATACTTGGCCACGGCCAGGGCATTGTCCGTATGCCGTTCCATACGCAAAGAGAGCGTCTGCAAGCCCTGCAGGATGAGGAAGGAGTTGAAGGGGCTGAGGGCGCTGCCGGTATTGCGCAGGGCAACCACACGGGCGCGGGCTATATAAGCGGCCGGCCCCATGGCGTCAGTGAAGACCACGCCGTGATAGCTCGGCTCGGGTGTGCTGAACATATAGAAGCGCTCGGCGTGTTTCTCCCAATCGAAGATGCCGCCGTCTACCAGAATGCCGGCGATGGTCGTGCCGTGGCCGCCCATGTACTTGGTCATGGAGTGCAAGACGATATCGCAGCCATGCTCGACCGGACGGCAGAGCGCTGGCGTGGGCACGGTATTGTCGACGATGACCGGAACGCCGTGGGCATGGGCCATGTCGGAAATTGCCTGCAGGTCCGGGATGTTTCCGGCTGGGTTGCCGATTGATTCGCAGAAGACCGCCGACGTCTTGCTGTCGATGTGCTTTGCCAGGTCATCGGCGCTGTCGCCCTCGGCGAAGCGTACTTCGATGCCCAGTTTGGGCAGCATGTGCCGGAACAAGGTCCAGGTGCCGCCGTAGAGCTGCGGTACGGAAACGATGTTATTGCCGGCTTCGGCCAGGTTGAGAATCGAATAGTTGATGGCGGCCTGTCCCGCGCTGAGCGCCAGAGAGGCGACGCCGCCTTCCATGGCTGCCACGCGCTGTTCCAGCACATCGTTGGTGGGGTTCATAATGCGGGTGTATATGTTGCCGGGCACGGCCAGATTGAAGAGGTCGGCGCCGTGCTGGGCGTCATCAAATTCGTAGGCGACCGTCTGGTAAATCGGCACCGCCACCGCGTGGGTGGTGGGCTCGCTTTCATAGCCGGTATGAATGGCCTGGGTCTCAAGTTTCATTATCGCTCTCCTCCTGAGTACGCGAAACTTGCGCAATACTTTACCGCATTTTGTGTCGGGATGAGAGGCGCAATTTCACCACCAACGTTAGGATGGTTGCCGATGTTTCCATTTGGCTTTGGTCTGTTCCATGGTCGTGACGATGGTCACGTCTCGGTTCGCGGTCAGGTCCGTG
>JAGWBC010000150.1:9502-22813 GCA_021296115.1 Anaerolineae bacterium | reverse complement strand
GTCCATTGACAAAATCGGCGATCGCGCGGACCATCCTTGACTCGACCTACCTCCACGTCTCCCGGAAACTCTCTCTGTGCCCTCATTTTTACTCTGTGCCCTCGGTGGTAAATGTGTCGTGATTGCGTAAAAGCGCGGCACCCACCCAAACGTACTGTCATCGGATTTTGAGTACCGGACAAGCCTTGTATGGGCAACATTGTGGCGACCGAATGAATACCGCGCGCGCAATTGCCGCGAGAATCATACAACTATGGCAGGTCTCGCGGACAATGTCAAAAGCTTGCGCGGCCCGCCGTCAAGCTCGCCTTAACTTGTTGAAGGCGATTCCTTTGTGGCGTATACTAGGCTCAGTCGCTTGACCGCGAAACCGAGCAGGTATTGTGACTTCAGCTGAGTGAACAAGGGCTTTGGAAAAGGGTGCAAAATGTTAAGTCCGCAACAGATTGATGATTTTAACGAGAATGGTTATCTGGCCGTCGACGGATTACTTGATTACGACCTGGATATCGCGCCGGTAATCGCCGAGTATCAGCAGTTGCTCGACAAATTGTGCGCGCAGTGGGTGGCCGACGGACGCCTGCCGGAAGCGTATAGTCACCTGCCCTTTGAGCGGCGGCTGGTCGAAGTTTACAAGGCGGGCCTGGATTACGCGCAGGCCATCGACATCGCCCTGCCCAACGCCAAGGTCTACGCGGACACGCCGATTAACGTGGGGCCGGCCGTCTTCGACCTGCTCAGAAGCCCGCGTATGCTGTCAGCGGTCGAGTCGCTGATCGGCGGCGAGATTTATTCCAATCCCATCCAGCACGTGCGCATCAAAGCGCCCAAAAAATATGTCGAAGAGCAAGACAAATACAACTCGCTGCTGGACAAAACGCTTTGGCACCAGGATGTCGGCGTCGGCTTGGAAGAAGCTGACGATACGCAGCTGGTGACGACCTGGGTAGCCGTGACCGAGGCCACGGTCGAAAACGGCTGCTTGCAAGTCGTCCCCAAGAGCCATCGCGAGGGGCTCGCCCTGCATTGCACACCGGGGCAGCTCAGCATACCGGAACAGCTGATTGAATTGGAAGAAGCCATACCGGTACCCTTAAAGCCGGGCGGCGTGCTCTTCTTCCACCCCTTATGCAAACACGCCTCGCTGGAAAACCACAGCGATGATTTCCGCTGGAGCTTTGATCTGCGCTACAATCCCATCGGCCAGCCAACCGGCCGCCCGCACTTTCCCGGCTTCGTCGCGCAGAGCCGCCTAAATCCCGATTCGGTGCTGGACGATTGGCGCGAATGGGCGCAGCTGTGGCTCGACGCCCGCGACCGCCTGGCTGAACTTGACGCAGTCAAGGTCAACCGCTGGGATGACGATGACCCGATGTGCGCCTAAAAACAGCGCGAGAGCTTTCGCGTCAAGAGAGACATCCGCTGCGACGAGCGAAATAACGCACAAAGTCTTGTTGTAGGCGTGTCACCCTAAAATCCACGATTATTACAACGGGCGATTCACAGAATCGCCCCTACAACGTCCCATTTTATGTTGCATAACTTTGTTGGAATTGCCGGGGAAAAGCCTGCTATTCGTAAGCCATCGACCTATTTGTTGCTCTGAACATGAACTTTGTGTCCTTTGTGCCTTTGTGGTGAAAAACCTCAGCCGAAGCCTGCGTCCTCTGCTCACAGCGCAATCGCTAGCGGGCTGACCTCCCGCGAACTACAATTGGCGCGATACGCAACAGAAGGGTGCTGAAGCCAATGTTTCAAATGGTATGCATGACCTGCGGGCAAACTTGCAGCGATGTCAGCCTGGTGGCCTGCCCGCACGATGGCGGCGTCCTGGACCTACGCTACGATTCTGAGGCCTTCCCGCTGCAGCCTCACTTGCCCGGCATGTGGCGTTACGCCGCCCGCCTGCCATTGACCGACCCCAAACATATCGTCAGCCTGGGCGAAGGCGACACGCCCATGGTGCAGTCATCGCAATTGGGCGCGGACATCGATTTGCCGCAGCTCTACTTCAAGAACGAAGGACTCAACCCGACCGGCTCCTACAAAGACCGCATCGCCTCGGTCGGCATCACTTACCTGCGGCAGCTGGGGCGGAGCGCCTGGGCCGCCACCTCGTCGGGAAATGCCGGCGCCTCCCTGGCCGCCTATGGCGCGCGCGCTGGGGTCGAAGGTTACCTGTTCACGCTGGAAAGCGCGCCGCGGGCCAAGATCGCCCAGATTATGTCCTACGGTCCGCAAGTGATGTCGGTCAAGCGGCTGGGTTATGAACCGGCGGCCGAGATTGCGACTTGGGCTAATATCGCCGCCTTGTGCGACGCCAACGACTGGCTCATGCTAATCACCGCGCGCAGCAACAGTCCGCAGGCAATGGAAGGCGCCAAAACCATCGCTTATGAAATCTGCCAGCAGCTAGACGGCGAGGCGCCCGATGTCGTCTACGTGCCCGTCGGCGGCGGCGGTTTGATAAGCTGCATCTGGAAAGGCTTCAAAGAGTGGCATGCCGCCGGGCGCATTTCGCGTCTGCCGCGGATGGTGGCGGTGCAGCCGCTTGGCTGCGACCCGATAACGCAAGCCTGGCAAGCGGGCCGCCCGGTCGAGCCAATCGAAGATTGCGGCGGCGCTGTATCCGGCATCAGCTTGACATCGCCGCCGGATGGCGACCTGGTTCTGCAAGATCTGCGCGAGTCGGACGGCTGGGCGCTGTCGATAGCCGATGAGGACACCTACCGGGCGCAATCGGCGCTGGCCAGCCGCGAAGGACTATTTGTCGAGCCGGCGGCGGCTGTCGTCTGGGCGGCGGCCCGGGCCGATCGGCTAAGCGGGCGTCTAAGCGGCAATGAACAGGTCGTCGCCCTGCTCACCGGCATCGGCTTCAAAGACAGCAAGGCGGTGCAAAGAATGAGCGCCGAGGAGCCGCTTCCGCTGATCGAAGCCGACGACATTCTTGATATCGGACCCTGATGATGTCGCCAGTCGGTCGGGCCGGCGCGCGGCGCATCGCCATCGGCGGTATTCTGCACGAAACCCACAGCTTTATGGAGCGCGCGACAACCCGGGCCGACTTCGCCGATCAGTCGCTGCATTTCGGAGCGGAAATGCTCCGGGTCATGCGCGGCACGCGCAGCGGCATCGGCGGCATGATCGACCGCGCGACCGAAATGGGCTGGCAACTGCTGCCGACCCTGTACGCCGCGGCCATGCCCGGCGGCACGGTCACAGCGGCAGCCTACGCTGAACTCCTGAGCCAGCTATGCAGCCGCTTGGAGCAGTCTTTACCGGTTGATGGCCTGCTCCTGGCGCTGCACGGGGCCATGGTCGCCGAGGGCCAGCTGGACGCCGAGAGCGATATCGTGGGCCGGGCGCGCGCGCTTGTGGGCGAGGCGACGCCGATCGCCGTCCTGCTGGATATGCACGGCAATATCAGCCCGCGCCTGGTCGAACTCGCGGATGTGCTGCTGGCCTACGACACCAACCCGCATGTTGACGCCTTCGCACGGGGCGTGGAAGCCGCCGCGATCATGTCGCGCTTGCTGCGCCGGGAACTGCGGCCGACAGCCGCCTGCGCCCGGCCGGCCCTGCTCTTGCCGGCGCAAAGCACAGGCACGGCCCTCCCTCCGCTGGCGCCGGTGCATAAACGCGCCGCCGAGATGGAAACGCTGGACGAGGTCGTCTGCATCGCGGTGATGGCCGGCTTCGCCTATGCCGACACGCCCTTCACCGGACCCAGCATCATCGTCACCACCGATGGGCAGCCGGAACTGGCCGCGGCCTGCGCCGACGAATTGAGCGCCCTCCTATATACCCAGCGCAGCACAGCCACAAGCAGCTTTCTCGCGCCGGACGAGGCGGTAAGGCTAGCCGACAGCCGAAAACAGGGTCCGGTCATCCTGGTTGACTCAGCCGACAATATCGGCGGCGGCACGACAGGCGACGGCACAGACGCGCTGGTCGCCATGCTCGCTAACGATGTCGACGAAGGCACAATCGTGCTGGCCGATGCGCAGGCGGTCGATATCTGCTGGCGCGCGGGCATAGCAGCCGAGGTCACGCTTGATGTCGGCGGCAAAGTCGACCGCTGGCACGGGCCGCCCGTGACCGTCACTGGCGCGGTACGCGCTTTGTCGGACGGCGTATTCGAGTGTGAAGTTCCCGATAATCACTTCGCGTCCTTTTACGGCAGTACTGTCCACATGGGCCGGTCCGTCTGGCTGCGCGTCGCTGGTGTCAACATCCTGCTCACCGAGCGCAAGACGCCGCCCCTGGATCTGGCCCAACTGCGTCACATCGGCATCGTGCCGGAGTCGCAGCGCATGATCGTCGTGAAGTCCGCCGTCGCCTACCGCGCCGCTTACATGCCCATCGCGTCCGAAGCCATCGAGATGGATACCGCCGGCTTGTGCAGCGCGAATCTCGCTCGCTTTCCTTATCGTCATCTGCAACGCCCGCTTTATCCGCTGGACTGACGCGAGGCGGCGCCAAATTGAGCTTGCCCTACCCGGTTGCCCGCGCTATAGCAGCCTCAGTCCATCAATTCTTGTATCACCCGATTGGTGGTCGACAGCCGATCCGACAGCGCGCAGGTAATAAACATGTGCAATGCCGAAGCCGTGCGCGGGTCCGAGGCTTCCATTTGCTGCAGCGCCTCCAGGCTGAAGCGCTGCAAGACGCCGGGCTCGGTAACGACAATTGAAGCTGTGCGAGCTTTCTTGAGGTAAAAACCCACCTCGCCAATCACCGTTCCGGCGGTCATGCTGCGCAATCGTAGGACTTCCGGCCCGTCGCCCTGCAGCAGGACATCCACGCGGCCGGATTCGATGAAGTACATGGCGTCCGATTCGTCGCCTTGGCGGACAACCACATCCCCCGCCTTGGTCTCGACCCGTTCGAGATATCTTTGCAGGGCGCTCGCATCGCGACTGTCGATCATCGCATGCTGCGAAAGCTGCTCTTCGACCGTGACTTGACGCTGCGTATGCAAGTCTGCGCCCGCCAGCAGCGCGTTTTCACACCATTCCAGCGCATGATCGAGATCGTCGAAAAACTGAGGCCCGCCGGAAATGCGCCCCACAATGCCGCCATCTGCCAAAAGCGGCTGCAAATGCGGCAAGACGCTGGAAAACAGCAGCTCGATTCCATACCTGTCAAGCAATTGCTTCAGCTTTCTAAAGTCGTTGATCGTCGACACATCAAAGCCGCTAACAGCTTTGAAATCGAGGACGATATACCTGAATTGAATGTCCGCCTCAGCGGAAACGACGCGCTTGACATGTTCGTAGAATCGATAGGCTGTGCCGAAAAACAGATAGCCCTGCAAGCGAAAGATCAAGATCTTCTCGCCCTCTTGCTGCAGGAACTGATTTTCGGCAAAGGAACGATCGAGATTGCTGCCATGCACATCAGCCGACAACTCGTGTTTGATCACATTCATCCGGCTGTATTCCAGAACGAAGAACGACATCGCCAGCACCAGCCCCAGGCCGATGCCGGTTAGCAGCCCAAACAGCGCGGTAGCGAGCGCTATGACTACCACAATAACGTAGTCCTGTCTTGGCAGCTTGAACCAGCTTTCCAGCAGCCACTCTTTCATGAATTGCAGACCAAAATACATCAGCAATCCGGCCGGCAGAAAGCGCGGGATCAGCGAAAACAGCGCGCTGCCGAACATCAGCGTCAGCCAGAACATCAGCGCGAGAATGATGCCCACTAATCGTCCGTAGACCCCCATCAGTTCGACCAGCGCGGTCGATGCCGGGCCGTGATAACCCAAGACGCCCCCGCCGGCCATGCTGGAGGCGATGTTTGCCGCGCCGTTGACCGTGCATTCACGGTTGAAGTCCAGCTCGCGGCTGCTGACCAGCTCTTGCGCGCTGGCTCTGAAAAATACGTTTAGCGCGCAGACGATTATCAAGGTCAGGATGCCGCCCGCGCTCGCGCCGATCATGGCAGGATCAATCCGAGCGATAGCAGCCAGATCAAGCGGGGGCCAGACGATCGACTCCGGCACTTTGGGCAGGAACCAGCCGGCTTCCGCCACGGCGTCCACGTCCCCAATGACAAGGTAGGCCCAAGCATAGAACAATACAACAGCCACAATAATCATGGCCGGCATGATCATCACGTTTCTCATGCGCTCCTGCAGCACGAGCACGCAGACCGCAAAAATCAGCGCTGGCAGCCAGCGCGCGAAGACATCGCCCGCCATGAGAATGGGCAAAGTCTCTGCCGCGACCCGATGGTCAACGACAAAGGCGAATCCGGCATTGAAGATCAGCCAACCCAAACCCGCCAGGAAACCGCCGACAATGGGATAGGGGATGTATCGCACCACGTCCCCGGCGCGCGTGATGCCCAGCAGCATAATGAAGCCCCCGGTAAGGACCGACGAAAGCACGATTATCCAGTACACCATCGGAAACAGCCCCTCAGGCGACATATCGGCCGGCGCCGCCGCAACCGCGCTGCTGGCGATAAAGCCTTGGATGACCGCTGTCGGGCTCTGCGGGATGACAATCGTCGCATGGTCGAAACTCGCCAAGGAAGTGACCGCAAGCATGACGATTTGGCTTACCAGGGTGATGCCCAAGCCGGCGGCGAAGTAGTCCGCCATTTTGCCGTGGAAAATCAACTTGGCGTATGACGGCACGGCGCTGGCTATCAGCAGCCAAATAATAGCGCTCGTGAATACGCTCCTCAATAGCGACGAAGGCCGCAGCGCGATTCTGATTGCCTCGCGGAAGCCTAAATCGGGAGAGGCAAAGGGGGAAGCGTTTTGCATACTTCAACCTGGAAACCTGCGGCGGCAACGGATTAAGCCTGCAAGGGACCGAAAATCTATTCCGCTGTTGCCAGCTAAGCGAATGCAACGTTAGGCTAATCTTACCACAGGTCCAATTTCAGCCGCCCTGTCGCCCGCGGCGCTAGTGATATAATCTATCCCAATGGACTACCTACACTATCCGAATTGACGATATGACTGAGATTCCAACTTTCGAACGCATTGATCAGGGACTGATTGAGCGCCTGCGCGAAATCGGCACAGCCAACATCGCCGGGACGCTGGCGAAAGGCTTGACGCCTTTTAATCCGGGAAAGTCAGTCGCCGGCCAGGCGGTCACGCTGCAATTCATGCCCAAGCGCGAAGACCTGCACTGGGGTGATGAATACGCTGCCTCGCCCGAGCGTGAACTGCATCGCAAAGCCATCATCGCTTGCGAGCCGGGTGATATCGTGGTGGTCGACGCGCGCGGCAGCCTGTCCAGCGGCGTCTTCGGCGAGATGATGCTGACGTCTTTTAAGGCGCGCGGCGGCCAGGGCCTGGTCATCGACGGCTGCATCCGCGACTTTCCTGAAGTGCAGCAGATCGACCTCGGCTTGTGGTTGCGCGGCGTGACGCCCAATTTCCATACGCAGACGGATATTTTCCCGCACGCAGTCAACGCGCCCATCGCCTGCGCCGGCGTCTTCGTGGTACCCGGCGATGTGATCGTGGCCGATGACGATGGCGCGGTCCTTGTGCCCATCGCGCTGGCTGCTGAAATCGCCCAACTGGCGACCGAGAAAGCCGCCTGGGAAGTCTTCTCGCGCATGAAACTGGAGGAAGGCGAGCCGCTGGAGAAATACTATCCCCTGAACGCCGAGGCGCAGGAGGAATACGAGGCCTGGCTGCGCGAGCAGTCTACCCCACCCCCGGCCCCTCCCCGAAGCATCAGGGAGGGCTGACGTTTGTGAGCGAAGCGGCGCTGGCGCTGAGCTTGTTCTTTCATATCGGGGCGACTGTCATCTGGATCGGCGGCATCCTGCTGGTGACCTTCCTGGTCGTTCCCGAGTTGAACCGCGCCCTGGCGGACCAGCCCGCCCTGTATCAATTGCTGCGCCGCCTGCGCAAGCGCTTCACGCCCCTGGGCAATCTATCGCTGGCCGCGCTCATCGTCACCGGTCTGCTGCAGATGTCGACCAACCCCAATTACGAAGGCTTGCTCAGCTTCAGCAATCGCTGGAGCCAAGTGCTGCTGCTCAAGCACTTGCTGCTCATCGTCATGGCGGCGGCCGGCCTGTTGCTTCAAATTGCCGTGGCGCCGGCGCTGGAGCGGACCAGCTTGCTGCTGGAGCGGGGCCAGGGCGATGCCGGCGAATGGAGTCGGTTGCGACAGCGGGAACGGCGCTTGAGCCTGCTGATCGCTGCCTTGGCCGTGCTCATCCTTGCCGCCAGCGCCTGGCTCACCGCCATCTAAAGTCGTTCAACAGCATTGTATCGTTAGGCGGCCTATCCGGTCTCCCGCGCTACGCCGGGTGCTATCGCAGGCGTAATCTGTTATAAAGGAAGGTGAGACAAAGTAGAGACTAGGCCGACAATGCTCAAGACCAAAGCGCCACCCGCAGCCATCACCGAGCCGCGCGACATCAAGACTTTCACGCTGGAAGACCGCTATACCGCCGAAGACGGCCGGGTCATCATGAGCGGCATTCAAGCGCTGGCGCGCCTGCCGCTGGACCAGCACCGAGCGGATCTAGCGCGCGGGCTGCATACCGCTGGCTTGATCACGGGCTACCGCGGCTCGCCGATCGGCGTGTTGGACTTCGTGCTGGATGGCATCCCGCATCTGCTGGAGGAGCATCATATCCGCTTCATCCCGGCCGTGAACGAAGACTTGGCCGCTACCGCCATCATGGGCAGCCAAACGGTCAATCTGCTGCCCGACCCGAAGTTCGACGGCGTCTGCGGCATCTGGTACGGCAAAGGGCCCGGCGTCGATCGCAGCGGCGATGCCTTCAAACATGCCAACCTGGCCGGCGTGGGGCAATACGGCGGCGTGCTGGCCCTGGCCGGCGATGACCCCTCCTGCAAGTCCTCGACCATCCCGTCGCACTCCGAAGTCGCGCTTTATGATGCGCTGATGCCCATCCTGTATCCGGGCAGCGCCCAGGAAATCCTCGATATGGGATTGCTCGGTTTCAGCTTGTCGCGCTTCAGCGGGCTTTGGGTCGGCTTCAAAATCGTCACCGATGTCGCCGATGAATACAGCAGCGTCGAGGTCGGCACAGGGCGGGTCAGCATCAGCGAGCCGGATTTCCAGCTAAACGGGCAGCCCTGGCGCCCAAGGCAGAATACCGCCCTGCTCTCGCCTTACAGCTTGCAGCAGGAGAAAGAAATCCACGACGAGCGGCTTGACGCGGCCCTGGCTTTCGCGCGCGCCAATCACATCAACGAAATTGCCGTGCCGACGGAAGATGCCTGGCTGGGCATTATCGCCGCCGGCAAGACCTGGTACGACCTGCGCGGGGCGCTCAACGACATCGGCCTGGACGACGAAGCGCTGCAACGCGCCGGCATCCGCCTGCTCAAGCTGGGCATGATCTTCCCGCTCGAGCGCGAAATCTTAAGCGAATTCGCCGCCGGCCTGGACGAAATCCTCGTGATTGAAGAGAAGCGCGCTTTCATCGAAATCTTCTGCAAGGAAGCGCTCTACGGCAGCGCGCATACTCCGCTAATCGTCGGCAAGAAAGACGAGACGGGGGCCAAGCTGGTCAAAGCCGACAACGAGCTGGACGCCGACGAGATCACGCTGGTGCTGGCGCGGCGTCTGAACGGGCGGGTAGACGCGCCCCTGCTGGAGCGCCGCTTGCGCGCGATCAAACGCCAGCCCGACCTGGGCGTGATTCCCATCGCCGCGCGCTCGCCCTATTTCTGCTCCGGCTGCCCGCATAATCGCTCCACCAAGGTGCCCGACGGTTCGATGGCCGGGGCGGGCATCGGCTGCCACACCCTGGCGATCATGATGGATCGCAATACCGCCGGCGTCACGCAGATGGGCGGCGAAGGCGCCAATTGGGTCGGCGCCGAGGCCTTCACCAATATCGACCACATTTTCCAGAATATCGGCGACGGCACCTTCGCCCATAGCGGCTCGCTCTCCGTGCGTCAGGCGGTCGCCGCCGGAACGAAAGTGACTTACAAGATCCTCTACAATTCGGCCGTGGCCATGACCGGCGGGCAAGCGGCCGATGGTTTGATGCCCGTGCCGGAGATGACCCACCTGCTTTACGCCGAAGGGGTGAAGAAGACCATCGTCATCTCGGACGATCCGGCCAAGTTCGCGCCGGATGCGCATTGGGCGCCGGGCGCCGAAGTCTGGGAGCGCGAGCGCATGGAAGAGGCGCAGCTGCTCCTGCGCGATACGCCCGGCGTGACCGCCTTGATCTACGACCAGGAATGCGCGGCCAACTTGCGGCGCAAGCGGCGGCGCGGCCTGGCGGCCGACCCTACCCTGCGCATCGTCATCAACGAGGCGGTCTGCGAAGGCTGTGGCGATTGCGGCGCCGTCTCCAATTGTCTGAGCGTGCAGCCGGTCGAGACCGAGTTCGGCCGCAAAACCCAGATTCATCAATCGTCTTGCAACAAGGACTACAGCTGCCTCGAGGGCAACTGCCCGGCATTCATGAGCGTTATCCCATCCGAGCTACCGCAGCGGCAAGCCAAGCCGAGCTACCGCGTCGAGCAGGCGATTGCGGCGCCGCAGCGACGGGTAAACGGCACGGCGAACATCCTGATGATGGGCATCGGCGGTACGGGTGTCGTCACCGCCAATCAAGTGCTGGGCACAGCCGCGGCGCTGGATGGCTTTCACGTCCGTTCGTTGGACCAAACCGGGCTAAGCCAGAAAGGCGGGCCGGTCGTCTCCAATCTTAAGATTACGGCGGAGTCCATCGACATCGCGCCCAAGATCGGCGCCAGCGCGACCGACGCCTTCCTGGTCTTTGACGTGCTGACGGCCACCGCGAGCAAGAATCTGGCGCGCGCCAATCCACAGCGCAGCGTCGCCATCGTCAGCACCAGCAAAGTGCCGACCGGCGCTATGGTGCGCGATACCACCGTTGAGTATCCCCAAGCCGATCATCTGCTGGAGATCATCAACCGGGCGACCAGAGCCGGCGACAACGTCTTCTTCGACGCGCTGGGACTGGCGGAGACGCTCTTTGGCGACCACATGATGGCGAATTTCATCGTCATCGGCGCCGCCTACCAAGCCGGTACCCTGCCCATGTCCGCCGACGCCATCGAGCGCGCCATCGAATTGAACGGCGTCAAGGTCGAAGACAATCAGCATGCTTTCCGCGCGGGCAGATTGGCCGTGGCCGACCGCGACTGGCTGGCGGGGCTGGATGTCAAGCGCGTCGGCGAGGTAGAGCCGCAGGTCGAGCGCTCGGCAGCAGCGCAAGCCCTGATTGACTCGCTGCCGGCCGAGGGCGAATTAAAGCGGCTGATCGAAGTTCGCGTGCCGGAATTGATCGCCTATCAAAACCAAGCTTATGCGCGCCGATACGTCGACGATGTCCAACGCGTATACGCCGCGGAGCAGACCGCTTGCCCCGGCCAGACCGACTTGAGCCAAGCCGTCGCCCGCTACCTCTTCAAGCTGATGGCTTACAAAGACGAATACGAAGTCGCGCGGCTGAGCCTGAAGCCGGAAGCGCGCGAGACGCTCAGCGCGCAATTTGGGGCGCGGGCGCGGGTCCAGTATCACTTGCAGCCGCCGCTGCTCAAAGCGCTGGGCTTGAAGCGCAAGCTACAGGTCGGCCGCTGGTTTGATGTCGTCTACCGCGCGCTGCGGCAAATGCGATTCTTGCGCGGGACGGCCTTTGACCCCTTCGGCTACGATCGCGTGCGGCGCGTCGAGCGCGACCTCATCGCGCAGTACCGCCGGCTGGTCTTCGCGGCGATTGAGGACCTCAGCGCGGACAACTACGAGCGGGCGGTAGAACTGGCGCAACTGCCGGATATGATCCGCGGTTACGACGAGGTCAAGCTGGGTAATGTCGAGCGGTTTTGGGAGAGAGTGCGGGGGCTGGGGTTTTCGTAGTTTGGCGATTAGCTCGGGCTGTCATCAGTCTTCAAGAAACCTGTCCGTCTCTTAGGCACTTGCAAGTGATCCATGATATCAATAAGCATTTGGCTGTTTTCCGCAACCGCTTGGCGAAGGAGCACGATCTCTTCTCGGTTCGTTTCTATCGCCTTTCGGTTCGCTTCTATCGCCTTTCGGTTCGCTTCTGTCGCCTGCTGGCTGGCGTCTCGATTCGCTTCTATCAACCTCGCGTTGGCGGCCACTTGATCGAACAGGCTCTGCAAAACATCGCCTGTCCCGTTCATGCGATCCATCAGCTGATCTTGTGTGCCGCGCACGGTTTGGTATTCTCTCTCTATCCGCCCGAGCCGTATGTCGTCCGTCAACATCTCTCTAGCTCCTGCTTGTCTGTGTAGCGTCGATTATATCACGGGCTCCGCGATTGACCGTTGCGCAAGATCAAAGATTGCCATGCGCCTGATTTTCTTCTTCCCTGTTGCATCAAGCTCGCGATAAAACTTCCGCAAGGCGGATAGCACTGCCTGGCGTATAATCAAGTACAGCACAGCCAGCGGAATAAGCAAGAAAATCAGGTATATGACGATGAGTAAGAGCTCTGGGCCTCCCAAACTGGTCATAATCTGCCTCCGCAAACTAACTTCAGTTCCGTGATAGTAACATAACTTGTGATTCTAAGCAGTCAATCGCTCTGGCGATGCTAATAATGCATTCGCTCCAGCCCGCTCCATCTGTACCCCACCATCCTTTCACGTTACCATTGCGCTAATACCTATTACTGCATAAGCGAGGACAACTCAAAATGAGCGAGAAAATCGGATTCATCGGGCTGGGCATCATGGGCCGCGGCATGGTCGACAATCTCATGAAAGCCGGCTTCGACCTGACCGTCTGGAACCGCACTGCCAGCCGCATGGCGCCCTTCGTGGCCAGGGGCGCAACGGCCGCCGATTCACCCCGCGCCGTCGCCGAGAACAGCGACATCATCATCATCTGCGTCAGCGACACGCCTGATGTCGAAGCGGTCATCCTGGGCGATGAGGGCGTCATCCACGGCGCCTCGGCGGGCGACCTGGTCATCGACATGAGCACGATCAATCCGGTCAACACGGTCGAGATGGCGGCGCAGCTCAAGGTCAAGGGCGTGGCCATGCTGGACGCGCCTATCAGCGGCGGCAGCGAGGGCGCGGCCAATGGCACGCTCAGCATCATGATCGGCGGGGGCGCGGACGATGTGCAGCGCGCGACGCCCTGCTTCGAAGCGATGGGCAGCACCATCACGCATGTCGGCGAGAGTGGCGCCGGCCAAACGGTCAAACTGTCGAATCAGATTCTTTGCGTCGTGAATATGCTGGCGGCCAGCGAAGCGCTGCTTTTCGCGCAGGCGGGCGGCGTCGACCTGGACAAGATGCTGCAAGCGGTGACCGGCGGCGCGGCCGGCAGCTGGATG
>JAGWBC010000150.1:4648-9438 GCA_021296115.1 Anaerolineae bacterium | reverse complement strand
TGGGCGCGGCTGATGAAATGGGCATCCCGGTGATCGCCACCGCGCTCTGCTTCAATCTCTATCGCACGCTGCAAGCGCAGGGCATGGGCGGCGATGGCAATCACAGCATTATCAAGGCGCTGGAAGCAATGGCGGGCATAGAAGCGCGGATGTAGTGGGACAGGCTGGGAACGAATAGAATGGACGATGCTTCTGTCACCTCAAGGGTTGGAGGCGCCTCAGTATGCTGGTGAAACCTTATTCGCCCGATAGACTATGGAACGCGGACGAGTATCTTGCCTGGGAGAGCCAGCAAGAATACAAGAATGAACTCATAGACAATCGCGTCTGGATCATGTGCGGCGCGAACGCTCGACACAATCAAATCAGCGTCAACTTGATGTTAGCCTTGCATCCCCTGGTTGAAGAACAAGGCTATGAGCTGCTCGGCAGCCGGATGTGCCTTGAAGTTGAACGCAATTCAACCTTCGTCTATCCGGACATGACCATCGTTCGCGGCGAGCCGAATATGAGTTGCCGCTTCAATCAGCATACATTCGACAACCCGACCCACATTATCGAAATCTACTCGCCATCGACGGAATCGATCGACCGCAATCGCAAGCGTGAGTTGTACCTGCAAATCCCGTCTGTAAGCGCTTACTACCTCGTCGCGCAAGACAAACCGCTGATTGAAGCTCACCAGCGCACCGGCGACGAGTGGCTATGCGAATCGTTCGCCGGGCTTGAAGCCGATTTGGTCATCCCGGCGCTCGACTGCGAGATTCCGCTCAGCGAAATCTATCGTCGCGTAAGCTTCGCGCAGGCTTAGGCGATTACGGCAAATCCTCGCTCGGATGTGTTACTCTATTGAGGTATAGACAAAGCCTTTGGAGCGAATGATGGCGACGGAAACAGCGGAACGCCTGATGAGCGCGGAAGAGTTCCTGCTCTGGGAAAGCGAGCAGCCTTATAAAAATGAGCTCATAGACAACAGGATATACCCCATGGCAGGTGGCAGTCGTACACACGAAATTATAATTGCCGCGCTTGTCAGTTGGTTTTACTTTGCGCTAATGGACCGAGATGGCGACGTGTATGCCGGGATGCAGGTAATGGTCGACGCCCTCGCCACATATACCTACCCCGATGTCACGGTTGTATGCGCTGAGCCCGTATTCCACGGCGGCGCCAAGTCAGGTCCCTTGGAGAATCCCACGCTGCTGTTTGAAGTCTCGTCGCCTTCCACAGAAAAGATCGACCGCACGCGCAAGCTTGAGCAATACTTGAAAATTCCTTCTCTAGAGGGGTATTTCCTGGTTTCACAGGACAAGCCTCTGATCGAAGCCTACACGCGCTCGGGCGACGAATGGGCTTACAGCACATGCACCGGGCTGGAATCCAGCCTGCGCATCGCCTCCCTCGACGACGAAATTCCGCTCGATTTCATCTACAGCAAAGTGCAGTTTGAGCCGGATGAAATAGCCTAAGGCGAGATCGCGCAGGCGAACTGAGCCGCGTAACTCCACGGCTGTACGAAATCACATCCACTACATCAGCAGATTTCAATTGTAAATCGTTTGCCAGCGGGGCATAATTCGGGGCTGTTGAAATCGACTGGCTGCGAGAGGAATACGATGAGCGCATTGCGTGTGACCATTTGGCACGAATACAGACACGAAAAACGCGACGAGCAGGTGGCGTCCGTTTATCCCGAGGGCATCCACGGCGCGCTGGCGCAGGGGCTGGCCCCTTACGGCTTCGATATCAAGACCGCCACGCTGGACGAGCCGGAGCACGGGCTGACGCAAGAAGTCCTGGACAACACCGATGTGCTCGCCTGGTGGGGCCACATGGCGCATCACGAAGTCAGCGACGAAATCGTGGAGCGCGTGCAGGAGCGCGTGCTGAACGGCATGGGGCTGATCGTGCTGCATTCGGGGCATTTGTCGAAGATTTTCCGCCGCCTGATGGGCACCGGCTGCATGTTGAAATGGCGCGAAGCTGACGAGAAAGAGCGAATCTGGGTGGTTGATCCCTCGCACCCGATCTGCGATGGCCTGCCCGAATATATCGAATTGGAAGAAGCCGAAATGTATGGCGAGCACTTTGACATCCCGCCGCCCGACACCTTGGTCTTCATCAGCTGGTTCGAAGGCGGCGAGGTCTTCCGCAGCGGCTGCTGCTATCAGCGCGGGCAGGGCAAGATCTTCTACTTCCGCCCCGGGCACGAAACCTACCCCATTTATCACATGCCTATCATCCACCAGGTGATCGCCAATGGCATCAATTGGGCCAAGCCGGTCTCCAACCCGCCTATGGTGCGCGGCAATATCCCGGAGTTCATGTCCTAGCGACGAACTTTCCGCTCGCCCGCAATCAACGCGCGAATCTGTAGGGGCGAGCCTTAGTTCGCCTTCCAAACCGGATCGACCTACGGGAGCGCACATGCAAACGCTAAAAGTTGGCATCATCGGAACCGGCAATATCGCGCCGGCTTATATTCGCGGCTGCGCGCCATTCAACGTGATTGAGCTCACTGCCTGCGCGGATATCCTGACCGATCGCGCGCAGGCCTTCGCCGCCGAGCACGGCCTCGCCGCTTATAGCGTGGACGACCTGTTGGCCCACGACGATATCGACATCGTCATCAACTTAACCATCCCGCTCGCGCATGCCGAGGTCTCGCTGCAGATCATCGAAGCCGGCAAGCATGTATATTGCGAAAAGCCCTTGGCCGTCGACCGCGACGACGGCGCGCGAGTCGTCAGCGCGGCCCAGGCGGCCGGACTGCGCATCGGCTGCGCTCCTGATACCTTCCTGGGCGGCGGCGGCCAGACCGCGCGCAAAGTCATCGACGATGGCCTGATCGGCAAACCGGCGGCGGCCACGGCTTTCTGGCTGAGCCGCGGCCACGAGCGCTGGCACCCCAACGCCGGCTTCTACTATCTCAAGGGCGGCGGACCTCACTTCGATATGGGACCTTACTATTTGACCGCCCTCGTCAATCTAATGGGACCAGTGGCGCGAGTGTCCAGCGCGGCGCAGCGGACTTTCCCAGAGCGAATCGCCACCAGCGAAGCGCTGATGGGACAGGTCTTGCCGGTCGAGGTCAACACCCATGTCGCCGGCACGCTTGAATTTGAGAGCGGCGCCATCGCCACGGTCATATTGAGTTTCGATGTCTGGGGCAATCACTTGCCCGAGATCGAGATTCACGGTGAAAAGGGTTCGCTCAGCGCGCCGGATCCCAATCGCTTCGACGGCGACGTGCGGCTGCTCAAGGGCGGCGCCAGCGACTGGATCGACATTCCGTTAACGCATTCCACCAATATCGGGCGCGGGGCCGGCGTAGCCGATATGGCTTATGCGATTCAGTCGGGCCGCCCGCATCGCGCCAGCGGCGACCTGGCTTTCCATGTGCTGGACATCATGAGCGCGCTGGATGAATCGGCGGAACAAGGGCGGCATATCGAAATCAAAAGCACGCTTGATCAGCCTGCAGCGCTGCCTGCCGGCTTGGCTGACGGCCTGCTGGATGCCTAGACAATTCGCCCTTAACAATGATTTCTGTAGGGGCGAGCCTTGGCTCGCCCACATGGATGACGGAAACCGTAGGGAGTCGCCCGTTGCCAAGCAGCAGCTGACCAAAGGAGTTACCGTGCAGACACTAAATGTTGGAATCATCGGCGTGGGCAATATCGCGCCGGCTTATATCCGCGGCTGCGCGCCATTTGACGTAATCAAGATCGTCGCCTGCGCCGATATCCTGGCTGACCGCGCCCAGGCCTTCGCTGCCGAGCACGGTATCGCCGCTTATAGCGTGGACGACCTGCTGGCGCGCGCTGATATCGACATCGTGGTCAACCTGACCATACCGGCGGCGCACGCCGATATCTCGCTCAAAATCATCGAAGCGGGCAAACATGCCTATAGCGAAAAGCCGCTGGCGATCAACCGCGCGGATGGCGAAATCGTCCTTCGGGCCGCGGCGGCGGCGGGCTTGCGTCTGGGCTGCGCGCCGGATACCTTCCTCGGCGGCGGATTGCAGACGGCGCGAAAAGCCATCGACGACGGCGTCATCGGCAAGCCGGTGGCCGCGACCGCTTTCTTCATGGCGCACGGCCCGGAAAGTTGGCATCCTAATCCGGGCATCTTCTACCTGGAGGGCGCCGGACCGCTATTCGACATGGGGCCCTATTATTTGACCGCCCTGGTGACTCTGATGGGGCCGGTGGCGCGTGTCGCCGCCTCGGCGCGCAGGACCTTCCCGGAACGCATCGCCACCAGCGAGGCGCTGATGGGCCAAGTCCTGCCGGTCGAAGTCAATACGCATATCGCCGGCACGCTGGAATTCGAAAGCGGCGCCATCGCCAGCGTCATCACCAGCTTTGACGTCTGGGGGCATCACTTGCCCTGGATCGAAGTTCACGGCGAGGACGGCTCGCTCAGCGCGCCGGACCCCAATAACTTTGACGGCGTCGTGCGCGTGGTCCAAGGCGGGTCGCGCGATTGGGCGGATGTCGCCAAGGCGCATTCCAGCTCGATCGGTCGCGGGGCGGGCGTGGCCGATATGGCTTACGCCATCCAGTCCGGGCGGCCGCATCGCGCCAGCGGCGACCTGGCCTTCCATGTGCTGGATATCATGCTGTCGCTGGAAGAAGCGGCGGCGCTGGGTCAGCATGTCACCATCAAGAGCAGGCTCAATCAGCCGGCGGCGCTGCCAGCCGGGCTGCCCGACGGCGAGCTGGACGCGTAGGCTTTCCCTCGCGAAGGCAATCAGAATCTGTAAGGCTTGTCCGGTACTGTGA
>JAGWBC010000150.1:2091-4488 GCA_021296115.1 Anaerolineae bacterium | reverse complement strand
TCCTCGGTGGTTAAAATCCCTGTACCGTGCGTAGAAACGCAAAGGCTCAACATATGGCGGACTACATAATCGTCGGCGGCGGGATTTATGGCTGCGCGGTCGCCTGGGAGCTGGCGAAACGCGGCGCGGATGTGCAGCTGCTGGAGGCGAAGACCATCGCCAGCGGCGCATCCGGCGGCTTGGGCGAACGCGGCGTGCGCGCCAACGGACGCGATCTGCGCGAACTGCCCCTGATGCGGCTGGCCTATGATATCTGGCCTACCCTGCATGAGCAGATCGGCGGCTTCACCGGCTATCGGCGCTTGGGGCACCTGCAACTGATTGAGCGCGAAGAAGACCTGGCGAGGGCGCCGGCGCAAGTCTGGCTGCAGAATCAGCAGGGCGTCGAATCGCGTCTGCTGGACGCGGCCCAAACCCGCGGACTGGAGCCACAACTGAGCGAAGACGTCATCGCGGCGATTTATTGCCCCAACGATGGCGTGGCTGACCACAGCGCCACCACGCGCTCAATGGCGAAGGCCGCGCGGGCGCAAGGCGCTGTCATACAGGAGAATGCCCGCGTCACAGGCATGGCGCGGCGGGGCGAGCGCGTCGTCAGCCTCAGCGTAGAAATTGACGGCAGCCCGGTCGACGTGCCGGTCGGCGAGCGCATCATCTTGCTGTCCAACGCGCATGTCGGCGCATTTGTCGCTGAGTATCTGGGCCTAGAGCTGCCGATATGGCGCATGCTGCCGCAGGTGATGGCACTGCGTGCGGACATCCCGCCGCCGATGAGGCGCCTCATCGGGCACGCGCATCGAACGCTGGCGATCAAGCCGCTGCCGGACGGGCGCGTCATGGTCTCCGGTGGCTGGCGAGGCCGCTGGGACGAGACGACCGGGCGCGGCCAGCCGGTCGCCGAACAGGTCGAGGGCAATCGGCTGGAAGCGGTGGCGGTCTACCCGGCGCTGGCGGACCTGGCGGTGGACGAGGTCTATACTGACCGCGCCGAGATGGTCTCGATAGACGGGATTCCTATCATCGACGCGCTGCCCGGCGCGGACAATATGCTGGTGGGCGTGGGCTGGTCGGGGCATGGCTGGGCGATCGCGCCTACGGTGGCGCGTCTGCTGGCCGAGTGGGCGCTCAGCGGGCGGCGGCCGGGGCTGCTGGCGCCGTTTGGGTATGGGCGTTTTTTTGATAGACCACAGAGGCGCAGAGAGCACAGAGAAAACCCTCGATCGCGCTGAATCGGTCTGTGGCAAGCGCTTCAGCTGCCAGAGAGGCTGGCCGGGTCCTTGTCGCGCAGGAAATGCATGACGCATTGGCGCACCCGACCCTTCTGCCGGCGGGGCGAGGATTGCGCTATAATTGACATCTATAAGAAATTGTCGCGAGGCAAGCATGGCGATACAGGAGCGGCTTTACACAATTGACGATGTCTGGCGGCTTGCGCAGCTGCCGGAAAATGAACTCAAGCATTTTTATCTCATTAATGGGGAGCTGTTCTGGGATATGCCGCCGGGATACAGGCATGGACGACTTGCAGGACACATCTTCCGCTTTCTTTTGAACTACGCCGAAGAGCATGACTTGGGCGAAGGCACTGTCGAATCCGCCTATTATCCTGCTGATGATCGCCAGACGCTGCTTGCGCCCGATGTCGCCTTTCTGAGAAAGCAGGCTGCGCCGCCTGACACGCATGAGAAGTTCGTCCCCCGCATGCCGGACTTGGCAGTCGAAATATCATCCCCAAGCAACTCGCTGGCTGAACTGCGCCGCAAGGCCGCGGTCTACCTGGCAAACGGAACCGAACTGCTGTGGCTCGTTTTGCCGGAGCGGGCGGGCGTCGAGCTGTGGCGCGCGGACGCCGAAGGACAGCCGGTCAGCGAGTTTGTCGCGCAAAACGGCAGCGTGAGCGGCGAGAACGTTTTGCCCGGTTTCAAGCTGGATTTGCAGCGCCTCTTCCCCAGCTAAAACTTCGGCTGCCAGACGGGGCCGGCCGGGTCGCGCCCGCGCAGGAAATCGAAGTCGCAGCCCTGCGGCGCCTGGTTGACGCTGCGCAGGTAGAGTTGGCCATAACCGCGCGAGTAGGCCGGCGGGGGCGGGGACCACTCAGCCCGGCGCTGCGCCAGCTCGGCCTCGGAGACGCGCAGCTGCAAACGGCGCTCGGCCACATTCAACTCGATCTCATCGCCATCACGCACGAGCGCCAGCGGCCCGCCCAGCGCGGCTTCCGGCGCGATATGCAGGACGATAGCGCCGTATGAAGTGCCGCTCATGCGGGCGTCGGAGATGCGCAGCATATCGCGTACGCCCGCTTTCAGCAGCTTCTGCGGGATGGGCAGGTTGCCGATCTCGGGCATGCCGGGGCCGCCGATGGGCCCGGCGTTCTGCAGCACCAGCACATGATCGGGA
>JAGWBC010000150.1:903-2075 GCA_021296115.1 Anaerolineae bacterium | reverse complement strand
GCATCTTTGAAAACGAGGGCCGGGCCGCGATGATTGCAGAGCGAGGGCGTTGCGGCGGCGTGTTTGATGACCGCGCCATCGGGGGCCAGGTTGCCGCGCAGGATGCTCAAGCCGCCCTCGGGCTGCAGCGGGTCGTCCAGCGAGCGGATGATATCACTATTACTGACTACGGCGTCAGCGACATTCTCCGCGAGCGTCCGGCCGGTCACGGTGAGGGCGTCGCCATGCAGCAGAGGCAGCAGCTGCTTCAGCACGGCCGGGATGCCGCCGGCGTAGAAGAGGTCTTCCATCTGATAGTCGCCCGTCGGGCGCATATTGGCGATCAGCGGTGTGCGGCGGCTGATCTCGTCAAAGCGCGAGAGCGGCAGGTCGACGCCGGCGCGGCCAGCGATCGCGGGCAGGTGCACGATGGCGTTGGTGCTGCCGCCGACCGCGTTCAGCAGCGTGATGGCATTGTCAAACGCATCGGCGGTCAGGATCTGCGAGGGGCGGATATCGGCCTCGACCAAGCGGACGATCTGCCGCCCGGCGGCCTGCGCCAATTGCAGACGCCGCGAGTCTGACGCGGGAATGGCGCCATTGCCCGGCAGCGCCATGCCCAGCGCCTCCATCAGCGAGTTCATGGTGGAAGCCGTGCCCATGACCATGCAGTGGCCGGCGCTGCGCACCAGATTCTTCTCGACGCCCTGGTAGGTCTCGGCGCTGATCGTGCCCGCTTGGTACTCGGCGGAGTAACGCCGGCAATCGGTGCAGGCGCCCAGGATCTCGCCCTGGAAGTGGCCGTTGAGCATGGGCCCGCCGCTGACCATGATGGTCGGCAGGTCGGCGCTGGCGGCCCCCATCAGCGCAGCGGGCGTGGTCTTGTCGCAGTTGGTCAGCAGCACGACGCCGCTGAGCGGGTTGCCGCGAATCATCTCCTCGGTGTCCATGGCGGCCAGGTTGCGGCAGAGCATGGAGGTCGGGCTGAGGTAGACTTCGCCGAGCGAGATGGTGGGGAATTCGAGCGGGAAGCCGCCAGCCTGCAACACGCCGCGCTTGACCGCTTCGCTGACCGCGCGCAAGTGGCTGTTGCAGTGGTTGAGCTCGCTGTAGGTGTTGCAGATGCCGATGAGCGGGCGGGACATGTCGGCGGGTTCGTAGCCCGAGGCGGCGGTGAAGGCGCGGCGGATGAG
>JAGWBC010000150.1:0-571 GCA_021296115.1 Anaerolineae bacterium | reverse complement strand
AGGCGCGGAGGGCGCAGAGATTTTTTGCTGCGAAGGCACGAAGGGATTAATCGCCCACCGCAATCCGCTGGATCCCACAAGGTGTACAATGTACTCTCTATTCGTCGCTTATGCCTTGATGCGAGTTCTTCATCCCTTCACGTATCGTCTATGCGACCCGCTCAAAAGTTGGCTTCAGATACAGTGGGCTGATACGTTTTCTCTTTAGGAGGTCAAGGAGTTTTGCTCTCTGCGTACATGGCAGTGTCAATTTGTGTACGCCTCCGGATTCAGCCAACGAATGCAGCTTACTATTAAGCGACCGCCAAGGATGGCCGTGCAATTCGTAGTTTTCAGTTTCGCATAGGAAGATACCCTTTTGCGAACTTAGAAACTGAATCTCGCCATACGGATGGTCCAATACACGAAGTGATGTCTTCTGCAAATCACCCACCCGTATTGCCCAAACCGCCATGTTAGTTGGTAATTCTGACTCCTTTTCCCGTTCCATCTTCGTATATTTGTTAAGTGCGACAAATGCGTCTTGGGGCGACTTCTTGAACTTGTGCAATACGTCGGAAAAATACGCTGA
>JAGWBC010000149.1:7796-18669 GCA_021296115.1 Anaerolineae bacterium | reverse complement strand
GCGCGCGCTTGAAGACGATATCGGCCGGCACCGGCCCCTCGACGCGGATGTCATCGCGGAGGGCGTCGCGCACGGCGGGACCGATCTGGTCGATCTCTTCGCTGCCGAAGAGCCCGCCCTCGCCAGCGTGCGGATTCAGCGCGGCGACAGCGATACGCGGCTCGGCATAGCCCAGTTTGACCAGCACATCCTGCAATTGCGCGATATAGCGCCGCACTCGCACCCGCGAGATCAAGGGCGCGATGTCTTTGAAGGGGATATGCTCCGTGACCGCCACCGCCCAAACGGGACCGGCCGCGCCCAAAATGAAAGGCTCAGGGGAATCCGGGATTTCGCCCAGGAATTGCAGCTCATCGTAATAGTCGTAACCGGCAGCGCGGAAGGACTCTTTGTTCATCGGCGCCATGACCACGCCCTGAACGCGCCCCTGCAGCGCCAGTTCGTAGGCCAGCGCCAGATAACGCCCGGCGGCTTGGCCCAGTTTGGGGTGGACGGCCGGCGGCGGCAGCGGACCCAGCACAAAACCGGGCGGGTTGAGCGCGTCGATGGCGTCAGCTGCGAATTGCGCGCCGTCAAAATGCTCGAGCGGCCGGAAGCGCAACGGCGACCCCAGCGCAGCGGCATTGTCGCGCATGACGCCGATATCGCCGATGATGAAGGGGCGGCAGCGTCCGCGCAGGCGGTCGTCAGCCAGCACTTTGACGATGAGCTCGGGACCGATGCCGGCCGGGTCTCCCATGACGATGGCGATAACGGGTTTGCTCAATGCGCACGCTCCTGAACCGGGCCATCCTACTGCATTGTCTATCAGGATGCCAGGCGACTGCCGCTTCGTCTAGCGCGCTGCTTTGGTTTGTTGGCAATACCGGGTACAATAGGCGTAGATAAACACAAAGCTCAAGCAAAAAATGTTCACGTCAGACAATGCCGCCCAGGTCATCTTAGTTATCGTTTCGAGCTATCTCATCGGCTCTTTCCCGACCGCCTACCTCGTCGGCAAAGCGCGGAACGTCAAAATCTTTGAGGTCGGAAGCGGCAGTATGGGCGGCACCAACGTGGCGCGCGCCGTTGGCAAAGGCTGGGCGATATTCACCGGCCTGGTTGATGTCGTTAAGGGCATCTTCGCCGTCTGGCTGGCGCGTGATGTGATTCTGGTTGATCAGATCGGCGTAGCCACTTCGGTATCGGCTACTTGCGTCGTGGTCGGGCATAATTGGTCGCTCTTCGCCACCATCCTGACTGCCTCATTCAAAGGCGGCAAGCTGAGACTGATCGTGCGCGGCGGCAAAGGCGCGGCCACGGCTTTTGGCGCCATGCTGATGATCCAGCCCATTCAAATCTTGGTCGCCGCCGTCATCGCCATCGCCGTCATCGCCCGCACGCGCTATGTCTCGCTCGGCGTCCTGATCGGCTCCGCTGTGGCGATTGTCTGGCTGGTTTTGCTGGTGGGCGCGGAATACCAGAAGCCGATTCTGCTGCTCTACGCCCTGGCGCTGACCGTGATGATTCCGCTGCGCCACTGGGGCAATATGCAGCGGCTGCTGGCCGGCACCGAGCGCCGCCTGGGCGAGCGGGCGACTTGATAGGTCGCTCCTACAAGGCTTGTCTGCTACTCTAATACCCATGCCGGTATGTTTGGACCGTAGGCGGCGCAACAAGCCGGGGCGGACGCCGCGCTTTTACGGAATTCCGACGTTTTTGCCACCGAGGGCACAGAGTACTTGTGAGGGCACAGAGGGAGATACCGGGAATTATGGCAGTTAGTCGAGTCTAGGATGATCCGCAGTTTTGCCGAATCTGTCTTTGATTAAGCATGATACCCCTCCTCTGTGTCCTCGATTTGACTCTGTGTCCTCGGTGGTAAAGGTGTCGAAACCGCGCCAATGGCGAACGGCCAGCTCCCTCATCACAGTGCCGGAAACGCCTAACATTTTCGCTTTGTAGCGTGACGTTGAAATTCGCGCCCGGTTCAACTATCCTCGGCGCGATCACTACACTGGGAAAGCTGCATGAGAATCGAAAGCGACAGAGACCTGCGCGGCATGCGGCGCATCGGCCAAATCTGCGGCTTGACGCTGAAGCGCATGCTGGACAGCGCCGAAGCCGGCATGAGCACGCGCGATCTGGACGACATCGGCCGCGACTGCATGACCCGCATGGGCGCCGTCTCCGCGCCGATCCGCGCCTATGGCTTCCCCGGCTACACCTGCATCAGCCTCAACGACGAAGCCGCGCACGGCGTCCCGCGCAAGGACCGGCTGATCCAGCCCGGCGACCTGCTCAATGTCGATGTCTCGGCGGTGCTGGAAGATTACTGGGGCGATACCGGCGCGTCCATCATCGTGCCGCCCGCTCGCCCGCAGCTGACGAAACTCTGCAGCGCCACCCGCCGCGCGCTTGATCTGTCCATCGAGCTGGCGCGGCCGGGGCAGCGCGCCAACGCTATCGGGCGGGCAGTGGAAAAACTGGCCAAAAGACAGGGCTATCGCACCATACGGCAGTTGGGGGGGCATGGCGTCGGCCGGCATATCCACGAAAAGCCCTCCATTCCCAACTATTTCAACAGGCGCAATAGAGACGTGCTGGAAGACGGCATGGTGCTGACGCTTGAGCCCTTTCTGAACGCCGGGCGCGGCAGAATCAAGACCGAAGCGGATGGCTGGACGCTGCGCACGGTCGACGGCAGCCTCTCGGCGCAATACGAGCACACGGTCGTCATCAACGGCGCCGAGCCGATCCTGGTCACCAAAGTCGAGGGCGGCTACGTCTAGCGTCCGAATCCAAGGAGCAGCGCATGATCACAGGCATTGATCACATCGTCATCGCCGTCCACTCGCTGGAGCGGGCGATATCGACTTATCGCGGGCTGGGCTTCACCGTGGTCGAGGGCGGCCGCCATCCCTACGGCTCGTACAACGCGCTGATCGGCTTCGCCGACGGCAGCTACATCGAGCTGATAAGCTTCTATGAAGACAGCCCGGCGCATCCCTGGTGGGCGCTGCTGCATGAGCGGGGCGGCGGCTTGGTCGATTTCTGCATGGCCAGCGACGATATCGGCAGCGACTTGGCGGCGCTGCGAGCGCAGGGCGTTGACTGCGGCGATCTGACCGATGGCGGCCGCGCGCGCCCCGACGGCTACCAAGTGAAGTGGATCAACAACAAGATCGGTAACGACTGGCAAGGGCTGATTCCCTTCATCATTGAAGACGTCACGCCGCGCGAAGAGCGCCTGCCCACGCAGCGAGAGCACGCCAACGGCGTAACCGGCATCCATTCGATCGCGCTGGCGACTGACGATTTAGCGCGCTATGCCGCTGTTATGGCGGCTGTGCTGGGGGTCGAGGGTCAGCCTGTTGCGGGCCCCGACGCTGGCGGGGCCGGGCTGCGCTTTGAGGTCGGCGGACACGCGCTGGATTATCTGGCGCCGAATGTCGTAGACGGTCCGCTGGCGGCGCATCTGGCGGGGGATCGTCCGGCGCCGTATTCGATATGCTTCAGGACGGCGGACGAGGCCAAGCGACTTGACCCGGCGGACACCGAGGGTGTGCGAATTGAGATGTTCTAGCCGCGCAGCCGATGCAGCAGACCGCTGTGCCGCTGAGCCACATTGTTGTTCTTGACCGCGATATGCAGCGCCTTGCGCGTACCGACCAGCACGACCATGCGCTTGGCGCGCGTGATGGCGGTATAGAGCAGATTGCGCTGCAGCATCATATAGTGCTGCGTCAGGATCGGCATCACCACCGCCGGATACTCCGAGCCCTGCGAACGGTGCGTGCTGATGCAGTAGGCGTGCATGAGGTCGCTGGTCTCGGACAGGTCGTAATGGACATAGCTGCCGTCCATGTCGATCTCCAGCGAGTTGTCGCTATGATCGATGGCGTGGATGAAGCCTATATCGCCATTAAAGACGTCTTTGTCGTAATTATTGCGCGTCTGCATCACCTTGTCGCCCACGCGAAAAACTCGGCTGCCGACCTTGAGCTGCGCCTGCCGCGGATCGCCATTGAGCTCGGATTGCAGGCGCTCGTTGAGGTTGTTGACGCCGGCGGCGCCGCGGTACATGGGCGCGATGACCTGGATGTCCTCTATCGGATCGAAGCCGCCGCGCTCCGACAGCTTGGTTCTGACGATCTCGACGATATTGTCAGCGACCGCCTCCGGGTCTTCGACATTAAAGAAATAGAAATCGTTGCTCTGGTTGTCGCTGACCGGCTGCCGGCCCTGGTTGATGCGGTGGGCGTTGCTGACGATATGGCTGCTGTCGTGCTGGCGGAAGATCTGGTCGAGCCGCGTCACCGAGGCGATGCCGCTGTCGATGACATCGCGCAGGACATTACCCGCGCCCACCGACGGCAACTGGTCGACATCGCCGACCAGCAGCAGATGCGCCGTGGGTTGCAGCGCCTTGAGCAGGCTGTGGAATAGCCACAAGTCGAGCATGGAGGCTTCATCGACCACTAGCATATCAATGGGCAAGGGATCGCTCTCGTCGTGTTCGAAGCCCCCGTCCGGCGCGTACCCGAGCATGCGGTGAATGGTGCTGGCGTCGACGCCGGTGGTTTCCGCCAGGCGTTTGGCGGCGCGCCCGGTCGGCGATGCCAGCTTGAAGGGATGGTCGCCTTCCAGCAGGGCGTTGATCAGCATCTGGACGGTGGTCGTCTTGCCCGTGCCCGGTCCGCCGGTCAAGACGCTGACCTTGCTGGTTAGGGCGGCGCGGACGGCGCTCTGCTGCAGCGGCGACAGCGACACGTTGTTCTGCGCGCTCAGCTTGGCCAGGTAGCGCTCCCATTGCGTCTTGCGGTGGTCGCGGATGATCATGCTGGAATTGCCCGCCATGTTGCGCAGCAGCCGGTTCACTTCAGTCTCGGCCCGGTGAAAGCGCGGCAGGTAAATCGCCCGGACAGCCTGCGTCTCGCCACCCAGCAGATCGCCCAGACTGACAGGCTCGTTCGACGCGGCAGGCGCCAGTTGATCTTCCATTAGCTTGCCGGCGCTTAGTTGACCCTTGAGCGCGACCGTCAGCTGGGATTCATCATCAACACCCAGCAGATCGGCCGCCGTTTCCAGCAGTTGCTCGCGCGGGGAATAGGTATGACCTTGCCCGGCTAATTCGTTCAGCGCGTAATGCAAGCCGGCGCGCAAACGATGCGGATCGTCGCGTTGCAAACCCATCCCCCGGGCGATCTCATCGGCTTTTCGGAAGCCGATCAGGAAGACATCCTGCGCCAGTTGGTAGGGGTTATTCGATATGACGGCCTGTGTCTGCTCGCGGTATTCGTCCCAGATGCGTTTGGCGATCTTGGCGCTGATGCCCAGGCCCTGCAGGTAGATCATGTTGTTGCGCATCACGCGATTCTTGGTCCAGATCTCCGCAAGATTCTTCGCCAGTTGAGGCTTGAGGCCCGGCACCTCGTGGATGCGCTCCGGCTCGTTGTCCAGGACGGCAATCGTCTCCTCGCCCAGGTGATTCACAATCTTCTCCGCTGTCCTGGGGCCGATGCCCTTGACGATGCCACTGCTCAGATAATTGATGATGCCTTTGGCGCTGGTCGGCGCAATCGGGATAGCTTGCTCGGCGCGGAATTGCCTGCCGTAGCGCGAGTCATTCACCCATTCGCCGATGAACTGGGCGTCTTCGCCTTCGTTGAGTTGGGGCAGCGTCCCGACCACCGTGACCGTGCCGTCCCGCGCCTGTGCGCGCGGATAGCGCTTCTCAGGCATGATCTTGACCACGCTGTAGCCGTTTTCTTCGTTGTAATAGGTGATCCGCTCGATGGCGCCGGCGATTTCTTCGGGCATCTGAGTTTTCCAGCGTTTGCACACGCATACCATCATAGTATGAATTGGCGATTGCGCTAAGGGGCGGGGCTCTCTGTGCTCTCTGTGTTTCCTCCATTCCTCTGTGGTGAAAATTTTTGAACCGCAACTGCTTATGCCGCAAGGTTAGAAGAATCCAATACGCGACCGGATACTCACCTATATGCGAACATTTGTGCTAGTCTGCAGACAAGATGGTTCCTGGTCAATCACTCGGGAACGCTTAACAAGGCGCAGCGTCGGGCAATCGCGGTTTCACTCTCGGGTGGTGGTGATTGCTTGCCTTGCGCCGCATGGCTGCCCGCCGCCGCACCACTCGACAGCCGCGTGTGGACGGTCTGAGGCAGCATCGGCAAATGCGCGAACAGCATGGCAGCTAAGGAGGAGCGATGCAGCAAATGACAGTGAAGACGGTGGACGCGCCCGCGGGACGCATCGGCGGTTATCTGCTGATATGGGGCGAGCCGCAACGGCGCGATTTGCAAGGCGAATATTTCACCCCGCAGACCGATGTCGGTCTGGATTGGTACGAGCAGCGTCCGGTGCTCTACCATCACGGATTGGACGGCAACCTGAAGGCGGCCGTGATCGGCGTCATTGATACGCTGAAACCGGACGAGACCGGCCTCTGGGCCGAGGCGCAGCTGGACCTGCGCAAACGCTATGTGAGAGCGGTGCAGCGGCTGGTCGATCAAGGCGTCCTGAGTTGGTCCTCAGGCAGCCTGCCGCACCTGGTCGAGGTCAACGCCGAAGGCCGGATCAAACGCTGGCCCATCGTCGAAGGCAGCCTGACACCCACGCCGGCGGAGCCGCGACACGCTTGTGTGCAAACCCTCAAGAGCGCTTATAAATCGCTAGGTTTGGATATGGCGCGGCTGGGCTTGGGTGCTGCAACTGGCAATCAGACGAACAAATCGAAAGGACAATCACGGTCAAGCGCTTGCCGCTGGCCGATGAGCGCGACGCGCTGAAACTGAACCGCGTGGCGGTCGGCAGCGAGTATGACAGCCTCAACGCGCTGGATATGCTGCACGGCTACATGCTGCTGCGCTCGGCCAAGAGCTTCCACGGCGTCAGCGAGCGCTTTTCCAACGCGCTGGCGGACAAGGTCAATCGCGCGCAGCTCAAGGCGACCAAAGCCGATGAGCTGGCCTACAGCACCCAGACCGGCTTCGGCGATGAATGGGTACCCGACCTCTGGAGCCAGCAGATCTGGCACAGGGCGCGCCAGGACAATACCATCCTGCCCCTGTTCCAGAGCATCGAAATGCCCAGCAATCCCTTCGAGCTGCCGATTGAAGGCGCCGACCCGACTGTGTATTTCGTGCCGGAAACGCAGGACGAGGCGCATCTGAATCTGGGCGCGGGCAACCCGATTCCGGACAGCAAGGTCGGCTCGGGCAAGGTGACGCTGAACGCCAGGAAGCTGGCGCTGCGCGTCGGCTTCAGCAGCGAATTGGTGGAGGACGCCGTCATCCCGGTGCTGAATGTCTATCGCGAGCAAGCCGTGCGCGCCATCACCGACGCCATCGACAACGTGCTGCTCAACGGCGACGCGACCACGGCCGGAACTGGAAATATCAACAGCGACAACGCCGCGCCCGCCGCAACCGCGAAGTACCTGGCGCTCAACGGCCTGCGCCACCTGCCCCTGGTTGACAAAACCGCCAACGGGCTTAACCTGAACGGCGCGCCCAGCCTGGCCAAGCTGCGCGAGGCGCGTTTCAAGATGCCGGGCAAATACGCCGCCCGGCCGACTGATTTGGCCTGGCTGGTCGATAGCGGTACTTACTCGGCGCTGCTGGGCTTGAGCGAGTTCCTGACGGTGGACAAGGCCGGCCCGCTGGCCACCGCGCAGACGGGCCAAATCGGCTTTGTGGACGGAATTCCGGTCTTCGTCTCGGCGGAGATGCCGCTGACCCAGGCCGACGGCAAAGTGGCCAGCGGCGCTAACACCAAGGGTCAGGCGGTCTGCGTCTACCGGCCGGGCTGGTACGTGGGCTATCGGCGCAAGATCGCGGTCAGCGTGGATTATCTGTCCTACTACGACAGTTACCAACTGACGGCGACGGTGCGGCTGGCCTTCGTCCGCTTCGACAACGAGGTGGCGAGCTGCCTGTACAACATCACGGTGTAGCGTAGTGTGGGCGGGGGCTGTGGTGTGCCCTCGCCCCATTCTGGAGTATGTTATGATTGTGGGAGCTCCGTCTATCGCTAAGTCTGTGAGGATTCAAGTGAAGATTGTGATGATGGTTACCGCCGACTATGCCGCGGTGGAACCGCAGACCGGAAAACTCAACGTTATTGGGGTATTCAATAGGATTACAGCCAAGTCGTTTCCATTGACTTACCACCGCATGTATATCGCCGTCAGATTGGAAGCTGAAATGGAAGACGGTGCTGAACCTCACCAACTATTGATCACTTTGGCCAGCGAGGATGGGCATGAGATGTTGGCAATTAAGGGAGACTTTGAAATGCCAAAGAGCTCTCGAGGCATTTTCCCGCAACTTGAGATCGTATGTGAATTCAATCAGCTAAAGTTTCCGGCAGCGGGCGACTATCGCATATATGTACGAGTTGATGATGGAGAACTTGTTGACGAGTCTTGTGTATTGCAGGTTGTGCAAGCGGATGACTAAATGCCAAAAGACCCTAAGAAACTCCTTCAAGAAATGCGTCGCAGCAAAGCCAAGTGGAAGCGGCGGGATATTGTGGCGCTGTACGAGGGATTCGGCTTCGTTGTCGAGCACGGAACTAAGCACGACAAGATCTTTCATCCTGACTATCCGTGGCTTGTAGAAGGCTTGCCTAGACACCGGAAATTACCTAAGGTGTACGTGAGCAAGGCGGTAAAACTTGTTGACAGACTGCTGGAGTTAGAACATACTTCGCAAAAGTATGGACATTGATTTCCAATGTCGAGGGGCAACCATGAACATAAGATATTTGGAGAAAGCGAAGTCCCTAGCAAACCGCCCGTACCAGGCGCAGGTCTTTCTTGATGAGACAACCGACGGCGAGGCAGTTTACGTTGCAATCGTACCCGAAATGCCAGGTTGTATTGCTCACGGCGATACAATAGACGAAGCACTGGAGTGGCTCGAATCCGCCAAGCTGGATCACATCTGGTTTCTGCTGGACAAGAATTTGGACGTCCCTGATCCTCAGATGCTTAACTCAGGTGTGGTTTTCAACGCGCCTCATTATGAAGATGTGGATGCTGCCAATGCCTCGGCATCGGGCGGAATGGTCACACCTTCGGTCACAGCCTGACTATGCTCTAATTCCACGGAATTCAGGTCTTTGCAGTGTGCGCGCATAGTCCGCAGCCGCCTACATCCCCCCACCAGCACCCAAAGCGCCGCGAAGAAAAAGCCGCCGTCCTCCTGCTGCTCCGCGTCCAGCGCCACCTCCACGCCCTCGCCCTGACGGCATAGCTCCACCACCGTGCCACAAGCGCCGCGCGGCAGCAGCGCCTGCTTGAGCTCGTAGGCGTAGCCCTCCGCGTCCACGCAGACCTGCACGCCCGGCAACAGCAGCTCGCCGGCGATCGGCAGCCGGTGCAGTCCTGCGTCGAATTCAGCCGGCGTGATGGCTTGCATTCTCATTGCTCGACGACTTCGCCTTTTCTCATCCCACTCCGCTTCAACAGTAACACGGGCGCGCGTTCCGCGACAGCCAGTTCGCAACGGGCGCCATTTCCGTTTTCCGCATCAATACATATCCAGCAGAAAGGACCTCCATGTACACCATCGCCACCCTTGACGACCTGCGCCGGCATCTCAACCTGTCGGCGAAGGACAGCGATGAAGACGACGACCTGATGCAGCGACTGCAGGCTGCCAGCCAACTCATCGAGTCGCTGACGCAGCGGCGCTACTGCCCCCGCTCGCAGGCCCGCGAAATCACCCTGGACCGGCCGGGGCAACGCGAGCTGATTTTGCCCGACGACCTGCTCGAATTGCGCTCGCTCAGCATCGGCGGCGTCGCGCTGAATCACTCCGATATCCGGCTGCTGCCCGACGACCGCGACGCGCCGGCGAGTGTCTTGCGAGTGGCGCAGGGCGCGGCTCTCCGCTTCGGCGACGATGCCGTATCCACCATCAGCATAGAAGGCATCTGGGGCTGGCACGACCGCTGGATGGCAGCCTGGCGCGATAGCGGCGATACGCTGAGCGAGGCCGGGCTGGATGCCGCTTCCGAAGTCATCACTGTAAGCGACGCAAGCGGCAGCGACCAGGACGGGCGGGCGCCGCGCTTTCAAGTCGGGCAGCTGCTGCGGATTGAGGACGAGTACCTGCGCGTGACCGCCATCGACAGCGCGAACAACCGCCTGACTGTGCTGCGCGGCGTACAAGGGACGGCAGCGGCGGCGCATCGGCGCGGGGCAAGCATCGAGACCTACACCCCGCCCGCGGCGATACGCGACCTGACCCTGCGCTTCGCCACGCTGATGACCCAATCGGCCGGGCTGCTGGAGCGGGAGTCGACGCCCCTGCTGGAGCGGCTGCGGCGGGTGACGGCCTGATTGAATCTAGCGCCGGCAGGGGCTTTGCGCTAAGGTTGCGCCTTGGATCTGGAGGGTATGGATGGCACGTAACCTGACGCGAATGGCGGCCTTGCGCTATCGCGACTTTCGCTTCCTCTGGTTCGGCGAGATGGTCTCCACCACCGGCTCGCAGATGCAGCTCTTCGCCATAAACTGGCATATCTTTCAGCTGCTGCGCGGGCAGAGCTTCACCATCAGCGTATTCGGCAGTGACATCGTCATGGGTTCGGAAGCATTCGGCCTGGGCATGCTGGGTCTGGTGCGCGTCATCCCGATTGTTTTGTTCGCCTTGCTGGGCGGCGTTTTGGCTGACGCGTTGGATCGCCGCCGCGTCATGATCTGGACGCGCGTGATCTCGGCGCTGATCGCTGCCGTGCTGACCTATCTCACGCTGGCCGACCAGATCGATGTCAACACCATCTACCTGCTGACGGCGCTGGGGGCGGCCGCCACCGCGCTCGACAGCCCGGCGCGTCAGTCCATCGTGGCCAATCTGGTCAA
>JAGWBC010000149.1:0-7718 GCA_021296115.1 Anaerolineae bacterium | reverse complement strand
ATCGGCTTGGTCTACGGCATCAATACGGCCACATTCGTGGTCGCCATCATCGCCATTGGCTTGATCCGCCATCGCGGCAAAATTAAGACGGCGACAAGCATAGGCTGGCGGGCGCTAATTGACGGCATCCGCTTCACTTTCGGCACGCGCATCATCATGGGCACGATGCTGCTGGATTTCTTCGCCACGCTCTTCGCTTCGGCGCGCACCATGCTGCCGATCGTGGCCGGCGACATCCTGGGCGTGGGCGCGGCGGGTTACGGCCTGCTGGCGACTGCGCAGCCCATCGGCGCCTTGCTGGTCGGCCTCATCATGTCGCTGCGCTCGCAGATGAAACGGCAAGGCCTCATCCTGCTGCTGAGCGTAGGCGTCTACGGTTTGGCGACCGCCATCTTCGGCATCTCCACCAGCTTCGCGCTCTCTTATTTCCTGTTCGCCTTGACCGGCGCCGGCGATACCGTCTCGATGGTCATCCGCGGCACCATCCGCCAACTGATGACGCCCGACGAATTGCGCGGGCGCATGGTCTCGGTCAATATGATGTTCTTCATGGGCGGCCCGCAATTGGGCGAACTGGAGGCCGGTCTGGTGGCCTCGCTCTTCGGCGCGCCCTTCGCCATTTTCAGCGGCGGACTGGCAACCGTGCTGCTGACCGCCTGGGTGGCATGGCGCTACCCCTCCATCCGGCGCTACAACAACGCCGATGATCTGAAAGCAAAACGCAGCTAGAGCGACCCGGAGCATTTGACATGGCCAAGAAGAAACGCGTTCTGAAGCGCCACAGCGACGAGCAGCAGAAGCAGTATGAGCGCGAGGCGCGCCTGCAATATGGTCCCGCCGAGGTCAACGAGACAATCGGGCGCTGGAACAGCTACGGCAAGGCGCGGCAAGACGAAATTATGGCCGAGGGCGATCGAATCTACGCCGATCTGGCCGACGCCATGCAGGCCGGCAAGAGCGCGGGCGACCGTGAAGTCACCGACATCCTCGACCGCTGGCAGCAGCACCTGCGCCACTTCTACGAGCCAAGCCTCGACCGGCTGCGCGGTTTGGGCCAGCTCTATAACTCCAGCCCCGATTTCATCGCCAACTTCCAAAACATCCACCACGACCTGCCCGCCTACCTGGAACAGGTCATCGAAGCCTATGTCGACGAACTGGAAACCGCCGAGCTGGAGCGCATGCTGGCGGAAGACGAAGCGATGCAACAACGCCGGGACAACTTGTCGCTCTAGCGACTGCTGCAACCATCACTCGTATTTCACCACAGAGGCACCGAGAGCACAGAGTAAAACGCGGCAGGGGCAACCTAGCAGGCAGCCCGCCGCCGCCCTCCCAATTCCCAAAAATGTGATCTGCGTAGGGGCGAGCCTTGGTTCGCCCGCCCCACCCACAACAAAACAACGAAAGGAGAAGCCGATGGCGACATTCCGCGCGGCTCTGACGCAACTATCCATCCTGAACATCAATGGCGTGCGCAACAATTACGATCTGGCCGAGCTGCCCAATTCGCTGCACAGCGCCCAGCTGCCCGCCTTGCTGGTCATGCCCATTGAGTTGGAGCGCGAGCGCCTCTTCCACCGCCGCGAAGACAGCCTGCAGACGGCCGCCTTCAGCGGCGGCGCCAAAACGATTTACCACAGCGCCACGCACCTGCTGCTGGTCGCGCCGGGCGAGGCCGGCCTGGGCATCCGCAGCCATCTGCCGCGTCTGATCGACTTGATCGACAGCTACACCGCGGCCATCTCCGCCGATGTCACGCTGGGCGACAGCCTGCTGACGCCGGCGCGGGTCAGCGTCGAGCCGGGCGTCTACCGCTATGGCGAGCGCGACTTCTATGGCTGCGCCTTCCGCCACAGCTGGCTGCTGGAAGCCTAGGAGGCGGCAACATGTCAATACACTACCGCGTTGCCATAGACCGCGACAACGACGGCCGCTTCGCCACAGAAATCGACCAGGAAGCGCTGGAGCTGCGCTGGCGGCTGGGGCTGCGGCGGGCTTACGAGAGCATGGCCGACTACAGTTGGGCGCGCATCACCCTTCACAATCCCCACGGCGCCTTTTCGCCCGAGCGCCATTCGCTGCCAAGCGGCATGCGCGTCCGCATCCAAAGCGACGCCAACGGGGCTGTCCGCAGTCATTTCACCGGCGTCATCAGCTACATCGAGCCCGACGCCGGAACTCTCGGCCGCAAGCAAGCCGTCATTCACCTGCAAGACATTCAGCCCTGGCTGGAAGACAGCCCCGCCCGCATCGCGCCGCAAATCGATGTGACTGCCGACCAAGTCATACGGGACCTGCTGGATCAGGCAGTCATCAGACGCGCGGTCATCGCCGGCTTCTGCCTGATCGACGTGGGCGGCTACAACATGATCGACCGCGCCCGCATATTCCCGCCGCAGCACCTGACACTGAGCCTGGAGCGCGGCAAAACGCGTTTCGCTTACGTGGGCGACTGGTGGCGCGATTCAACCTCAATTCGCCAGGCGATCAGCGAGATCGTCGCCAGCGAGCGCGGCCGCTTCTACGTGGATCGCGAGGGCGCGCTGGTGTTCCTCAACCGGCACTATACCCTGCTCAACGAGACCTTGGCCGCTCAGTTCGACGACAATATGAGCGGCATGAGCTACAGCTACGGCGATCAGCGCTTGAACCGGCTGACGGTGCTGATGCGGCCGCGCGAAATCGGCGAGCGCGATACCTTGCTCTGGCAGTTGCAAGGCGAACTGCGCCTCGAGCAGCGCTCGGAATTGCCGCTGACCTTGCGCCTGGTGGACGAGCAAAACCAGCCCTTTGGCCTGCTGGCATTCGACCGGCTGGTCAGCCGCTTCCAGCGCGCGCCGGAAAATCGGGGCTACACCATCAACGAAGATGTCGCCGTCGAAATTACGCGGCTGGGCATGACCTCTTTAGAGTTACGCCTGGTCAACCGCCGCCGCGAGGCCGTCTATCTCACGCTGCTGCAGCTCTACGGCAAGCCGCTCTACCGCCATGATCCCCTGGAGATCGTCGAAGCCGATGGCGAAGGCCAGTACGTCTATGGGCTGAAGCAGCTCTCGCTGGATTTGCCCGCGCTTTCCGATGTCGTCACGGCGCGCGCTTTCGCCGCCTACGAAGTCCTCCGGCGCAAGCACCCGCGCGGTCTCATCCACTCCCTGCGGCTCGACGCTCGCGAGCACGGCTCAACCGCCTTGAGCGCGGCGCTCTTCGACCGTATTCGCGTCAGCGAATCGCAAACCGGCCATCAGGCGCGCGACTATTTCATCATCGGCGAGGAGCATCACATCCGCGACGGCGGAGCCACGCATGAGGTGGAGTGGACCCTGGAGCCGGCCGATTCCAACCGCTTCGTTATCGTGGACGACAGCCTGATCGGCGACCGCGATGAAGTCCTGGCGCCCTACTAGATGGGCGCGCGCGTCTGCCAAGACTGCTATTCCGTTATAAGATAGATGACACGGTGCCGGAGTACGACGAAGAAGGGATTATGCTGCGCGCGATTCGCTCGCTGATGCTGGGTTTGCTGATGGGCGCCGCTGTCGGGCTATTCTTCGGCTGGGCGCCATTCCCCGCCGATGGACGCAGCAGCGTACTGAGCGACCTGGCGCAGCCCTATCGCGACGAATACGTCGTCATGATCGCGGCCGGCTACGCAGTCGACGCCGATATTGTCGGCGCTGCGCAGCGGCTCAGCCGTTTCCAGGCCGAGCTCGCCGGACCCGGACTGCGGCAATCCATCGAGCGCATCATCACGACTTCGGCGCGCGACCTCGACGACATTCAGCTCTTGGTGGAGCTGGCGCAAGATCTGGGACAGCTGACCGCCATCATGCGGCCTTTCCTCGAGCCGAGCGAGGAGGGCCCATGAGGCCCAATATACCAAGCAACCTGCGTCCCGCGCCGCGCGAAGGCGAAACCAAGGTCGAGAGCGGCTATTTCTCGCAGGCTGCCTTCGCCCTGAGCTTGATCGCCGGCCTCTTGCTGGGCCTCAGCATCACGCGGATTCAGGGTCCACTGCCGCGCGGCAACGCCGAACCCTGGCAGCTGCGCGCGGAAGACCGCCAGCACTATATGATAGCCATCGCGCTGGAGCACGAGAACAGCGGCGATACACAGCGGGCGCTGGCGAAACTGATCGCGCTGCGCCCGCTGCAGGACCCTTGGAGCGCGCTGGCCGCCGGCGCCTGCGAGCTGGGCAGCCGCGGTTACCTGCGCAACCCCAGCGGCATAAGGGCTTTGCGCAGCGCCGTCAGCTTGTATACATCGCAGGGGCGTGCTGGCTGTGCCGAGCAATTACTTCCGCCGGAAGCGACAGAATCAGCCGACGCCACCCAAGCGGCGCCCGCCCCCCTAGCTGCGCCCGTCAGCGATGAGTCGCGCCCCACGCCCCTGCCCACCAAGCGGCCGCTGCGGCAAACCTTCGTGGCCACGCCGACGCGCCACCTGGCCGCGCCCGGCGCCGACGAGCGCAGCTTTGCCGTGCTATCAGTGCGCTCCTTCTGCGACCTGGCGCGCCCCGCCCTGATCGAAGTGCATGTAGTCGACTACATCGGGCGCGGCATCCCGGGCCAGCCCATCCGCGTGCGCTGGGGCAACCAGGAAGACCTCTTCTTCAGCGGGCTAAAGGTCGAGTACGGCGACTCTTACGCCGACTTCCAAATGGCGCCGGACATTGACTACGCCATCGAAATGGCGGGCGCGCGCGATCCTTCAGCCAGCAGCTTGCGCACGGGCGACTGCTACACCGATAATCGGCGCGGACTGAAATCCTATCGCATCACCTTCGTCGAGACCTAATCGCGGCGGCCGGCGCAACCGCTGAACGATCCATCACGTAATACTGTCAAAGCGACTACAAGATATTTGGACAGGCATGATGGATAAAGAAGAAAAGGCTTCGCAAGCAAGCACGGGCGTATTTTTTGTGGGATTGGGTCTTTTGTTCTTCACCGGTTGGTGGTGGCCCGGCATCATGTTTGTCATCGCCGCTTCGATCCTGGCGCGGACTATGGCGCTGGGCGAGCGCTGGCAATCGGCCACGGGCGCGCTCTGGCTGATCGCTATCGGCGTCATCTTTGGCATTCCCGGCTTGATCACCGATATCGCCGGCGCCTTCTGGCAGATCTTCCCGCTGATCCTGGTCGGCATGGGGCTATTCATGCTCTTCGGCGGCAAGTACCGCCCAAACGTCAGCGGCAAGCGCAAGAACGACGACAGCCGCCGCGTCTAAAAGCGCGGCCATATTGACATTCGTCTCGCCGAGATTATACTGATTCCAGCGGCGGGATGGTGGAATGGCAGACACGGGTGCCTTAAAAGCACCTGCCCGAAAGGGCGTGAGGGTTCGAGCCCCTCTCCCGCTACTGGCATTTGGTAACAAGCGGCATTGCCTCCGGACGCAGGAAATGGCAAGAATGAATACTCATTCTGACAAAGACTTGGATAGAAGAAAACTTTATAACGACTTGAAGCGGCAACATGGTGATGCATCTAGCTACAAGCTCTACGTATCCCGGAAAGACGACCCTGAGCTCAACCGAAAGATAAAGAGCGGCGAAGTCAAACTGACGCTGCAGGATCTGATTGACAAGGGAGAACAGGCGTTGTCTGAGCCGAGCTAGCTGTATACGGCTGGTCGCAAGCAGCCGCAAGTCAAGGAGTTGCATCATGGCAGCAGAAGCTGCGAATCCACAACGTTCTTCCCGCCCACTTCCTCGTCCCAAGCTATCATCCGCGCCTGAGACCTTGACGCCGGAGGAGACATTTCTAGACGACATCCGTGTCAGCCTCCAAGAAATCGAGGCTGGCCAGGTCTTGGATAGCAGGCAGCGAATTCGTGAACTGCGAGCGCAATTAAAAAATGCCAAGGACGACTGTTAGGCAAACCAGACGCTTCGACAGTCGGCTTGGGAAATTGGCCCGGAAATACTCCCAAGTACTCGACGCGGTAGACAATCTCATAGAGGAACTGGAACAGGGCAACCGACCAGCTACTCGTTATCGTCGTGTGGGTGATACCGTCTATCGCGTTCGCTTGGTCAATCGATCAGCTCGAACTGGCAAGCGCGGCGGCTTCCGCATTGCCTATCATGTTGGCGATGAACACACGGTGACGCTTATAGCGATTTGCGCCAAGAGCGAGTGTCGAGACCTCGACGAAACGCAGATTCGCCGCTTCCTCAACGAACTATAAGCCAACCTTTCTATCGTCAGCGCGCCAGCTGCAGATTATAGAGCCCCGCATAGGCGCCTTCATCGGCAATCAACTGCTCGTGAGTGCCCTGCTCGCAAATGCCCTCCTCGGTCAGCACCAGGATGCGATCGGCATTGCGAATGGTCGACAGGCGGTGGGCGATGACCAGGGTCGTGCGATTCTCGATCAGTCGCTCCAGCGATTGTTGCACCACCCGCTCGCTCTCATTGTCCAGCGCGCTAGTCGCCTCATCCAGGATGATCAGCGGCGGATCTTTCAGAAACAGCCGCGCGATGCTGAGCCGCTGCCTTTGCCCGGCCGATAACTTGATGCCGCGCTGACCGATCTCGGTATCATAGCCCTGCGGCAGCGCCATGATAAATTCGTGCGCGTTGGCTTTCTTCGCGGCCGAGATGATCTCCTCCGCCACGGCGTCCGGTTTGCCATAGCGGATATTCTCGGCCACCGTCGTGCCAAAGAGATATACATCTTGATCGACTGTGCCGATATTCCGGCGCAGCGCAGCCAGGCTGAACTCGCGGATATCGACGCCATCCAGGCAGATGCGGCCGCCGCTGACATCGTAGAAGCGCGGGATGAGTGTGCCCAGCGTAGTCTTGCCCACCCCCGAAGCGCCAACCAGGGCCACGTACTCGCCGACAGCTATTTTCAGCGACAAGTTGTGGAAGACGCTGCCGAAGCGGTCCTGGTAACTGAAAGTGACATTCTGCAACTCCAGCTCGCCGCGAACGCGTTCCGGCGCCAGCGCCTGGGCGGGCTCTTGTATGGCGGGCGGCAGCTCCATCATATCCATGAAGCGATTAAAACCGGTGATGCCTTCTTGATACCAGCGGGCATGAGGATGCCTACGTACACCAAGAAAGTGATTAGATGGGAAAGATTCAGGGAGGCCCGTGTGATAGCCAGCGCGCCGAATAGCACCACCACTTCCGTCTTCAGCTGCGTGAAGGCGGACATGCCGCCATAGAAGAAGCCCTCGCTCTTGTACTCCAGCCGCCGGCTCGCGACGAAACGGGCGTTGGCCGCGTCGAACTTGGCTTGCTCCAGCGGCTCGTTGGCGAAGGACTGCACCACGCGGATGCCGGCCAACGAGTCTTCAATCTGCGCGTTGACCTCGGCCACCCGTTGCTTGCTCAGCCGCAGCGCGCGATGCAACTTGCGGTTGAAATGCAGCGAAAAGACCAGCATCAGCGGCAGGAAGACGATGATGATCAGACTCAGCGCCGGGTTAATCGCCAGCGTAATCAAGAAGACGCCGCTGAAGGTGATGATGCCGATGAACAAATCTTCCGGACCATGATGCGACAGTTCCGATATTGCGAAGAGGTCGTTGGTTATGCGCGACATCAACTGGCCGGTCTTCTGCTCGTCAAAGAAGCTGAACGAGAGCTTCTGCAGATGCCCGAAGAGCTCCCGCCGCATATCGCTCTCCATCATGGCGCCCATCATATGGCCCTGATAATCGACGAATAAGGTGCAGAGTGTATGCGCGGCCACCAGCGCC
>JAGWBC010000148.1:9280-9594 GCA_021296115.1 Anaerolineae bacterium | reverse complement strand
CCGACATCAAGAAGGGATGCGCGCTGCTGAGCAGCTCAGTTTCGATGCTGATGCCCGGCTCGGCGAAAGCCATGACATGCTCGACGAAGCGCGACCACATTGCCTCGCCATCTTGGCCGGAGACTGTGCGGATGGTGACCGTGCAAGCCGCCTCAGCCGGGATGATGGCCCGCGCTCCCTCGCCTTGGTAACCGCCGCGGATGCTGCTGACATCAAGCGTTGGCTGCGAAGTGGCGCGCTCGGCGAAGACACCCAGGAAATCGCCGAAAAAGGCGTCGACGCCGGCTGCGCGCTGCAGGGGCGGGCCAATCGTC
>JAGWBC010000148.1:0-9176 GCA_021296115.1 Anaerolineae bacterium | reverse complement strand
CGGGTTCTTGACCGCGCCGCCGTAGCGCCCGGAATGCAGATCGTGGGGCGGACCTTGCAGCCGCACCTCGCCGGTGACGCTGCCGCGCACGGCATAGCCGATAATCGGCTGCTCGCTGGAGAAGGGCCCGTCGGAGATGATCAGCGTGTCAGCCGCCAGCAAGTCCTTATGCGCCGCGATGCAGGGGCCGGCATTTTTCGAGCCGAGCTCCTCTTCGCCCTCGAAAAAGAGCTTGATATTGATCGGCAGCCGGCCGCAAGCCTGTAGAATTGAGTCGATCGCCACGAGCTTGAACCAGATGCCGCATTTGTCATCGACTGCGCCGCGCGCCATCAGCCGCCCGTCGATGAGAGTTGGCTCAAAGGGCGGCGACTGCCACAGCGAACCGTCGCCGACCGGCTGTACATCGTAGTGGGCGTAGAAGAGGATGGTCGGCTTGTCGGCGCCGGCATGCAGCCAGTCAGCATACAGGATCGGATTGCCGGCTGTCGGCAGCTTATGTACATTTTCCAGCCCAATGCGCCGCATCTCCGCCAGGATCCAGTCGGCGCAGGCCAGCAGCTGCGGCTGAAATCCGTCGTCCTGGCTGATCGAAGGGAAACGCAGCAGCGTCTTGAAGCCGTCCAGAGCGCTTTTCTGCGTCCGCCTGCATTGCTCGAGCGCGGCGTTGATGTCGTCTAATCGCATTTTCTGCCTTTTCACTGGCCGACGATTCCTCGCCTAGCATAGCCATTGCGCGGCCGCAGCGCGAGTTGTTGACAATCCTAATCGAGTTGGTAGACTCTCTCCAATGTGAGAGCGTGGCATTTAGCGCCACAAGGAAACAAATCCATATTTCCTGAGACGGCAGTGCTGCGCTGTCGCGATGGTTTTGTTTCGCGGTCAAATACAGCCGAGAGAGGAACGAGCAAATTATGCAAGCACTTTTGGAAACCAAGAACGCCGATTTGGAGACAGCCTTGCTGGAGTCGCTGTCGCCCGATGAACCATGGTCCATGATCGAGCGCTTCACCAGCCTGGTCCGCGAGTCGTCGTCGGAGGACGAACGGACGGCTTTTAACTATATCGCCGAGCGCCTGAGCGCCTTGGGCGTGCCCCATACCATGCACATGCCGGAACTCTTCTTGAGCGTGCCGGTGCGGGCTTCGCTGGTGGTCGGAGGCAAATCTTATCGCGCCAAGACGCCGGCCTTTTCCATCAGCACGCCGGCCGAAGGCATCAGCGGCGAATGCGTGCGCATCGAGGGTTTCGCCGCCGGGCGCAGCGCCGATTTCTTCGACTTCACGCCCATCGGCGATGTCGATTGCGCCGGCAAGATCGTAGTGGTGGATGGATTCGGCGGTCCGCCGCCGGTCTGGTATTTCCAGAACCAGGGCGCCAAGGGCTGCATCTTCATCAATCCCGGCGTGGATATCCACTGGGGCATCTGCACCACCATCTGGGGCGCGCCCGACCTGGACACCTACCAGCGCCAGCCGACCATCCCGGTCGTCTCGATCAACCGCCCCGACGGAAACGAATTGCTGGCGCAGATGGAAAATGGGACGGTGCAAGCCACCCTGCACTCGCTGCTGAAAGAGGGCTGGTTCGAATGTCCCTGCCTTGTAGCCGAGGTCAAGGGCAATATCGAGCCGGAGCGCTTTGTGCTGGTTCACGGCCATGTCGATTCCTGGGATGTGGGCATCGGCGATAACGCGGTCGGCGACGCCACGTTGCTGGAGCTTGCGCGCATTTTCAATGACAATCGCGATCAACTGTCGCGCAGCTTGCGCGTGGCTTGGTGGTCGGGGCATTCCACCGGCCGCTACGGCGCCTCGACCTGGTACGCCGACGAATTTGGCTTGGATCTGGCGCGGAATTGCGTGGCGCAGATGAATATCGACTCGCCCGGCTGCCGCCAAGCCACTGAATATCGCGGCGTGACTGTCATGTCCGAAGCCTACGACTTCGCCGCCCGCTCGGTCAAGGACTCCACCGGCGCCGGTTTTACGGGCGAGCGGCCCCATCAAGCGGGCGATTATTCCTTCAACAATATCGGCATTTCCAGCTTGTTCATGCTGCTATCGTCCATGCCCCTGGAGCGGATCGAAGAGCTCGGCTATTACAGCGTGGGCGGCTGCGGCGCCAATATCGCCTGGCACACCGAAAACGATACGCTCGAGATCGCCGACAAAGACAACTTGATGCGCGACCTGCGCGTCTATGCCACATCGCTGCAGCGCTTGCTGAATAACCCGCTGCATCCCTACGACTTCCGCAAGCTGACCGCCGAGTTCACGGACACGCTGGACAGCTATTCGGCGGCGGCGGGCGCTGACGCTGATTTTACTCCGGCTTACGACGCGCTGGCCGACCTGGACGCGGCGCTGGCTGATCTCTACGGCGCGGCGGCTGGTCTGGCCGATGGCGCGGTCGGCGATGCCGGCGTGCGCGCCTACAACGATGCCCTGCTGGCGCTGGCCCGCGAGCTGGTGTTGATCAACTTCACCCGTCAGGGGCGCTTCCGCAATGAGCCGGCCATGCGCGTGCCGCAGCTGCCCGATTTGGCGCCGGCGCTGGAGTTGGCGAACGCCGACCACCACATGCGCCGAGTCACGCGGACGCACCTGCTGCGCGGCGTCAACCGCGTGGCCTGGGCTTTCGAGACTTCGGCCAATATCGTCCGCGCCGCGCTGGAGAAGATCTGATTCACCACAGAGGCACAGAGGGCACAGAGAAATGTAGACTCCCGCGCGACAATGCCGCCGCCCACGCAAAATACCTTGCGTCCCGCTACGTACATAGCTCCCCTTCCCTAGCTCGCTGGGGCAAGGGGCCGGGGGATGGGGTAAACCGGGCCCGTCGAAATCTGTAAGGGCGACCCTGTGAATCGCCCATGAAATGGAGAAATCGCATGAAACTCATCTACTTGGTATCTGGCCCCATGGGCCGCACACCCGAAGGCCAAGCCGAGCTCAGCCGCCGTCGCGAGTACCTGCAGCGCTTTGCCGGGCCCGACACCGAAGTCGACATCACCGATATACCGGCCGGTCCCGGCTCCATCGAGAGCATGTACGAAGAATATCTCTCCATCCCGGAGACGGTCAAAAAGGCGCACGAACTCCAAGCCGACGGTTGGGACGGCATCCTGCTCGGCTGCTACGGCGACCCGGGCCTGGGCGCCCTGCGCGAGATGGTCGATATCCCCGTGGTCGGCGCGGGTCAAGCGACCGCGCTGATGGCCTCGGCCCTGGGGCGGCGCTACTCGGTCATCACGGTCACCGACAGCGTCATCGGCCCGCTGGAAGAAACCATGCGCAACAGCGGTGGCGGCGACAAGCTGGCCAGCGTGCGCGCGGTTAATATTCCCGTGCTGGAGTTGCACCGCGACCGCGAACAGGCCATTGAAGTCACGATCGCAGAAGGACGCAAAGCCATCGCCGAAGATCGCGCCGATACGCTGATCGTGGGCTGCATGAGCATGGGTTTCCTGGAGATTCCCGAAGCCTGCCAAGCCGAGCTGGGCGTACCCTTCCTGAATCCGGCGCGCGTGCAGCTCAAATTCCTTGAAGCGATGCTCGGTTCCGGCCTCAGCCATTCCAAGCGCGCCTATATGACGCCGCCCAAGATCGCCTCCGGGCAAGCCTCTTCGCCGGCCGATTTGTATCATCGCCGGAACTGAGCTGACGAATATATGCAAAGCGCCGCGCCAGCCGTCATTTCCAGCGGCTACATTTACTTTTTCGTGTTCCTTGTCTATCTCACAGTCAGTCTGTTCGCCTTTCGATATTTGCTGCCGGGCTTGAGCCCAGTCGCCAACCGGCTCGCCATGTTTATGTTGATTGCTCAGATGGCTCTCGTTGGCTTGTCGATATTCCTCAGACCGTCTTCTCCATACGAGCGTTGGTTTTGGCATCTTGATAGCGAGTACAATCTCGTTTCCACACTGGCCGCGGCGCAGTTCGCCCTCGCTGGGTGTTTGGCGCTGTATGCTGGCTGGTTCAGCCCGGCGCGCCCAGCCTGGCGACTCATTTATTTTGCCGGCATCGGTATTTTGTTTCTGGCGCTTGCCTGGGACGAATATCACGGCTTCCGCTCAGTTCATGGGGACTGGCAGATACATTACGCCTCGCTTGGTCTGGCGCTGGCCTCCGCAACCCTGCTTGTTGCGCTCCGTTCTCCGCGGCGCGCATGGAAATGGTTCTTCTGCTTGCTGTCGGGCTTGGCGATAGGCGCGGTTGGCGCGCTGATTCTGGATATCGTGCCCTGCAACAGCGAGGCTATATATCTAGCGGGGACTTGGCGCGTCGACACGGACGGATGCCTGGAACTCCAACGGATCGAAGAAATCCTGGAATTAGTCGGCGTCTGGCTCGCGTTAGTTGCCGCCGGCGGTCTTGCGACCATTGCGGCGAGGCCGATTCCCCGAATTATGTATTTGGTCCCGTCGCTATCAATTCTGTTGTTATTGTTGTACTTCCTGCCGCCTTTGCTTGAACTCCGGCTTATGACTCAAGAAGCTAGTATAGGTTTCGAGGCGAGAGTAAACTTGCAGGCATTCCGCGCAGACATAAGCCGAAGGGGGCTAGATACTACTTTATTTGTTTCGTCTGCTGATTGGCATAAGTTTACTGGAATGGGCTATTCCATTCATTTGGTTGATCAAGTCAGCGGCAAATCAGCAGCGCGCGTGGACGAAAACATTTCTCGTAGACACTCTTGGAAGACGGCTTTATATGAACCAAGGGTAAAGTACATTCAGCGAAGCTTGGCAACCATCCCGCCGGACGCGCCAAAAAATCGCGCCATGTGGATCGTGCTCACGCTCTGGCGCGAGCAGGGCGGGGAGTTTGTTCCGCAGAGGATCCTCACCAGCGATCATCCGCTGCTCAGCGACACGCAACTGATATTGGATGAATTGGTTCTGAAGGACTCCGCGGCTATGCCTCAGACGAAAACCGCTCTCGCCTCGTTTGAAAACGGATTCGCGCTGGACCCTGTTGAATTGCCGCAACGTTTACGCGCGAGCGAACCTTTCTCCATGTCGTTCACCTGGCGCGCGAACGAAGCGGGCGCGGCGGATTACATCCAGTTTATGCACCTGAGGCACGAAGAGAGCGGCGAATGGCGGGTCTACGACCAACAGCCTCTAGGACCGCGCTTGCCGACGCGGCTATGGTATAGTGGGCTTGTTGACAGCGAGGTCTGGCAACTGCCGCAGTCGGACGATTTGCCAGCGGGCAGTTACTCGGTATTTACGGGTCTGTATGATGCGAGCGACGGCGAGCGTGTGATCGCGCGCGACGCGAATGGCGAGCCATTTCTTGATTCGCATGTGCCGCTCGGCGCCATAGTCGTCCAAGCTGCATGAGCGACATAAAGGCGGATAAATATAGCAACCGGCGACGCGTCCTGTCGTCGGGAATTTACATTCAGAATACGATTGAGGAGGAACAGATGGGATACGTACTCACAGGCGCGACCCTTATCGATGGCAACGGGGGCGAGCCAATTGCCAACTCAGCCGTCTACGTAAAAGGCGAGCGCATCGCCTGGGTGGGTAGCGCGGCTGATCTGCCGACTGAGGCGCAGGACGCCGAGCAAATTGATGTGAGCGGCACTTGGCTGATGCCCGGCTTGATCGACGCCCACATCCACATCTGCTACAACGGCAGCGAGAGCGTCTTCGCCCTGCTGGAAAAGCATCGCGACGAACTGGTGCTTGAAGCAGTCGATATCTGCAAGCGCACGCTATCTCACGGCGTGACTGCGATCCGCGATGTGGGCGGCGAGCAGTTCATTGAGATGTCGCTGCGCAACGCCATCAACCGCGGCTTCATCGAGGGACCGCGCATGAAGCTGTCCGGCCGCGTCATTTCCATGACGGGCGGGCATGCCCATTTCATCGCCCGCGAGGCGGACGGGCCTGATGAGATGCGCAAGGCGGCCCGCGAGCAGATCAAAGCCGGCGCCGATTTGGTGAAGTTGATGGCCACCGGCGGCACCGCTACGCCCGGCCAGGATATCCACGCCAGCCAACTCACGGTCGCGGAGATTTCCGCCGTCACCGAGGTGGCGCACATGATGGGGCGCAAGGTGGCGGCCCATTGCCATGGCACGGGCGGGATCCGCAACTGCATGCTGGGCGGCGTCGATACCATCGAACACGGCACCTATCTCGATGATGAAACCGCCGACATGATGGTCGAGAACGGCGCAGCGCTGGTATTGACACTGGGCGCCGGCAATCCCGATTTGGAGAGCTATCCGCTCTCGCCGGTGCAGCAGGCCGATGCCGAGCGGCGCAAGCCCATGATCGAGCAGGGTGTCAAGCAGATTCGTCAGACCATCGCCCTGGCCCGCGCCAAAGGCATCTTCCTGGGCATCGGCACCGACGCCGGCGGCAACCCGCTGGCGCCGCACAACTACAGCATGGCGCGCGAACTGGAGCTGCTGGTGGACAACGACCTGACGGCGCTGGAAGCCATCAGCATCGGCACGCGCAATAACGCCGAGATCCTGGACATGGCGGACGACATCGGCACGGTGGAAGCCGGCAAATACGCCGATCTGCTGCTGACGAACGCCGACCCGCTGGTGGATATTCGCAATCTGCGTGATATCGCGGCGGTGGTTAAGGGCGGGAAAAAGGTCTAGGGCTTGTGCGATACTGCTATTCCCATGCGCTTTTTCTACCCCCAGACCCTTCGCCTGGCTCGAAAGGCTGGCGTCCCACCGTTGATACGCGGGGATTGAGGGGGGGATAGACAGAGATGCCCACTATCGCGATGGTTGGCGATATCTTCCCGCAGCAGACGCTGCCGGCGAGCGCTGAGTTGGCTGCCGTGCGTAAGCTGCTGCGCTCGGCCGATATCGCCTTTGGCAACCTGGAGACGCCTGTTTCAAGGCGCGGTAGGCCTACGGAAAAATGGATCAATATGCGCATGCCGCCCGAATTGCTGGCCGATGTACGCGACTTGGGCTTTGACATGTTGACCCTGGCCAACAACCACATGCTGGATTTCGGCGAGCTCGCCTTCCGCGATACGCTGGACCACTTGCGTGAGCACGACCTGCCCTTTGTCGGCGCGGGCTTGGATCTGGACGCCGCCTGGCGGGCGCAGGTCCTTCGTAGCCTTTCTGGGCGCCGCATCGACCCTTGGTCCGGGCTCAGCTGCTGCAGCGGGCAAGCCCGGCGTGGCGCCGATTCATGCGTCGGAAGCCTACCATCTTGATCCGGCGGCCAGCCTGGAGCAGCCGGGCAGCGCCCCCTACGTCCATACCCGCGCCTGGCGCGAAGACCTCGACCGCGCGATTGCCGCCGTTGAGGCAGCCCGACGTGAAGCTGACCTGCTGGTACTGGCTATGCACTGGGGTGTGCCGCCCTTCTGGCGCTCGCGCTTTCAAGACGGCCTGGCCGATTATCAGATTGAGGTCGGCCAGGCGCTGATCGACGCCGGCGTCGATGTCATCGTCGGCCATCATCCGCATTCGCTGGGTGAAGTCGAGGTCTATCGAGGCAAACCGATATTCTACAGCCTGGGCAACTTCGTCTTTCACCATAATCGCGGTCCCGTTCGCGATACGCCGGTCAGCCGCAACGCGCCCTACGGGGTCAGTGTGGACCGCCGGAACCGCAATTGGTCGGAGACGGTTATCGTGCTGGCCGACATCGCGGCCGACGGGGCAGTGTCCTTTTCGCTGCAGCCGGCGCTGCTGGACGCGGTTGGCAATCCGCAATTGCTGGCTGGCGATGAGGCGCGCGCGCTGATTAAGCGGCTGGATGAAATGTCGCCCAATGCCAGCATCGTTTACCGCGATGGCCTGGGATATTTGCAATTGGACTAGTGAAACGGTCATACTTGACGGGCGAACCAATATCTGTAGTGGTTGAATTAAGGAGGTGGGTTACAATCAGTCGGATTGTGGTTTCGGTAATTTCAATAGCATTTGCTGCTTGTTCAGGTAAAGGAGAATAACCAACCATGAGCAGAAAACTTGTAAGTCTAGTTGTCCTCTTGCTGATGCTGCTGGCATTTGCCATTCCAGCCGCATCGCAGACGTCGGGCGAGGCCGTGCCGACCATCACCGTGCATTCGGTGACCCAAGCCGAGCGCCCCATCGAGTATGAGACCACGCGCCTGGTGGTCGAGAATATGCGCGAGCTGGGGCTGGATGTTGAACACCGCGCCATCCCCTGGGCGCAGCTGATCGACGAGATTTGGTACAGTCGCGTCGAAGATCAAGGCCGCGCCGAGCGTCCCTTCCAAATGACCTACTGGCGTATGGTCGGCCGTCCCGAACGTTCCGATCCGGACGAGTTTACGTATAACTTGTTCCACTCCAGCGTGCGCGATGGCGGCTACAACTTCATCGGCTACAACAACCCTGACTATGACGCTCTGGCGGAAATGCAGCGCGTGGAAGTCGGCGATAAGGAAACGCGCCTCGATATCATTTGCGAAGCGCAGCAGATGATCCGCAACGATATGGTCAACGCCTACTTCGTGCATCCGCTGACCCCGCAGTTGGTCAACACTGATACGTTCGTCGCAGACAGCGTAGTGACGCAAGCCGGCATCGGCGTGCACAACTTCTGGACCTGGATCGGCATTGAGCCGACCGGCGACGACAAAACGCTGATCACGTCTACGACTTCCTTCCTGAATTCCTTCAACCCGCTGGAGATCGCCGGCGACGCGCCCAGCCGCGTAACCGAGATGACCTGGGACCGCTTGATGCGCATCAACCCGATTGGCGTGGCCGAGCCCTGGGCCGCCGAGAGCGTCGTCTGGGAAGACTCGCTGAATGTGGTTGTGACCCTGCGCGAAGGCATGAAGTGGCACGATGGCGAAGATGTGATGTCCGATGACGCGGCCTACTCCTTTGAAGCCGCGCTGGCGGGCACCACGCAGACCGACGAAGACGGCAATGAAGAGTTCCGTCCCGAAGCGCCGGACTACCATCCCTTCGCCCGCAATGTCGCCAATATCGAGATTATTGACGACTTGTCGCTGCGCTTCACGCTGCATACGCCCTCAGCCGCCTTCGAGACCAGTTCGCTGGCCAAGCTGAACTTGATCCCCAAGCACGTTTGGGAACCGATCATCAACGACCTGTTGACGAAGGACGACGCCGATGCCGATTCGATCCAGGAAGAGATTCCGATTGGATCCGGCCCCTTCAAATACACGGCC
>JAGWBC010000147.1 GCA_021296115.1 Anaerolineae bacterium | reverse complement strand
TAGTAGGCGGCGAAGCGCTGCAAGTAGGGCTCAAAGACGACCTGCTCGATCCACCAGTCGAACCATACGACTTGCGGCTGATACTTGTCGACCAGCTCGCAGCAGCGCGCCAGCCAATCTTCGAGGAACTTGGCGTCCGGGCGCGGCGTCCAGTCTTTGTCTTTCCACTCCTCGCGATTGGAGTGGTCTTTCGAGGCGACGACCGCGGGCCCGTACAAACCGTCGTTGGCCGGCTCCTGCACATCGGAGGGGAAGAGGCGCCCGCCGTCGAAGAACCACCAGTGCTCGGCGCGGTGCGACGACACGGCGAAAACCATATCCAACTCGCGTACGGCATCGGCCAGTTCGCCGCAGATATCGCGCTTCGGGCCCATCTTGGCGGCGCACCACTCGGTCAAATCGCTGTCGTACATGGGGAAGCCGTCGTGGTGCTCGGCCACGGGCATGATGAAGCGGGCGCCCGAGTCCTTAAAAAGCTGCGCCCATTCCTGGGCGTCGAATTTCTCGGCAGTGAGCATGGGGATGAAGTCTTTGTAGCCGAATTCTTGATGGTCGCCCCAAGTCTGCCGGTGGTGCTCAAAAGCCGGGTCGTCTTTAAGGTACATGCGCCGCGGATACCATTCGTTGCGGTAGGCGGGCACGCAGTATGGTCCCCAATGGATGAAGATGCCGAATTTGGCGTCGATATACCATTCGGGAATCTGATACTGGCTCAGGGATTCCCAAGTCGGTTCGTATTTGCCGTTTGCACTTGTCATTGGCGCGCTCCTGGTCTGCGTCTGATTTTTTGAATCAATTCGTTGCTACATACCAGCGCTTTCACTATACTTGCGCTGGCGTAACCGGTTGCGGAGAGTCTAGTTTAGCGACTCTGGGCTGTCAAGCAAATCGGGCGGGTAGCCCGAAGGAAGAATTTCTCGGCGTACTCGGTGGTAAAGACAGTATTGGGCGGGATTGCCCTTAGGCGGAAGGCAGCATAAATGACCGATTTTCCCATGCGCATGCGGCAGATTCACCTTGATTTCCATACCTCGGAAGCCATCACCGGCATCGGCTCGAAATTCGACCCGGATGAATTCGCCGATACCCTGGAGCGGGCTCGCGTCAATTCGGTCACCTGTTTCGCGCGCGGCCATCACGGCTGGATTTATTACGACAGCCAGACGCATCCCGAGCGCATCCATCCGCATCTCGAACGCAATTTGCTGGTCGAGCAGATCGAAGCCTGCCACGCGCGCGACATCCGCGTGCCGGTCTATACAACGGTTCAGTGGGATCATCTGACGGCGACGCAGAATCCGGACTGGCTCTGCCTCAATGAGGACGGCAGCTATCAGGGCAATGGCATGTACGAGGCCGGTTTCTACCGCCGCATCGCCCTCAACTCGCCTTATATGAACTTCCTCAAAGCGCATGTGGCGGATATCTTCGCTTGTCTGCCGGCGGTTGACGGCTTCTTCTTCGACATTGTGCACGCTGCCGCCGACAGCTCAGTCTGGACGACGCGGGCCATGCAAGAGGCCGGGCTCAATCCCAGCGATCCGGCTGCGCGGCTGAAATACGGCGGCGTCGTGCTGGATACCTTTCGCAGCGATATGACCGCCTTCGTGCGGCAATTCAGCGATGACTGCACCGTCTTCTACAATCGCGGGCATGTCGGGCCGCATAATCGCCGCAACGCTTCGGCTTTCACGCATTGGGAGCTTGAATCGCTGCCCAGCGGCCACTGGGGTTATATCCATTTCCCGCTGACGCAGCGCTACGCTCGCACGCTGGGCTTGCCCTGCCTCGGCCACACCGGCAAGTTCCACACGGCCTGGGGCGACTTCCACTCCTTCAAGAATCAGGCGGCGCTGGAGTATGAGTGTTTCCGCATGATGGCCATGGGCGCCGGTCCCTTTGTTGGCGATCAGCTGCCGCCAGATGGCCGAATCGAAGAGCATGTCTACCGGCTCATCGGCAATGTGTATCAGCAGGTGGAGGCCAAGGAAGACTGGTGCGTCGACGCGCGGGCGGTTAGCGATATCGCGGTGATGTCGCCGGAAGAATTCGCGCCGGTCGATGACCGCGGCATGCAGCCGTCGATATGCGGCGTCCACAGCATGCTGCAAGAGGCGGGCCATCAATTTGACATCATCGACTCCAAAGCCGATTTCGGCGATTATCTGGTGCTGATATTGCCGGATAACATCCCGGTTGACGGCGCGCTCAACGACAAGCTGAATGGATATATCGCTGGCGGCGGCGCTGTAATTGCCTCATTCGAAGCCGGCATGGACGCTTACAAGTCGAGTTTCACCCTTGACGCGCTGCCGGTGACGCTGGCCGGCGAGGGACCGCGCGATCGCTTCGGCGAGCTCGTTCGCGGCCGGCAGTTTGAGCGCGGCGACTACACCGAGTACATTGTGCCGCGCGGCGATATCGGGCGCGGCTTGCCACCCACTGAACACGCCATGTATATTCGCGGCATGGACGTCAGCGCCGCCGCCGATGCCGAGGTGCTGGCGGAGATCACGCCGGCCGTCTTCGACCGGACTTACGAGCGCTTCTGCTCGCATCGTCAGTCGCCCACATCTGGCGCGAGCGCCGGCGCGGCCATCGTTCGCCGAGGCCAGGTCATCTACTTTTCCAGCCCGCTCTTCACACAGTATTATCACAATGCGCCGCAGTGGTGCCGCACGCTTTTCCTGAACGCGCTGGATATGCTGCTGCCGCAGCCGCTGGTCAAACATGGCGGCCCGAGCACACTTGAAGTCATGCTCAACGAGCAGCCGGCGCGGAATCGACTTGTTCTGCACCTGCTGCACTACATTCCCATCCGCCGCAGCCGGCAGATCGACATTATCGAAGATGTGATTCCGGTCTATGATGTGCCCGTTTCCATCTGCGTGGACAACGCGATTCAGAGCGTCAAACTGGCGCCCGGAGGAGAAAACATCGACTTCCGCGTCGTCAAGGGCCGGCTGGAATTCACCGTGCCTGCAATCAAGGGGCACCAGCTGATTGAATTGAACTATCGGGAGTAATGACATGCAGCCTGTAGCATTCGGCAATACGGGTTTGATGACGCCGCCCATCGTCTTCGGTTCGACGGCGCTGGGCAATCTATTCCACGAGTTCAGCTACGAATCCAAGCTGGAGACGATGCGTGCAATCTTTGAGCACCTGCCATGGCGCGGGCCTGGCGCTGGAAGTCATGGGTGATTGTCTGCGCGAGTTGGGCGTGGGCGATGACGAGGTCATCATCAGCAATAAGCTGGCCTGGCTGCGCGCGCCCTTGACCGCGCCCGAGCCGACATTTGAGCCGGGCGCCTGGTTCGGCTTGAAGCACGATGCCGTGCAAGACATCAGCTATGCCGGCATCTTAACGTGCTTCGAGCAAGGGCTGGAGCTGCTGGGCGGCGATTACAGCACGCAGCTGGTATCCGTGCACGACCCCGACGAGTATCTCGATGCCGCTGACTCGCCGGCCGATCGCGAGCGCCGCTTCGACGACATCCTCGGCGCCTATACGGCTCTGGGCGAGTTGAAGGCGCAGGGGCAAGCCAAAGGCATCGGCGTCGGCGCCAAGAACTGGAAGTCGATACAAGAGATTGACGCGCAGGTTGAGTTGGATTGGGTCATGTTCGCGAACAGCTACACGCTCTATTCGCATCCAGCCGAATTGCTGGCCTTCATGGATTCGCTGCATGCCAAGGGCGTGGCCATCATCAACTCGGCGGTCTTCAATGCCGGCTTCTTGACCGGCGGCGAATTCTTCAACTATGTCAAGCTTGACGCGGGGATTCCGGAGCATCAGGAGAGATTCTCCTGGCGCGAAAGATTCTTCGCGCTTTGCGAGCAGCACGGTCAGACGCCGGCCGAGGTCTGCATTCAGTTCGGCAAGTCGCATCCCGGCATCGTGGCTCTGGCGCTGAGCACCAGCAAGCCGCAGCGCGTCAAGACTAATGTCGAGGCGATGTCCGCGCAGGCGCCGGCGGCCTTCTGGGATGCGCTCAAGGAAGTGACGATCACCCCTATATTGCTTAGCGCTCGATGATTTACTCGGTGCTCTCGGTGTACTCGGTGGCAATAGACAATCTCTGTTTCTCTGTGCCTCTGTGGTGAAATAACAAACGAAACCCCATGCCAAACTAACGCCCCAACTTCCTATTCATCATGTCCGATGACCACGCCTCGCACGCCATGAGCTGCTACGGCAGCCGCATCAACCAGACGCCCAACCTCGACCGCATCGCGAACGAAGGCATGCGCTTCGACAACTGCTTCTGCACCAACTCGATCTGCACGCCCAGCCGCGCCGCCATCCTCACCGGCACATACAATCATGTCAACGGCGTCACCACGCTCGACACGAAGATGGACAACCGGCTGCCGACCTTCGTCAAGGACCTAAATGCCAGCGGCTACCAAACGGGCATGTTCGGCAAGTGGCATCTGGGCCAGGGACCGGCGCATGAGCCGACCGGCTTCGACGACTGGGCGGTGCTGCCCGGGCAGGGGCTGTATCACAACCCGACCTTCATCTTTCCCACCGAAGACGGCTCAGAACGCCGACCAGTGAAGGGCTACGTGACCGACCTGATCACCGACATGAGCCTGGACTTCTTGCGGGCGCGCGATGCGGATCGTCCCTTCTTCCTCATGTGCCATCACAAGGCGCCGCATCGCCACTGGGAGCCGGACGAAAAACACGCCGACATGTACCTCAACGAAGATCTGCCCGAGCCGGAGACGCTCTACGACGACTATGCCAACCGCGCCTCAGCCGCCGAAGCCGCGGAGATGCGCATGGGCGTCCACCACAGTCCGCTTGATCTAAAGGCGGAAATCCCGCGCGACCTGCCGGAGATGGAGCTGCGCAAGTGGGCTTACCAGCGCTATATCAAGGACTATCTGCGCGTGGTGGCGAGCATAGACGACAATGTCGGCCGCTTGCTCGATTATCTGGATGCCGAGGGGCTGGCGGAAAACACCGTGGTTGTCTACACCTCGGATCAGGGTTTCTTCCTGGGCGATCACGGCTGGTATGACAAGCGCTTTATGTACGAGGAATCGCTGCGGATGCCCTACATCATGCGCTACCCAACGGGCATCGCCGCCGGTGGCGTCAACCAGGACATGATCCTCAATGTCGACTTCGCGCCGACTTATCTGGAGCTGGCCGGGCTATCAGCGACTGACGACATGCAAGGGCGCAGCTTCGCCCCATTGCTGCGCGGAGATACCCCAGCCAACTGGCGCGACAGCATGTATTATCGCTATTGGATGCACAAGACGCATCATAACGTCTACGCGCATTACGGCATCCGCACCATGCGCTACAAGCTGATCTATTATTACGCCGACGCGCTCGGCACCGAAGGCAGCATTGAAGGCACATACGAGCCGGAATGGGAGCTATTCGACCTCGAGGCCGACCCCTATGAGCTGAATAACATCGTAGACGACCCGGCTTATGCCGACTTGGTGGTTGAGCTAAGGGCCGAAATGCACCGCCTGCAAGCGGAGGTCGGCGACGAGCGTTATCATCTTGATGTGGACTAACTCGCTTGCCAAAAGCGCGGGAAAGTCTCCCCCTGATGCTTCGGGTCGCGTAGGTCGCGTAGACACTGACCGTAGGGGGAGATTTAGAGGGGCGTAGATAGCAGCAATTCTTTGGCCCCCGCGATGAATTGGCGAAATCCCTGCTCCATGTAGGGGTAGGCGAACCAGTCATCCGGATCCGTCATGGGACGGGCGCTGGCCGCCAATTCAAAGAGCGCAAGATCTCTCCGCGCCAGCGACCAGCCGGCCGCCGCCTCGTATTCGCGCAGGAAGACATCGGCCGCTTCCGGCTCGCCCTCGATGAAATAACCCATGCGCGCGTAAGCCACATCAGCCGCTGGATGCCCGTATCCGGCTTCTTCCCAATCCAGCACCGCCGCGATCTCGTCGCCGCGCCAGAGGACATTGCCCGACCAATAATCGGTATGGGCGAAGCGTTGCTCAACCGGCGCCCAGCGCCCCCAGCGATCATTGACCATATGCCAGACGACCTCGCCGTCCGGATCCGCGCGCATATAATCCGGCACGCGGCCGCCCTTGATGAACCAGGCGACTTCCACATCGTCGTTCATCAGGTAATGTTTGTCGGATTCGCTGAAGGGCGTCTGATGGATACGCGCCAGCATACGCGCTGCCTTGGCCGCCATCCGGCCCCAACGTTTCGCCTCAGCCGGCAGCTCAATAGGGGCGCCCGGAACGTATTCGGTGACGATGCCCGGCAAGCCCAGCAGCGACCCGTCCGCATCCAGCAGCAATGGCGCAGGCACGGGAACACCTTGTCCATGAAGCATTTCCAGCGCATGGAATTCGCAGCTGTGTTTATCGTGGCCGTCTTCGTAATTGTCCGGGTTATAGCGCCGGATGACGATATTGCGCGCTTGCCCGTTCGCGCCCTCGGCCGCGACCAGGTGCGTGAAGTTGCTATACGTGCTCGGCAAGTCATGCACGCCGAACTGCGCCTCGCTTAAGCCCAGCGCGTCCAGCACCGCTACAACAGCTGAGGTCGAGGGCATTCCGCCCTGCGCCCAGTTCATCCCAGCTCCACGCGCCAGGCGGCCGCCAATTCTGTCTTGAAGTCAAGGCCGGCCGCGTCAATCGTCAAGCCGGCAACCGATTGCGCCCATTTCACCGGCTGGTCGGATTCCAGCAGCGACACGCGCTCGACCGCTACAGACTCGTCCAGCGCCGCAAAGGTCACCGACCGCTCGGGTATGCCCAGCGCCATGGCGTAGACGGTCTTGCCGTCTTTGGACTGCGTATAACGCCGGTCGTCTACATTGCAATTATCGTACTCCCAGAATTTATGCCCGCGCCGCTCGACGATCAGCTTGTCTTCGTCGCCCTCGGCAGGCGTCGTCCAGGGCACGGTATTGTAGATGGCTTGTCCATTCCAACGCAGCCACTCGCCCATTTGCAGCAGCGGCTGACGCTGGCCGTCGGGTATCGTGCCGTCGGGCTTGGGCGACAGCGACAGCATCATGGTGCCGCCGCGCGCGCTGCAGTCGATAAGCTTGCTGAGCAGCGTATGGCCGCTGGCGTATTGCTGGTTCTCCACCCAACCCCAAGATTGATCGCCGATGCGCATATCATCGTTCCAGGGGCGCTCATAAACCGGCGGGCGATCGCGGCCCTTTTCGAAGTTGATAACGCCGAAATCGGGGTGGAAATTGTATTGCATGCTGACCGGCAGCTTGTTGAGCACCAGCACCTCTTTGCCCCAGCCGCGCGCCTGATTCAGATAATGCGCAAGGATCTCCAGCGCCGTGTCTTCGTAGCCGTCTTCGCGGAACTTGCCGCCGTCGAACCACATCATATCTGGCTGATATTTGTCGATGACCTCGCGCACCTTCAGCTGCCACTGTTGGAAGAAGTTTTCAAATTGGCTGGTCTGCTGCACCCAATAAAAGTCGGCCAAGTCGGGATCGAAAATCTCCCAGCCTTCCGCCATGCCACGCTCGATAGCCGCCTCGTCAAAAGTCTGATCCCATTGATTCCAGCCGGCCAGGAACCAGTTGAAGCCGCGGATAATGTGAAATGGCGCAACCAGGCGCAGGTCGCGTTGGCGCAAGGCGGTCGCCAGCTCGCCGTAGAGATCGCGCTTCGGGCCCATCTTGCCGACATTCCAGCGGTAGACATCGCTGTCCCACAAGCCGAAGCCATCGTGATGCGCCAGCGAAAAGCCGGCGTAGCGCGCGCCGCTGTTGGCGAAGAGGTCGGCCCATTCGTCGGGGTCATAGTGTTTGGCTGTGAAGCCGTCGATGAATCGCGTATAGCCGTAGTCCGCCGGCGACCCGAAACGCTCGCAATGCTGCCGATAAATCTCGTGCGAAGGATCATTCATCCACTTGCCGTACCATTCGTTGCCGAAGCCGGGCACGGAGTAGATGCCCCAGTGGGCGTACAAGCCAAATTTGCTGTCGCTGAACCACTGCGGTACTTCGTGCTGGGTCAGCGATTCCCATGATGCCTGGTATGTCGTCATTCCATCTCCCGCTTGTTTTTCTCGTCTGATGCAGGTGTGGCAAGCCTGGGCTCTTTCACCCACCATAACAGCAGCGCCGCGCCGATGATGCCACAAAGCAAGGACACGACAAACAGCGCGCTGATGTCAAAACTCCCTGCCATCCAACCCGCCAGGATGGGGCCGGCGAAGGTAAAGGGCGCGATCAGCGTGTTCGTCAGGCCGATGAAAGTTGGCTGCTCGGCTGGCGGGGCGAATTCCAGCACGATATTGAAGTGCGAAACGACATCGCTCGAAATGGCGCAGGCCAGGCAGAAGAAAGCCGGAATCAGGCCGAGCACGCTGGTCGCATTCAGCGCGAAAACCGCCGCCAGCGCCATGCATGTTGCCGAAATAACCAGATTGCGTTTGTGCCCCCAGCGGTCGCCAAGCCAGCCGAATGTCAAGCGCATCAGCGCTTGCGAACCAAAAAATATCGCGTTGATGAGGCCGATGTCGGCGCCGCTCAGTTCAAATCGCAAATTCGCCAGGATGATGAAGAAACTCACCGCCATCATGCTCAAGCGCAGCATGGCGTAACCCACAAGAAAGCGCCGATAGTTGCTGTGCTCGCGCAGCACCGCTGGCAGCTGTTTCAAATAGTGCCGCAGCGGAACTGTCTGTTTGATGTCGTCGCTCTCCGGTTCCCGCGTCAAGGACAGCGCAAACCAGGAAATCGCCAGCGGCAATCCCGCGATCAGGAAGAGCAGGGTGAAATTGCCCGGAAAATCGACGGCGTCGAGAATGCGGCCGACGAAGTAAGCGCCGACGACGCCCATCAGCAGGCCGCCGCCATCCGCCAAGCCGAAGAATATGCCGCGCCGGCGAACGGGAATGACCTTGCCGATCATGGTAAACCAGGCCGGCGTGACGAGACCCCCGCCCAGAGCCGCGGCAGCGATGCCGATGAAAAATAGCGCCAAAGCCAGCCCGGGCGCCTCAACGGCGAAGAGCAGCAGCGCCAGGCCAATCAGCGGGTAGGGCAGGCGCTGCAGCGAGCCGCTCACCAGCAGGACAAAGGGCAATTTGCGTTTCAAGCCTTGAGCGTGATTGGCGACCAGCAGCTGCGGCAACAGGAAGGACAGGCTGAAGATGGCGGAGATCATGCCGACGGCGATCTCGGAATCGGTCAAGCGGCTGACCAGCAGCGGCATGATGGTCTCTTGCGAAACCAGGCTGATCGCCAGCGCATAAAACATATTGTCGAGAACATTGACCGTGAAATTCCAATCGCGGTCCTTCTCGATTGCGACTTGCGCTGCGCCGCCCGTCATGCGCTGCTCTTCACCTTTTCCATGCTCATTGGCCGGGGCGGCACGTGCCGCGGCTCCTTCACCCAGAGCGCCAGGAGGACGCCGCCAACCGCGCCGCAAATCAGCATCAAGTCGAAGAGCTGCTGGAAGCTGTTATCCGCCACCCAGCCGCCGAATATCGGCGCCAGGAAGACGACCGGCGCCAGCAGCGTATTGGTCAGGCCGATGTAGGTCGGCTGGTCTTCGGGCAGGGCGAATTCGAGCACGATATTCAGATGGGAAATGCGGTCGGCGGCCAACGCTGTGCCCAGCAGGAAAAATGCCGGGATCAGGGTGATAACGTTGCTCGCCAGCGATGCGGCCAGCGCGGCGCCCGCTGCCGCAAAGGCGAAAATCGTCAGGTTCAGCTTGTGGCCGCGCCGATCGCCCAACCAGCCCAGCGCCAGCTGAATCACCGCCTGGCTGCCCAGCAGGACGGCAGTTAGCAAGCCAACATCAGCGCCACTCAGGTCAAAACGATCGTTGCCGAAGACGATAAAAAAGCTGGCGCCCATCAAGCTGAAGCGGCCGATGGAGTAACTCAGCAGAAAGCGGCGGAAGTTGACATTGCGCCGCAGGATCGCCGGCAGCTGCCGAAAGTAGTGTGACAGCGGAATATGTTCCTTGACGACCGGGCTCTCCGGCTCGCGATTGAGCGACAAGCCGATCCAGGATATGCCCATGAAAAATGCTGCAACAAAGAATAGCGTGGCGAAATTCTGCGGATAGGCCACATCGTCCAGGATGACGCCGACAAAATATGCGCCGATGAATCCCATCAATGTGCCCAGGCCGTCGCTGACGCCAAAGAAGATGCCGCGGCGATTGACCGGCAGCACCTTGCCGATCATGGTGAACCAGGCGGGCGTGGCGACGCCGGCGCCAAACGCGCCCAAGCCGATCACCAGGTAGACCGCCAGCAATGCCAGCGTCGGTGAGCCTTTGGCGAAGAAATAGACGGCGAAACCGGCGAAGACATAGGGCACGCGCTCCAGCAGCCCGCCGATGAACATGACAAATGGCAATTTGCGCGTCAGCCGTTCGGCGTGATTGGCGGCGAATAACTGCGGCAAGTAAAAGGAGATGCTGAATATGGCCGGCGCCAGACCGATGGCGATCTTGGAATCGGTCAGATTGTCGATCAGCAGCGGCATGATCGTTTCGCGCGATATCAAGCTGAATGCCAGCGTGATAAAGGTGATGTCGATCAGATTGACCGAGAAATTCCAGGGCAGGTTCTTCTTTACGAATGGGTCAACTTTGGCGGTCAATTCAGTCACCCATGCCGGAAATCTTGATGGAGTGCGCCTGCGACTGGGGCAGATCCGGCAGCGTGATACGCAGGTCCGCGCCGTCTTGCCGCCAGGCAAGGTCGCTGTCTTGGCCGAGCAGTTGGATGGTAGCCCCGGCCGGCGCGCTCAGCCCTTCAATGGCGATCTCGCTTTCAGTCGGTGTGCCCAAAAGCGTGACGTACAGCGCATCATCGGCCTTGGTGAAGCGCAGATCCAGGCCCTGTGTGGTCACGCCATCGGCGCGGGTCCAGGGGCGGGTGTCAAAGATGGCCGCGCCATTGCGATCCAACCAGCGGCCCAGGCTGCGCAGTCGGTCGGCTTGATTCTCCGGAATGGTACCGTCCGCCGTCGGCCCAACGTTGAGCAGCAGATTGCCGTTTTTGCTGACGATATCGATGAACATGTGAATCAATTCGTCTTCGGCCAGCAGCTGCTCATCGCCCTCATTGCGGTTGTAGCCAAAGCTGTGCCCGATGCCGCGGCAGCATTCCCATTTCACATCCTGGATTTCGTCGAAAGTGGCGTATTCCGGCGTGATGTAGTCGAAGTGCGGGCCCTGCGGCACCAGCAGTTTGCCGCCCGCCTTG
>JAGWBC010000004.1 GCA_021296115.1 Anaerolineae bacterium | reverse complement strand
ACCCATTAGCGCCAAGATCCTACGAGGAGTTCTGCCTTGAATAGAACTAAACTCGGTGTCGACGGGCTGTGTCTACGCGACCCTCTGCGCTCTCTGTGTTGAAAAATAATTTGATGCAATTGCCCTGTTGTCTCGCCTGCAGGGTTTTGACGAAGAGGACCTGCGCGTGACGATTCAAGCTCTGGGCTGGTGATCGGGGACGCGGCACGACGCGTCATTCGAGGAGTATCGATACTTGCCGCTGCAAGATGATATCGCCTCGACTGTATTTTGGTATCAGGCTGATCCCCACGCGCCGTTACCGGAACTGCCGGACAGGGACTACATCGGGTGATTTAGCTGAATCAGGCTTGCGTGATCACAATGCGATCCTTAGCCGGTCGCTGCCGAAAAGTGTGCCGATAGACCCGCTGCGACGAGGGCGCCAAGTTTCCGCGATGATATCGACAGTCTGATTTCTGACTAGACTCGCAGCAATGGTTCGGCGAAAAGCGGCTCGCGCGGTTCAGTCCGGATAAAGCCCTTTGGCTTCCTCGAACAAGCGCTTGAGTTGGTCAAGCACAGCATTCGCGTCGCCGCCCTGCATCAAATACTGGCGAATTGGCGCCCCGGCGTGATCCTGAAAATGCAGATAACCCGGGAATCGCGGCCGCAAATAGGCCCGGTCCAAAGCCGGCAAAGTATTTCGGAAGTAATTATTGGATCGCCGGTTGACCTCGGCATCCTCCCAGGCGCTGCGATGCCCGGGCTGGCCGCCGTTCTCGAAGAAGAGCGTACGCTGTACTTCGACGCCGGCGGTGAACATCGCGTAATCCCGCGCTGCTTCCGGCGTCTGGCAGCGGCTGGAAATCGCCAAGCCGGTACCGCCGAGCGTTGTTTGACAGCGACCTTGCTGGTCGATATCTACCATGTCATCGAAGGTCAGCACATTTGCAGAGTAACCGGCGCGCGAGTAATTCGAATAGCCGTAAGCAAAAGGACAATAAACATAGTCTTCACGCCGTGACAGCGCCTCATACACCGCAATCGGATTCCAGTCGAAAATCTCCTTGGGGCAGAGGCTCGCCAGCTCCCGCAATTGCTCCAGCGCCCTCAAGCTCATTTGGTCTGAAACCGCCCACTCGTCATCGACAAAGGGCGGCTCGCCTTGTGTAGCGCAGAGCATGTAGAAATTCATTAGCGTGTCAATTGGAATCCCCGGCATGATGACTCGCCCCTGCCGCGCCAGGGCCAGCAGATCGCGCCAGGTCCGCGGCTGCTCCAGCGAGTACCGCTCCAGCAAATCGGCGCGATAAGAGGCGACCGGCGTCGCCGCGTCTATCGCCAGCGCGCATTGTTCGCCGTCGAAGATGTAACTCGCATGCGAATGGCCGACTGTATTCTCGGCTTGATCGCTCATGAAATCGGCTGGAATTATTTCTTGCAGCGGCATAAGGACTTTGCTATAGGCTGCATAACCCGCCCAGGGGTGATCAATTACGAGCAGGTCATACTGCTCCGCCAAGCCCTGAATCGGCGCATCGGCGAATTCCTGAAGCGAGCGCTTTTCCCAGCTGATGTCGACCTCTGGGCGCATTTCGCAGAATCGCTGCGCAGTCGCGACGACTGAAACAAATCCGCGTGAATGATTCCAGGTGATGCCGCGTAATTTGGACTTGGATTCCATGTCCCGTTTCCTCATTGGTCTCCTGCTTCAATAAGCCCTAATCGGATGTCGTTTTGCTTGCAAAATGCAGTTTTATCTGCAAAATATAGTGAGGGTCGACGATTCTGTCAATGAGCGCATGATAGATTACCTCATGCAGTTATTTTCCGGGATAAATCCATGATCAAAACAAGCTATTTTGAAGACTATGAAATCGGCGCCAGCCGCGAGACCTTTGGCCGGACGATTACCGAAGCCGACATCGTGCTGCACGCCGGCCAGACGGGCGATTTCTTCCCCCACCACATGGACGCCGAATGGGTCAAAACCCAGGAGTTCAAAGAGCGCATCGCCCACGGCACGCTGATCTTGAGCATCGGCATCGGCATGACAGCCAACGAGATCAATCCAGTAGCCTTCTCCTACGGCTACGACCGCATCCGCTTCATCCGGCCAGTTTTCATCGGCGATACCATTACCGTCAAAGCCACCATCAGCGAAAAACGCGACTACGCCAAACGGCCCGATCACGGCTATGTGATTGAGCAAGTCGAGATCTTTAACCAGCATCAGAAGATCGTGCTCGCCTGCCAGCACCTCTATCTCGTGCAACGCAAGGAACTCGCGCCTGCCGACACACTCGGCTAATGCAGCCTTTCGCCGAAAGATTTCCAGCATGGCAGAATTGAAGTCCGCGCCTAACTATAGCGTTCCGGCTTTGGAAAAAGGCCTGGCCGTCCTCGAGTTGATGGCGCGCGCGCCTGAACCCCTCTCTCTGTCGCAGATCTCCGAGATGATGGCAAGCAGCGCCAGCCAACTCTTCCGTACCATGAATTGCCTGGCCGAAAGCGGCTTTGTCATCAGGGATGACTACCAAGGCAAATACAGCCTCACGCTCAAGCTATTCGAATTGGCGAACCGCCACTCGCCGCTGAAGCACCTGCTGCATGTTGCCAATCTGCCGATGCAAGAACTCGCCCGAACGATTCGCGAGTCCTGCCATATCAGCATTGTTCAACATCGACAGTTGCTTGTGGTCGGCCAGGCGGAGAGCCCGGAAAAGGTGCAAATCTCGGTGTCAGTCGGCTCTTCATTCCCGCTCGTATCCACCGTTTCCGGACGTCTGCTGCTGTCGGCGATGGACGAGAACAGCCTCAACACCATCCTTGAAGGAGATCACGACTATCAGCAAATGACTTCCGGGGAACGCAAACTCTTTTGGGAGCGAATCGCGGAGAGCCGCCGCACCGGCATATCCACCGCCTTGGATGAGTCCTTCATCGGCTTGCACGATACCGCCGTGCTTATTGGCAATCCGGAAGTTGGGGTCACCGCCGCCATTGCCATAACGCAACTCACCGCCAGTCGTCACAGCAAAGATCCGCAAGTAGTGATTGACGCCTTGCTGCGCTGCGCCCGTCAAATCAACCAACGCGCTGGCTTGACCAACTTCGCCGGACAGCATGCTTTAGCAGCCATATAGCTCGTGCCCTTGGCAAAGAGGATGAAAACACATGAAAGCGCTTGATATTCGCCAATCAGCGATACTGCCCGCGGACCCGCTCCCAATCGTCAGCATCGGCTTGGGCGGGATCGTCCATGACGCCCATTACCCCGCCTACAAGATCGCCGGCTTTGATGTTGTCGGCGGCTTTGATATCAGCAGCGAGCGCGCTGCCTTGATGCAAGACAAGTTTGGCATCCCGCGGCTTTACCACTCCTTATCGCAAGCGGTCACGGACGCGCCCGAGAACGCCGTCTATGATATCGCGGTGCCCGGCAGCGCAATCGCAGATATTCTGCGCAGTATTCCCAAGGGTCGCGCCGTGCTAATCCAAAAACCTATGGGTGATGATCTCACAGACGCGCGGCAAATTTTGAGCATCTGCCGCGAGCGAGAGCTGGCAGCAGCCGTCAACTTCCAACTGCGCTTCGCCCCCTTCATCATCGCCGCGCGCAACATTATTGAGCGTGGCGCCATCGGCGAGCTCTACGATGTCGAATTCCGCGTTCAAGTCAACACGCCCTGGCATCTTTGGGGCTTCCTCTTCCCCTTGCCTCGGGTTGAGATCCTCTATCACAGCATTCATTACGTGGACCTGATCCGTTCTTTCTGCGGCACACCGGGCAGCGTCTACGCCAAGACCTTGAGCCACCCCACAGCGCCCGACCTGCGCGGCGGCGTCCGCTCGATGATCATCATGGATTACGGTGATAACCCGCGCGTAAACGTGATGACCAACCACAGCCACGCTTACGGCGCCGAAAAGCAGCAATCCTACGTCAAATTCGAAGGCAGCAAGGGCGCGATTCAGATCCGCGCCGGCCTTAATATGAACTATCCCGACGGCGTGCCGGATCGCTTCGAATACATCTCGCTTGAAGACGGGGATGAGCCGAGCTGGCGGACGCTCGACATCCAGGGTTCATGGTTCCCGGAAGCGTTCATTGGCACGATGGCCAGCCTGATGCGCTACGCCAACGGCGAGACGTCGTCCTTGCCAACCTCAGTGGAAGATGCCATCAAGACGATGGCAACGGTAGAAGCCGCCTACGACTCCAGCCAGCAGGGCGGGAGGCCGCTGCCAGCAGTGTAGTCTGCGGTTAGGCTAACAGAACTTGCTAGACTTGTACTTGCTTGATTAACGACAGGGCTGAGGAAAGACTATGGTCATCACAATATCGCTGGACACCGTGCTCATCGTGTTCGTTTGTTTTGTCTTCATCGTAGTATGGCATTCGGAAAGCAAATTGAGAGACGCTATTCACGTCCTGCGCATGGAACATCGTGGGAAAATTGCCGAACTCAACTCGGAAAATCGGCAGCTACGATATGAGTTGAGCCAACTGTGCCGGGAACTCAAGAGCGTCGAGCGGCGCGTTGAGAGACTGGACAGCCAGCGATGAATGCGGCGCAATCATTCGGGTAATCTGGTCTCATAAGTTTAATTGATAAAACGCGTCGCCCGTTCCACCCAGGACAGCGTCCCTTTCGCTTGAGGAGAGGTCCCCCAGGCACTTCTGCGTCTCGTCCCAAACCTTGGCGTAATCGCCGGCGAGCACCGCCACCGGCCAATCACTGCCAAACATCAAGCGGTCCACGCCAAATTGCTCGATGGCGTAATCAACCAGCGGCTTGATGTCTTCATAGGTCCAATTCTCGAAGTCCGGCGTCACCGTGTTCAAACCCGATACTTTGGCATAGACATTAGGGCTTTCAGCCGCCGCGGCCAACTGCTCGCGCCAGACCGCGCGTTCCTCATCGCCGAGCGGCGGTTTCGCCAGGTGATCAATCACCATCTTAAGGTTCGGCACTTTCTCCGCCAGGCTCGGCACATGCGCGAGGTGAATCGGGAACACGGCCACCACATCAAAGGTCAGGCCCCGATCAGCCAGGATTTGCAGGCCCTCGAGCACCTGTTTCTGAACGACCCAATCAGGGTTCGTCTCTTCGTGGATCAAGTGGCGCATGCCTTTGAAATAGGGATTTCGTCCGTACTCATCCAGTTTCTTTGCGGTCTCGTCCGGGTCGTGAATGGGTACCCAGCCGTCCACGCCTGCCACCCAGTCGTTGGCTTCCGCAATGGCCAGCATGGAATCGGTATCGGCGTATGAATCCATAGCCTGCACGATCACGGTCGATTCCACGCCAGCAGCCGCCAACTGCGGCGCCAGCTCATCCGCGTCAAAGTTGCGATAGATCGGACCGTATGCTGGAACCAGCCAAGGATAGGCCACTTCGTCCAGATTCCAAAAGTGTTGATGCGTATCAACGATAACCATTTGAGCCTCCAAAGGCCACTGATTGCGCCTGTGAAACCATTTGACAAAAATGACTTTGCTGACTATATTTTACGGATAAAAAGTGTTTTTGCAAGCAAAACTGACGCGCTGCCAAATTTGCGCTGAGGAAACCTGAGGGATCACAATATCCGCGCGGTTGCCCGGGAGAAGCAAGATAAAATGCGACCATTGGAAGGTATACTGGTTCTGGACTTCAGCATCTTTCTGTCGGGTCCTTCGGCCGCTTTGCGCCTGGCCGATTTGGGCGCGCGCGTCATAAAGGTCGAGCGGCCCGACGGCGGTGATCTCTGCCGGCAGCTTTACATCTCCGAGCTTGAGCTTGATGGCGAAAGCACCCTTTTTCACTCGATCAATCGCAATAAGGAGAGCTTCGCCGCCAATCTGAAAGATCCGCTTGATCTTGAGCGCGCCAAGGATCTCATCAAGCAGGCGGACGTCATCATTCAGAATTTCCGTCCCGGCGTTATGGCGCGCCTGGGCTTGGATTACGAAGCTGTGCGCGCCATCAATCCGCGTATCGTGTATGGCGAAATCACCGGTTACGGCAACGAGGGACCCTGGGTCTATAAGCCCGGTCAAGACCTGCTGCTGCAATCCATCTCGGGATTGGTCTGGCTAAACGGCGATGCCGACCGGCCGCCGACGCCCTTTGGCTTGGCGGTCGTCGATCTGTTCGCCGGCGCGCACTTGGTGCAGGGCATTCTGGCTTGCCTGGTCCGCCGCGGCGTCACCGGTGAAGGCGGCTTGGTGCAAGTCAGCCTGCTGGAATCGATCCTCGACTTTCAGTTTGAAGTGCTAACCACGCATCTGAACGACGGCGGCAAGCTGCCTGAGCGCAGCACGGTCAATAACGCCCACGCCTATCTGGCCGCGCCCTACGGCATTTATCAGACGGCTGATGGCTTTCTCGCTTTGGCGATGGGTTCGATACCCGTCCTTGGGGACTTGCTCGAGTGCCCGCCATTGCTGAACTACACTGATTCCGCGACTTGGTTTACCCAGCGCGACGAGATCAAAGCGACGCTTGTCGAGCACTTGAAGACGAAGTCGTCGCAGCATTGGCTTGACATCCTGGAACCGCAAGATATCTGGTGCGCCGATGTCTTGACCTGGGACCGGCTGCTGCAGCACGATGGCTTCAAAGTGATCGATATGATTCAAGAAGTCGCGCGCGACGAAAATGTCAAGCTGGATACGCTGCGCTGTCCGATTCGGATCGACGGCGAGGTTTTGAAGAACGCTAAGGGCGCGCCCCGCATCGGCGAAGATACGGAGACCATCTTGTCAGAGTTCGCTATTTCCAATTGAGGGAAGCTCATGCCCAAACCGGAAAACACGCCAGTGGAAATGCACCAGGATCTGCCGCTTTTTAACACCGAAACCTGGATGTACGAAGACTTTGAGCTGGGCTGGAAAATCAAATCGATCCGGCGCACGCTTTCCGAAGGCGAGTGCATGATCTTCAACGCCATTGTGCTCGACATGCACCCCTACGTCGCCGACGAGATCTTCGCCCGCGACGAAGGCATCTTCGATAAGCGACTGGTGGCCGGCTCGATGGTATTCAGCATCGGCTTGGGCTTGATGGCGCACAATAACGTGCATACTTTCAGCTACGGCTACGACAAGCTGCGCTTTATCAAGCCGGTATTCATCGGCGACACTATATACACTGTGCGCACGCACTTAAGCAAAGAGCCCAAGTATGCTGAAATGGGCTTGGTCAAAGTCAGTTATGAAGTCTACAAGAACGAAGGCGTACTCGCCTTGTATTGCGAGCACTTGCAGACGGTGAAATACCGCTGCCCGGAAAACTTCAAAACCAATTCTGATTAGGAGACAGCCAATGCAACGATTTGGACAAGTTATCGGCTTGCGCCCGGAAGATGCCGCGGAATACATCCGCCTGCACGCTGATGTTTGGCCCGGCGTGCTGAAAAAAATCGCCGAGTGCAATATCCGCAATTATTCCATATATCGTTACGGCGATCTGCTCTTCGCCTACATGGAATATCACGGCGACGATTTCGAAGCCGATATGGCCGCCATGGCCGCCGACGAAACGACGCAGAAGTGGTGGGACCTATGCATGCCCATGCAGAAGCCCGTTGAAGACCGCGCTGAAGGGGAGTGGTGGCACAACATTGAAGAGGTCTTCCACTGCGACTAAGACAGTGCTGCGTCTTGCCGAGTCATCAGCCACGATCCGAGGGTGGATTGGGCTACGGGCATTAACCCTTAACGGCGCCAAAGGTCAATCCACTGACCAGATTGCGCTGCACCAAAACCACGAAGATTACCGCCGGCGCCATCATGATGACGCTCATCGCCGCCATGCCGCGCCAATCTACCGTGAATTGCTCGGTGAAGGCGAATAAGCCGGGCGGGAAAGTCTTGGCTGCGTTGTTCCGCGCCAATACGCTGACGATCTGAAATTCGTTCCAAGCCGCCAGAAAGGCAAATATGGCGGCCGTCGCCAACCCAGGCAGCGATAGCGGCAGCTCGATTCGCCAGAAGGCGGACCAATACCCACAGCCGTCAATATAAGCTGATTCCGTCAATTCTTGGGGGATCTGCCGGAAGAAGCCATCCATCAGCCAGGCTGTAAACGGGATATTGGCAGCGACGTATACCAAGGCTAAACCCAGTACATTGTTCACCAAGCCGACGCGGTTGAAGAGGAGAAACAGCGGCAAGCTCAAAGCCACGCCGGGCACAGCGCGTGAAAGCATAATGCCCAGAAACAGCGACGTATGAAAGCGGAAGCGGAAGCGCGCAAAAGCGTAACCCGCCAGTGTGCCCAGGGAAACCGCGATGACGGTGCTAATCCCCGATGCCAGCAGCGAGTTGCGCAAATAGGCTTCCACCGCCACGCGTTGCTGCACATCCGGGTTCAACCCAAACATATTGGCGAAGGCTTCCAAGGTTAAGCGCTTGGGAATCCATACCGGCGGAAAGGTGTTGATCTCGATGTTGGGGCGAAAAGCTGTCATGATGATCCAAAATGCGGGCAGCGCCAACATACTCAATATCGCCCAGGCGACCACGTTCCAGATTATGTCGTTGCGGTGGCGGTTGGGGCCGACACTGCGAGTGATCATTGCACGATCCTCGCCTTCACCAGTTGGCGGAAGAAATAGAGCGTGAACAGCACTGACAAGGAAACGGTGATCCAGGACATCGCGCTGCCCAAGCCAAACTTCGTGTCCTCAATGGCCAGGCGCGTGATGTAGGTCCAGAGCATTTCCGTACGCCGCGCCGGCCCGCCATCGGTCATGATCCGCACAATATCAAATGCGCGAGCGATATCCAGCGACATGATTGTCAAAGCGATATACGAAAAAGGCGCCAGCAGCGGGAAAGTGATAAAGCGGAATTTCTGCCAGCCCGACGCGCCATCCACTTCGGCAGCTTCGAAGGTCTCCGACGGCAGAGACAAGACGCCCGCCAAGAGTATGATGGTCATCACCGGGATATTCATCCAGATTGAAGCGATGATGATGGTGATCATGCCCAGCGGCACATCAACCAGCCAGGCGATTTGTCCCTGCTCCTGGAGTATGCCAACGCTGATTAAGAAGTTGTTGACCAAGCCGACGTTGGCGTTGAAGAACCAGCGGAATTGCATGCCAACCAGGATGGGCGCGAACATCATCGGCACCATCAGCAGCGTACGCAGCAGGCTCTGCCCGAAGGTCACGCGCGCCAGGAGCTGCGACAAAGCCAGGGACAGCAGATAACTTAGATTTACCGTGACCGCCAGGAAGACGATGGTGTTCCACAGCGAGCGCCAAAATATATCATCATTCAGCAGCTTCTCATAATTGCGCAGGGCTCTCGCCGCTGTGAAGTTCAGGCTGTTCGGCTTCAGCAACTCGTAAGGAGTGAAGCTGACGTAGAGCGAATAGAGCAGGGGAAAGGCAATGACGAGCAGGATCACCAGCACGGCCGGGAAGATCAGCAGAAAGGGAAAAGCGCCGGCGTCAATGCGGCTGAACTGGATGACGCGCTTGGGCGCCGCGCCGTCGTCGGCGTTTTTGCGTCTGCCAATCATGGAGCGTTCACGGTCCAGGATACCTTTGGCTCTAGCCGCCCGCGCATTCAGTCTACCCCCTCGGTCCCCCCGTATCAACGGGGGGAAGGCTGCTGCCATGCATCTGCGGCGCCAAGAATTGCGCTCCCCTTCCCCTCAGCGATGATTCGGGATGCTCGCCATAGAGATGGCGAGAAGGGGCCGGGGGATGGGGTAGACCGAACGGCGAGCGCTTCAGTCTAGCCTTTAGCGCTTGGCGTATTCCCCTAGTAATAGCCGGCGTCGGCCATCATTTCGCGGGTTTCCGCCGCGGCAGCGTCCAAACCGTCCTGCGCGCTGACATCACCCAGGATGACCGCTTGCAGATGCGGGTAGAAGATATTGGAGAAAGGAATCCATTCGGCGATCAGCGGCGGAGTCTTGAAGTCTTCGCCAACCTGGACGCGCGCCAGCTCCAGCCGCTCGCGATCCAGCGGATTCTCGGCATCGGAGGCGTCGGCGATGACGCGGTCCCATACATCGGAGCGCGTCGGCAAGAAGCCCAACAAGGCCTCTTCATAGGCCACGCGCTCGGACGACAGGAACTTGATCAGCTGAACGCCCGCTTGCGGATTGGGCGCCGTCGCCGGGACGGAGAAGGCATGCGCGCCCGCCCAACCAGAGGGGCGAACTGCGTCGCCGCCAATTGACAGGCCGGTGAAGCCGCGCGCCAAGCCGAAATTGCCGGCGACTGCGCAGGAATCCGTATCCTGGAAGTAAGCGTACCAACCGTACCACTCCAGCTTGATGGCGACATCGTTGTTGCAGAAGTACTGGGCGACGCCGTCCCACAACAGCGAAGTCGTATCAGACGGGATGACGCCATCCACGTACCAGCCGGCCAGCAACTCCGCCACAGCAACGCCGATCTCATCATTGAACGCTGGCTCGTAATTCTCGTCAAAGAGCGAACCGCCGCTGGCGAAGTGCATCTCATAGAAGCGGCCCGTAAGCGCCTCTTCCTTGCCCGCCAGCGTATAGCCTAAGGTACTGTGGCCGTTCTCGACGAAGAAGCGCGCTTGCTGGTCGATCTGTTCCAGGGTCGTCGGCACGGTCAGTTCCTCGCCCGTCGCATCCATAAAGGCAGCGGCGATGGCATCGTCTTCGTACAGATCTTTGCGATAGTGGATCGGGCTGATATCAGCGTGACGCGGAATCAGATAGAGGTCGCCGTCAATGGTGGCGGCATCGAGAATGGCGGGGCTAAAAGCCGCCAGTTCGTCTTCACTGAAGTAATCTTGCAGCGGCAGCAGGAAGGGAGTGTATTGCGCTACGAAACTGGTGTGATCCCAAGCCACATCGTAATCAGCCGCGCCCGTGGCGAAGTCGACTTTCAGCTTCTGGTCCATGGAGAATCCGTCCAGCAAGGCGACGATTTCAACCGTGGCGCCGGTCGCCTCTTCAAAGACGGAAATGGCATCGTACATGACTTCGTACTGGCCGCCGCCGATATTTGCCATCTTAATGGTGATGCCCGACAAATCCATGTCCAGGCCCGCATACTGCGCTTCGTCCTGCGCGCCAACAGCGGAAACGCTGACGAGCGCCAGTATCAGTGCGATCAGGAAAAGTTTGCGCATCATAATTGACTTGCTCCTGTCTACAGTCGATTTGACAGCTAACGAATGGTCTTTCTACAAATTGTTAATCTCGCCTCACTCCTTTCCTATCGCCATCCAGGCAAAGTCTGGCCATGTTTCTCCTCAATATATTATACAAGCAGAGTATAGCCTATTTTGCCTATAAAACAAGTTTTTGCGAGCAAAAACTTAGCGAAAGTACAACCGGCCCATGACAAGCTTTGTCGCCTCTGGGGCTGCCCGGGCATTACTGCAATTTGTCTATGGAGCGGCCGAATGAGCGTTGCTTACTAGCGGCATTGCTACGACTGTGGTCTGGAAGCGCGAACAGACGACGATAAGAGATGATTCGCCGTTCAATGTTGAAGCGCGGGAAATCCAGCGAAGAATTGTAGAAGAGGCTAAGCAGCATCCGCATACGGCAACGCCTTGATCCTTAAGGTCGTTCCTCCGTGGCGCCAAGGTCATAGCAATTCACAAGTTTCTGTTCATTTTTGCAAATTCCAGTTCAATACAGTACTTTAGTATGAGGATGTCACATTTAACCATGGACTGTGTCTTGCGCGACACAAGGAAGGAGGCGCTACTGCCCGGTCCGTAGTCGTTTATGCAGCAAACACCAACAGAGACTAGCGAACGGAGTTGAACATGAACAAGCGCATTGGAAACTTCTCGCGGCGTGATTTTCTCAAGGCGATAGGCGCTCTGTCCGCCGGCTTGGCGGCGAACCCCTTGCTGCACAGTAGCATAAGGACTATGGCGCAAGACGTCATGAGCCAGCCGCCGATCACGATTCTGATCAACGATTCGCCCTGGTTCCCCGGCTTTGCCGCGATGGTCGAACTGTACAGTGAAACCACCGGCAACGAAGTCAACCTCGATGTCACGCCCTTCCCCGGCATGCTGGACAAGACGCGTAACGCTGTCCAGGCCGGCGAAAGCGAATACGACGCCGTTGCCATCACCGAGCAGAACATCCCCTTCTTTTACAATTCCGGCCTGCTGAAACCAATCCTCGATATCGACGCCGACTATACGCTGGATGAAAACATCATCAGCTATGGCGATGCGGCGCGCTGGGACAGCGATTTGGGTGTTAACGGGCCAATGGGCACGCTCCTCGGCATTCCCATCAACGGCAACATCCAGCTCTACTACTACCGCCGCGATCTATTCGATGACGCGGGCATTGAACCGCCCAAGACCTTTGACGAGATGGAAACCATCGCCGAGCAGCTGGGCAATCCGCCGCGCCTGTTTGGCAACGCCAATCGCGCCAATCCGATCTGGTGGGAATTCGGCGCCTATGTCGATTCCTATGACGCGGAATACGTCCGGCTGGAAGAAGACGGCAGTTGGTCCGTCGGCTTTGAGCGGCCCGAGGGCCTGGAAGCAGTACAGCGCTGGCTGAAGCTGGGGCGGACTTGGGCGCCGCAGAATTACGCTGATCTGGGTCAGGGTGATTTGCTGGCGCTGATGGCGAGCGGCCGCCTGGCGCAGGTCCACATGGTGGGCGCCGCAGCGCCGAATTACGACAACCCGGAGATCTCGATCGTCGGCGGCAATATGGGCGCCACGGTCGTTCCAGGCGTCACGGCGGAAGCGCGTTCGCCGCGCACTGGCATGTGGGTGATGTCGCATCCGGACAACTTGCCGGCGGAGCGCGCCGCGGCCGGGCTCGAATTCGTCAAGTGGCTGACGACAAAAGACAATCAGCTGGCTTACGCCAAAGCGGGCGCTATCCCCGTCCGACAGGATACCTACGAAGAACTGGCGACTGACGAGGTAGTCGGCTGGTGGACGAGCGCCTTCGCCGAAAGCACGCCCTTCTTGCATCCGGAGACGCGCCTGCCGGAAACGCCTCTGATCCGCGACAGCGTATCGACGCGCTTGGCGCAAGCTTATGTCGACGAGATCAGCCCTGAAGAAGCGGTTGGGCTCATGGCGTCGGAAATCCGTACTGTCATGGAAGATGCCGGCTACACGGTATCGTAAACTCGGCAGACGCTTGCTATAGAGGAGCTGACGCCTGGCCCATGGCGGGTCGTCGGTTCCTCTGTCGCGCGTTTATGCGCAATTCAAACCGCGCCTTTTGTAGAGGACGGTTACGGAGTTGATATGGCGCGATTTTCGCTGAATAACTCTGGCGACTTGAGAACGGCGCTCTTCGGGCCGGGCAGTTTCAAGTACTGGTCGGTGGCGCCTCTGCTCGTCGTTCTGGTTATCTTCACTGTCTTGCCCATCGCGCAGCTGCTGCAGATGAGCGTATCCGAACTGGAGTTCATCGAGGGCGAACTCGTTTCGGAATTTATCGGCTTAAGGCAATTGGACAATCTGGCGAAGGACCCCATTGTCGGCATCGCCATTAAGAACACGCTAGTCTTCGTTGTCGCCGTCGTGCTTATTGAGACATTCACCGGCTTCGCGCTGGCGGTCGCTATCAGCCGTACTACGACTTTATCGATTGTTTATCGCAGCGTGGTGATCATTCCCCTGCTTATACCGCCAGTTGCGATAGGCACAATGTGGTCATTGATCTATGACTACAACTATGGGCTTATCACTACTATATTGATCGAACTTGGCGTTCAGAATCCGCCGCTTTGGACGGCTGATCCAGACTTGGCGCTGATATCCGTTATCATCGTCGATGTCTGGCATTGGACCAGTTTCATGTTTTTGATCATGTTGGCGGGCATTGAGTCGATTCCGCCCTCGCTGCTGGAGGCGGCGCGGGTCGATGGCGCGAACGAGCTCCGCATGATTCGGCACGTCATTCTGCCGATGATGGCGCCGACAATTCTAGTGGCGATGCTCTTGCGCACGATTCTCGCATTCAAGGTATTCGACCAAATCTTTGTGCTGACGTCAGGGGGCCCCGGTACGGCGACGCAGGTGATAAGCATGCACATCTACAAGGTCTTCAGCGAGCAATTCCGATTGGGATACGCTGCGTTCTTGTCATTGATGGTAGCGGCATTCATGACCATCTTCGTGGTCTTCTATTTTTGGGCGAGCCGTGTTGTACGGAGGCGACTGGGATGAGAGAAAAGACCGTCCCGAAAGTCATCTTAAATGTCGCTTTACTCATCGTGGTTTTCATTATTCTGTTTCCGGTCTTTTACATCGTGCAGACCTCCCTCAAAAGCACGGCGGATATCTATAGCGGCACTTTCTTCTTTGAAGCGAAAACCAGGAATTACGAAGAAATCTTCACTGGCAGCCGCAGCAATTTCGCGGAACTCACGCGGAACAGTCTAATTGTTTCTGCCAGCGTTGCCGTCATTTGCGGCGTCATCGGCTCGCTTGCGGCGTACTCAATCTCGCGTTTGAACTGGTCTCGCTGGGTAACTGGCGGCATCCTGGTCTGGCTGCTCTTCATCAACATGATGCCACCCATCGTATTTGTCACACCCTATTACCTGTGGGCGCGGGCCACTAACATCTACGACACGCCGGCTGCTGTCATCATGGCGCACATGGTGCTGAACATGCCGCTGGCTGTCATCATGATGATGAATTTCTTCGCCGAAGTGCCCAAGGAACTGGAAGAAGCCGCGGTCATTGACGGCTGTACCCAATGGCAGGCCTTCCGCATGGTGATCATTCCTATCGTGCGCCCCGGTCTGGCCGCGATGGCGGTACTGGTCTTCGTATTCAGCTGGAAAGAGTTTCTCTTCGCGCTTTCCCTCACAACGACGAGCGCCGGGCGCACCATCCCCGTCGGCATCGCCAACTTTGTGCAAGAGTTCAACATTCGTTACGGCGAAATGGCGGCTGGCTCCTTCGTCGCCATGATACCGGCGCTTATCCTGGTTCTGCTGGCGCAGCGGCATATCATCAAGGGTCTGACTGTCGGCGCAGTCAAGGGCTAAAACGCGCCCAGCGCCGTAAACCGCCTCGAAAAGCAAGTCGTTGTCGCCGTGCTGCCACTCCGTCTGAGACATACCGATGACGTTCCGGTGCGACGCAATCGCGAGGCTGCGCGACTCCATGCTAGCCGCGGCGCAAGCGCGGGACTTCCCGCGTATGCTGGAATTGCAGCGCGGCTTCCACGATCTGCTGGCGGACCTGTTTCAGGTACTTGCGGGCAAGACCAAAATTGACGGCGCATACAACAAATTATGGCTGCGCCTGGGCGGCTTCAGCGAGGCGCAGTATCAAGCCTGCCGGCGACTGCTTGAGCGCGAATATCCCGACTGGCTGCCTCAGTAAGGCTTTTCCGATACCGTGTAGATGGCGCCGGCGCCGCGCGCAGTGCCGTCGTCACAGTATCGGACAATCCCTAATCAGCCAGCATTTCATCCAGCTCGGCGCTGGCGTCTTTTAATACATTCATCAGAGCGAAATCGCCGCCGTGCGGGATCATAAGCGAGCCCTGCTGGCGATAGCGGTCGACCTCGTCGATTGACGACGCGGTTCTCCCCCATACTTTGCCGTGCTTGTCGCAAGCGGCCGCCACTTGCGCCACCGCTTCGTCGACGGTCATGCCGAGCTCAGGATAAGTATCCAGGCGCAAGCCCAGGTCGCCCGGCCCCACAAACAGGCAGTCAATGCCGGACACGGCCGCGATTTCCTCGGCATTGGCGACCGCTTCCGGCGTTTCGATCTGCGCCACGATGAAGGTCTCGCGGTTGGCGTCAGTGATGAATGTGCTATCGGGTATCCAGGTATCGCCGCCGAAGTTGCAATCCAGGCCGGCGCCATCCAGCCCGCGATTGCCGATCGGCGGGAACTTGGTCGCCGCCACAATCTGCCGCGCCATCTCGGCATCGGAGACGAAGGGAATCATCAAGCCGGAGGCGCCGTCTTCCAGGAAACGGTATAGCCGAGTGCGCTGTACGGTCGGCGGGCGGATCATGCAATCGATATCGTAGAGATGGCAGAGCGCCAGCAGGTGCTGGATTTCGCGAGCGTCGAAGTTGCGATGCTCCATATCCAGCCAGATGCCGTCGAATTGGTAGTGCGCGGCGTAGCGGATGTAGAAGGGCAGCACGTGCCCCATCCCGCAGAAGCGCGCGAACTGATTGTCCCGCCATTTCGCCAGAACCTTGCTCTTCCTCATGAATCGAATCTCCTCAACATGGTATGCCGGACCGGTTTTCTCGTTGATTGATATGATAGGGGGTCAAGCGTCTTTGTGCATATAACCGCCATCGACGCGCATGATGGTTCCGGTGATATAGTCGGCGTCCGAAGATGCCAAAAAGGCGGCCGCATTGCCGATATCGGCCGGTGTGCCCAGCCGCTTCCAGGGCAACGCCCGCCCAGCCTCCGCCAGCGTCTCCGCCCCGAATGTCTCATGTTCGCCCGGCGTGTCGATCCAGCCCGGCTCAATAACGTTGACGTTGATTTTGTGCGGGACGAGTTCGCGCGCGATCGACAGCGCCATGTGATTCAGGCCGGCTTTGGCGGCGTTGTAGGCGATGGCATTCTGCAGCGGAATCGAGGCATGCACGCTGGAGATGAAGACCATCTTGCCGCCTTTGGCCCGTTCTACCATGAGGCGCGCTACCAGTTGACTTATGTGAAAGCCGGCGACAAGCGTACCTTGCAAGACGCGCTCAAAGACCTCAGGATCATAGTCCAGGAAGGCGCCGCGGACGCTGTAGGCCGGATTGCTGATGAGAATGTCAATAGCGTCCACCTGGTCCAACGTTTCGCGCAACAGGGACGCGCAACCGGCGCGGCTGAAGACATCCGCCTCCAGCGCCAGCGCCTCGCCGCCCGCGTTTTCGATTTCAGCGACCGTTGCCGCCAGGTCCGGGCTGGAGGGTCGATCATTGAGGACGACAGTGGCGCCGCGCCGCGCCAATGCCAGGGCGCAACCCTTGCCGATGCCGCGCCCAGCGCCGGTGATCAGCGCGGTTTTGCCTGCCAGGCTCATAGTGAATATCCCTTCAATTTCCAATCTCAATCCGCTGACCGCTGGCGCTGCTGCGCTTCACCGCGTCAAGACAACGCAGAATCTGCACACCTTCCCGCAGTGGATGATACCACTCCTGTCGCGAATCCAGAGCGTCGAGGAAGGCGCCAAATTCGTCTATGTAGGCTTGCTCGAAAGCGTAGCCGGCGGGCGGCAGCGTCTCGTCGCTTTGCCCAGTGGCATTCAGAAAGCGCCGGGCGCTGGCTTCGGGCAAGAGCTCAACCTCAATCACGCCACGCGCGCTGACGATGCGATAGGCATAGACTTGGCGGTCTTGCAGGAGATCCAGCTGCAGCGTGACGGCTGTGCCGGCGGCAGTCCGCGCCAGGATTTGCAGGTTATCCGGCCCCTCGATTTCAAGAGCGCCCGAGTGACCCGCCGACCGACACGCCTGTACCGACAGCCACACCGATCCCGCCGACCAACACCCAAATCCCACCGACCCATACACCCGTGCCCACAAATACGTCCGTGTCGCCAACCAACACGCCGATCCCGCTGCAGCCGGGGCGCGCCCACAGCTTGAGCGCGCAGCAATCCGGCGACGCGGTCAACTTGAGCTGGTCCGCCCCGGACGACGGCGGTCAAGTCAGCGGCTATCGCATCTGGCGGAGGCTGCCAAAAAAAGGCGAGAAAGCACTGATTGCGCTAGTCGACAACACCGGCAGCGCCGCCACCAGCTACACCGACAGCAGCGCAGAGGATAGGCAAAAGCATATCTACCGCGTGCAGGCCCTGGGTCCCAGCGGGGAGGGGCAGAACTCCAAGCCGGCCGAGATCCTGGTGCGGCGCTAGCACTGAGTTTCTAGCAACAACATCAGAAGCGAGCGCGGGAAACCGCGCATGTTTCTTTTTCGTCGTAAGGCCGGGATCTCTACCGAACGCCTGGCGTTGTCGACCAGTGACATCGCGAATCCGTGGCTCCAAATGAATAGGGGCTAGCCATCGTAGCGCAGTTTCGCCATATGCTTCGCCTTTCACTCAGTGTACTCAGCGGCAAAGCAAAACCCTCTGTGTCTCTGCGCCTTCGTGACTAAATCAAACCCCGATTTGAAAAATCTCGCGAAAGTCGGCATAATAAGGCGTAACAGTGCCAGGTCGTGTCTCACGGCGCGTAGGTTCCCCTACTCGAAAAGTGCCTGGCTGGCTGAATGAAGCAAAGTTAGGGAGACACGAATTATGATTCACTACACGCTTAACGGCAAAACTGTAGCGTACGAAGGCGATCCCGAGCGCGCCTTGATGAATGTCTTGCGCGACGACTTGGGCATCGTTTCGCCCAAAGACGGCTGCGCGCCGCAGGCGGCTTGCGGCTGCTGCGTGGTGCAGGTTGATGACAGAGCCATGCTCTCCTGCGTGACCAAGATGGATAAAGTCGCCGGCAAGTCCGTCACCACTACCGAGGGGCTGGGCGAGTATCGGCAGAATGTCTTCGCCAACGCCTTCGTCAAAGAGGGCGGCGTGCAGTGCGGCTTCTGCATCCCCGGCATCGTCATGCAGGCGGACACGCTCATCAAGCGCAATCCAGAGCCCTCGCGCGCCGATATCGAAAAGTGCCTGACGCCGCACCTCTGCCGCTGCACGGGTTATAAGAAGATCGTTGACGCCATTGAGACGGCCGCCGAAGCCATCCGCAACGAAGAAGAAGTCGAAATGCCGGAAGTCGGCGGGGGCATCGGCACACGCTTGCCCAAGTATCACGCGCAGGACTTGGTGCTGGGGCAACACCGCTATGTGGATGATATTCGCTTGGACGGCTTGAAAGTCGGCGCGCTGAAGTTCAGCGACCATCCGCGTGCGCTGATCAAGTCGATGGACCTCAGCGCGGCCGAGGCGCATGCGGGTGTTCTGCGTGTGCTGACCGCTGATGACATTCCCGGCGACAAACATATCGGCTTGATCAAGCAAGACTGGCCGCTGATGATTGGCGTCGGCGAGACCACGCGTTATGTCGGCGATGTGCTGGCCTGTGTGGTGGCGGAGACTGACGAGATCGCGCGCGAAGCTGTCGCCTTGATCGACGTCGACTACGAAGTGCTCGAGCCGGTCACTGATATGCACGCCGCGCTGCAGGAAGAGAGCCCGTCGGTGCACGAGGGCGGCAATATCTTGTCGCAATCCATCACCAACCGCGGCGATTTGGATCAGGCGATGGCGGATGCCGCGTTTACGACTCACGGCGTCTATGAGACGCAGATGATCGAGCACGGCTTTATGGAGCCGGAGGCTGCCATTGCTTACCCCCGTCCTACCCCCCCTAAATCCCCCCCGACGAGTCAGGGGGGACTTGACGCTTCACTGCAATCTTCCCCACATAGCTATGGGGGGGCCGAGGGGGGTGGAGTAGAGGTGCTTTCGCAGGGGCAGGGCGTCTTTGAAGACCGCGTGCAAATCGCCAAGCTGCTGGGATTGCCGCAGGAAGATGTGCATGTTGTGCTGGTGCCCAACGGCGGCGCTTTCGGCGGCAAGGAAGACTTGTCCGTGCAAGGACACGCCGCGCTGGCCGCTTACTTGATGGGCCTGCCCGTCAAGGTGCGGCTGACGCGCGATGAGTCGATCGTCATGCATCCCAAGCGCCATCCGATCTGGATGGAATACACCATCGGCTGTGATGAAGACGGCATGCTGACCTTCTGCAAGGGGCGTTTCGTCGGCGATACCGGCGCTTACGCTTCGGTGGGCATGAAGGTGCTGGAGCGCTCGGCGGGGCACGCTACAGGCGCCTACAATTTCCCGGTCACTGACATCGTCAGCACGGCGGTTTACACCAATAATCTGCCTTGCGGGGCGATGCGCGGCTTCGGCGTCAACCAGACCGCTTTCGCGCTGGAAAGCTGCATCGACGATCTGTGTGAGCAGGGCGGCTTCGACCGCTGGCATTTCCGCTACCAGAACGCGCTGGATGACGGCGATATGACCGCCACCGGGCAGATCATCGAAGCGGGGGCGGGCGCCAAAGCCACGCTGGAAGCGGTCAAGGATGAATTCAGCCAGGCGCAATTCGCCGGCATCGCCTGCGGCATCAAGAACACCGGCATCGGCAACGGCATGCCCGATTCGTCCAAGGTGACGCTGTCGGTCGTCCCCAACCCCGATGCGCTGGAGGGCGAGGAGAAGGCCAAGGTCATCATCGACCACGGCTGGACCGAGATGGGCCAAGGCGTGCATACCATGGCCGTGCAGACGCTGGTGACCGAAACGGGTGTGCCGCCCTCGATGGTCGAGGTTCGCGTCGAGACCGGCTCGGAGATGGTCACGGGTATGACCACCGCCTCGCGCGCCACTTCGCTGATCGGCAATGCCATCATTGATGCCTGCAAACGCTTCAAGAGCGACCTGGAATTCCACAAACTGGAGGAGCTGGTCGGCCGGCGCTACGAAGGCGATTTCACGGTTGATTGGACGACCAAACCCGGCGCCATGGTGGAGAAGGTCTACACGCACTACTCCTACAGCTACGCCACCCAGGTCGTGATCCTGGATGAGGACGGCCAGGTGGAGAAGATCATCGCCGCCCACGATGCCGGCAAGATCTTTAATCCCACGCTCTTCGAGGGGCAGCTGGAGGGCTCGATCCACATGGGTCTAGGTTACGCCATCAGCGAGGATCTGCCGATGGAAGCGGGCCGACCCAAGAGCACGATGCTGCGCAAATGCGGCATCCTGCGCGCCAAAGACATGCCGGAGATGGAAGTCATCGGCGTGGAAGTGCCCGATCCTTATGGACCCTACGGCGCCAAGGGCGTGGGCGAAATCGGCCTGGTGCCGACCGCCGGCGCTGTCGCCAATGCGCTGTATCAGTTTGATGGACTGCGGCGTCACAGCTTGCCGATGAAGCTGCCGCGCAAGCGTCCAGTGCGGCGGGCGCGGTCAAATGGCGGGAACGGCAATAAGTCGTAGATGCCTCCGAAGGCAGAGAGATTGCTGGCGCAGATGCGTCAGCGTCAGCGCAACTGGTCAAGGCGTGACGTTGTGAGAGTATTACGTTGGGCTGGTTATGTAGAAGAGACAGAGCGGGGACGAGGAAGCCACGTCATATATTACCATCCGGATTTCCCGCATCTGGACTTGGTGCTACCGTCAAGCGATCCTGTTCGGATATACATCGTGAAGCGATTGCTGCAAGTAGTCGATGAACTTAACGAGCAGAGGAGTACGTAGAAATGGATCAGGAATTGCTCAATGCCGCTAAGGCTCTGGCAACGCGCGAGTATCAAGTAATCGTAGAAAAAGAAGTCGGAGCGGAGGGCGAAGCGACATGGGTGGCTTATATGCCGGATCTGCCGTCCTGCGTAGCGCAAGGAGAAACAGCGCAAGCTGCCAAATGCGCGCTAAAGACTGTCAGCGAGGATTACATCTATTTTCGGCTGAAGCGCGGCGTGCCTGTGCCAGAGCCGGCGCCGCGGGATCCTACTCGCGACAATTCTTGGTCCAAACGGGCAGATGCCGGGGTCATCAACTCGCAATGAGCCTGCCGATGAAGCTGCCGCGCAAGCGTCCAGTGCGGCGGGCGCGGTCAAATGGCGGGAATGGGACGAACGGCAAGCGCTAGGTAGCTCACGAAGATTCAGACTGTGTAGGGGCGACTCTGTGAGTCGCTCTTTCGTGTAACTGTTATTCGCTGTATTGCGCTTTCTGCGGTGCTTCCTCCAAGCGCTCTTTTCTTTCGGACTCATCAGCTAAGTCTTCGTTGGGAACGATTGATTGGGGTCGAAACCGGGCTTTTAGTCTGGCTGGCAGGTCCTGAATCTTGGTGAGCAGGCGCGTATCAATCTTGTTCCAGAATAGTAAACCGGCAATCGCGAGCAAGCCGATGACGCTCCATTGAACAATGCCAAGGCTGATTGACAAGAAGAATGCAATCAAGGCTCCAATCAGCGTCACCACCCGCATTATTAGCGTCCCGAAAAAACCGACGCCGAAGTAAATGATGGTGACCGGGATCATGATGTGCAGGTTGCCGATAAAGTCGAATACCGCCGTCACCAAGTAACTGATTATCCCCCAAACGCCACCGACAACATTTGTAGCGCCTTGCGCCGTTCCCTGAAGACTCTCTTTGAGGATTCCAAAACGCATTGACAGGTCATCTGTCCAATGGTCGAAGCCCGACTGTATTCTGTTAAGAAGGTTCTGCTGCGCGGCAATCTCAGCTTGAACGTGCTGGTAACGCAAGAAGCCTAGCGCTGCGATCACCAAGACGATGACGACAAAAAGTGTTAGCGAAATGTAGGGATGACTTCTCAACACCCTCTTGGCGGTTTGGAACTTCTCTTTTGCGAGATCGAGCATGTGCACCTGTCGCAACTTTCAGGCTTTTGCCTCTACCGTAGCAGTCTACGATCAGTGAAAGGCCTCACACAACTCCGATTGCAATTGATTGTTCTGCCCTTAGCCTCAACTCGGGAAAATATCGCCGACGCGGATTTCAAAACCGGGCAGGACATCGCCGCCGGAGAGCGCGTCGTTTTCGTGTAAGGTGACGGCGCCGTCTGACGTATGCGCCACGACCGTGCGGCTCTCGGGGTAGACCAGCCAGACGAGGCGCGTGCCAGCGTTAAAAAGCTGCATGACTTTGAGGTGAATATCGCCTGCCGTGTTGCTCGGTGAAATCACTTCGACGGCCAGGTCGGGCCCGATTTCGTACCAGGAGAAGTCCGGTGGTCCCAATTCTCTGGAATTGCTGAGGAAGGCGATATCCAAGCCACGAACGGTATCGCGCCCGAAGCTGTTGCGATCGAGCACGAAGCCTGCATCGCCAGACGCCACCTCGCCGAGGTCGTTCTCCTTGACATAACTGGTGAGTCTGAAAGTTAACTCCGCCACCACCACACCATGAATCCGCTTCGGTTTCGACATTTCGATGAGTACTCCTTCCACGAGTTCCAGGACGCAGTCTTGGTATTCGGGCGCATCGACCAAATCTTGGAAGCGGTCGGCGGAGATGAAGTTTTCTTGGATGACCATTTTCTATTGGAACCTTTCAGCACCTTTGCTGATGCTCTGATTGTACCAATTGCATAGGTGAATACAAAAGGCGAGGAATCGAGAAGGTGGTGAAAATCAGCGCGCATGTGACAGGATCATTTGCCACAGAGGTACAGAGGCACAGAGAGCGCGAGGCGAGATTAGCCACACATCTCTTCGCGCAGTTTGGCTTTCTGAATCTTTCCCAAGGCATTGGCGGGGAGCTCCTCGACGAAGACCACGCGCCGCGGGACTTTGTATGCCGCCAGGCCTTCGCGGCAGAAAGCGCAGATATCGGCTTCGTTGGCCGCAGCTCCATCGCGCGGGATGATGGCCGCGACGACTTGCTCGCCCCATTCGTCATCCGGGCAGCCGATCACAGCGCATGCCGCCACGGCCGGATGCTCCATCAGCACCAGCTCGACCTCGGGCGGGTAGACATTTAGGCCGCCGGTGATGATCAGGTCTTTGGCGCGGCCTTTGAGCGTATAATAGCCGTCCGGCTCGCGCAGGCCCATATCGCCGGTGCGCAGCCAGCCGTCGGCGCTGAAAGCATCGGCCGTTTTTTCCGGCTGCCGCCAGTAGTCCTTGAACACATGCGGCCCGTTGATCTGCACTTCGCCGATTTGGCCATCAGGCAGGGGCTGCTCCGTATCTGGATCGACAATGCGCGCTGAGACGCCGGGCAGGGGCAGGCCGACCGCGCCCACGCGCCGCTCCCCATGCAGCGGATTGGACAGGTTCATGCCAGTCTCGGTCATGCCATAGCGTTCGAGCAGGGTGACCTTGAAGGTGTCTTGATAGCCGAAAAACAGATCGTCGGGCAGACGGTCGGAGCCGGAGGTCATCAGGCGCAAATGGCTGAGATCGAAGCGGCGTCCGGCGGCCAGTTGATACAGACGGCGGTGCATGGTCGGCACGCCCATGAAGACCGAGAAACGTCCCGAACAGAGCAGGTCCAGCGCCGTCCCCGCGTCAAAAGTGGGGCACAATATGGCGGTCGCGCCGGCGTGCAGCGCGCCATGCAAGGCGACGACCAGACCGTGGACGTGAAACACAGGCAGGACATGCAGCAGCACATCGTCCAGGCGCCAGCCCCAGGCTTCATGCAGCGAGGCGATATTGGCGGTCAAGTTGCCGTGTGTGATCTGCGCGCCTTTGGGGCGGCTGGTGGTGCCGCTGGTGTAGAGCATCATAGCCGTCTGGTCGGGGTCGCTGGGCAGGGGGTAGTCTCGCCGCGCTGGCCAGTCTTTCAACCAGTTTGCGCCGCTGTCATGCGGCTTGTCTATGGAGATCGTCACGCGATGCTCTGGCAAATCGTCTGTGATCGGATCAATCCGAGATTGGTCGGCGGCGTCGGCTACGAACAGGCGCGCGCCCGAATCGGCCAGGAAATAGCGCAATTCGGCGCTGGGATAGGCCGGGTTGAGCGGCAGGAAGATGGCGCCGATTTGTACGGCTGCCAGATGAAAATAGATGAAGGGCAGGCATTTGGGCAATTGCACGGCCACGCGATCGCCCGGCTGAATGCCGAGGGCGAGCAAGTAATCCGCTGTGCGATTGACCGCCGCCGCCAGTTCGCCGTAGGTGACGGGTTGCGCGCCGATGAACTGCAGCGCGACTTTATCGGGCTGATTGCGGCAGTGGTCTGCCAGGGTGTCGAGGAACATTGAAATGATTTAACCACAGAGATCACAGAGAGCACAGAGAATTTTTGCCACAAAGGGGCACGAAGATTATTTGCCACAGAGGCACAGAAGTAAATGCGAGTAAGTCATGCAAATAAACAAACTCGCTAGGAAAGCTCCCCCTCCCTGACTCGTCGGGGAGGGGGCCGGGGGGTGGGGTAAGAAAAACGGCATTGCGCATTCTCATTACTTACTTGCACTTACTGAGGCACAGAGAGGGCGAACGGAGGCTAGCCCAGATGGATCGCGCGGTGTGGCGCGGGTGATGGTCTAGCGCGCGACCAGGACGGCTACCGAGCGCGCGCCGACCAGCATCTCGGTCTGGTCCTCCAGGATGACTTCAGCGCCGGCTGGGTAGCTGTCATGCGGCGCCGGCATGCTGGTATTCACGGCGACGTGCCAGGCCTTGCTGCGGGATAGTCGCGGCAGCTCGAAAGCGGCGGTCTCCCAGTGCGCGTTCATAATCATATAAATCACGTCTTGCGGATTATCTTCATCGCGCGTGGCTGAGCCGCAGAAGAGCGCCGCCAGTTGCCGGCTTTCGCTGGACCAGTCGGGCGCCCAGGTTTGCCGGCCGTGGAAAGAAATGCTGTCGCAGAACTGGCCGTTGCCATCAGCGCTGGCTTGGTGCTTCAGGTAGTTGCGCCGGCGCAGCACCGGGTGCGCCGCGCGGAACTGGGTCAAGTGGCGGACGAAGCGGTACAGGCTGGATTGCGAGCGCAGCCGCTCCCAGTCGAAATAGTTCAGTGGGCTATCGTGGCAGTAGCTGTTGTTGTTGCCGCCTTTGCTCTGCCCGATCTCGTCGCCCATCAAGAGCATAGGCACACCCTGGCTGACCATCAGGATGCTGAGGAAATTCTTCATCTGCCGCTCGCGCAGTTGCTTGACATCGGCGTCGTCGGTTTCGCCCTCCCAGCCGCTGTTCCAACTCAGGTTCTCGTCCACGCCGTCGCGATTGTCTTCGCCATTGGCCAGGTTGCGCTTGTGATTGTAAGAGACCAGGTCGCGCAGGGTGAAGCCATCGTGGGCGGTGATGAAATTGACCGAGGCGCGCGGTCCGCGATCGCCGTAGATATCGGGCGAGCCCTGGATGCGGGCTGCCATCGCGCCGACCAAGCCGGCATCGCCTTTGACGAAGCGGCGCACATCATCACGGAAGCGCCCGTTCCATTCCGCCCAGCGCCCATAGGCGGGGAAGCTGCCGACTTGGTATAAACCGCCGGCATCCCAGGCTTCGGCAATCAGTTTGGTGTGCGCCAGGATCGGGTCGTAAGCCAGCACTTCCAACAAGGGCGGGTTGGGATCGGGCACGCCCGCCGGGTCGCGGCCCATGCTGGCGGCCAGATCAAAACGAAAGCCGTCGATGTGGAATTCGCTCACCCAATAGCGCAGGCAATCCAGCAGCACGACGCGCACGATGGGATGATTGCAATTGAAGGTGTTGCCGACGCCGCTGAAATTCTGATAACTGCCGTCCGGCTTCAGCAAATAATAAACGCTATTATCGATGCCGCGATAGGAGATGGTCGGGCCGTCTTCGTTGCCCTCGGCAGTGTGGTTGACGACCACATCCAGCCAGACCTCGATGCCGTGCTGGTGGCAGGCTTTGACCAACTGCTTGAGTTCTTGCGCCGCTTCCGTTCCAGCGGCGTAAGCGGCTTTGGGCGCGAAGAAAGCGACCGGGTTGTAGCCCCAGTAATTCTGCAGCGGCCGGCCGGTATCGGGATCGACATTGTCGTTGTCCAGCTCATCGAATTCGAAGACCGGCATCAGCTCGATACAATTGACGCCCAGATCCAGCAGATAGGGAATCTTCTCGATCACGGCGGCGAATGTGCCGGGGGCTTGCACGGCGGATGAGCAATCAGCGCTGAAGCCGCGCACGTGCATTTCGTAGATGACCAGGTCTTCCAGCGGGATATTCAGCTGCTGGTCGCCCTCCCAATCGAAGTCGTCTACAAAAGGACGCGCGCGGTAAGGATAGATGCCGTTGCGGCTGCCGGATTGTCCCCATTCATCAAGCCCGCCGATGGCTTTGGCGTAGGGGTCGAGCAGGATCTGCTGGGCGTCAAAGCGGTGGCCGGCGGCCGGCTCAAAGGGCCCGTCAAGGCGAAAGCCGTATTCGATCTCGGCCGGATCCAAGCCGAGGACGGTCATGGCGTAGACATCACCGGTGCGGAAAGATTCCAGAAAGGGGATCTCGATCATGGGCGTCTCGGCGCCTTTTTTGAAGAGCCCGAGACTGCATGAGGTCGCGTGGCAAGAAAAAATGGAAATGTTAATTCCATCGGGCACGACTGAGGCGCCGAAGGGGCGGGGTCTGCCGGGCCGAAATTTGAAGTCGCCCAGCTGATAGCTTGGATATACGGTCATGACGGGAACAGGACAGTCTTCATAGTCACCATTATAGTCGAGATTTGAGCTGATTTGAGCGGAGATTGGCGGCCTGCTTCAAAGGAGTTTTCCCAAAGAGGCACAGAAGTAATTCCAACAAAGTAATGCGATATTAAATGGGACGTTGTAGGGGCGACACTGTGAATCGCCCGTTGTTGTAATTGTGGATATTCGGGCGACACACAGTGTCGCCCCTACATTTCGACCTTGTGCTAAATTTCGCATGACTAACTTGGAACTACTGAGGCGCAGCGGACGACCGAGGGCCGCCCCAATTCCGCGCGTAGACACAGCGCGTCGCTCACCCCTACGAATTAAGAAGTATTTGTAGATTTGGCCATTTCGCGGCATACTTAGTGTGCTGGAATTGATACTTAGAATTCATACCGGTTTGCTTGGAGCCATCGTCGGGATGACACAGCAGTGAACAGAATCTCGCAATCCGCCTTGGCGGCGCGCCTCAACAGGCTGATCGACTTTTCGCCGGTGATTATCGCGCTGGCGCTGGCGCTGGTTGTCTCCTCGGTTTTGCTAGTCGCGCTGGATGCCGACCCGCTGGCGGCTTTTTCCGCCATGCTCGAGGGCTCGGTCGGCAGCGAAAACGCCACGGCCGAGACGCTGGTCAAAGCGACGCCGATTCTTTTTGTGGGCATCGGCATCACCATCGCCTTCCGCGGCGGCATGATCAATATCGGCGGCGAAGGCCAAATGATCGCCGGCGCTCTGGCGGGCGTAACCGTGGCGCTGGTGCTGGGCGAGGCGCGCGTGCCGGCGGACATGGCCAAAACGCCCGGCGCCTTTGATCTGATCATTGTGACCTTATCGCTGCTGGGTGGATTTCTGGCCGGGGCGCTGTATGGCGGGCTGGCGGGTTTCCTCAAAGCCTACTTTGATGTCAACGAAATCTTGAGCACGATCATGCTCAATCAGATCGCCGTGCAGATGATGAACTTCCTGCTCAACGGTATTTTGCTGGACCCATCCGAGGCCGGTTTCAACAACATACCCAAGACGGCGCGCCTGGTGACGGCGGCGCAATTGCCGCGCTTGTCCCTGCCGCTGGGCGATCCCTGGCTCTTCGCGCGGACGCGCCTGCATTGGGGTTTGCTAATCGCCATCGTGCTGGCGGTGATCATTTACATCTTCTTGTGGCGCACCTCGCTGGGTTATCGCATTCGCGCGGTCGGAGAAAACCAGCGCGCCTCGAGTTTCGCTGGCATCAACGTGAAGCGGCAGATGATGTTTTCCATGTTCCTGGCTGGCGGTTTTGCCGGGCTGGCGGGTGTGGTGCAGGTATTAGGATTGCAGTATCGGCTGCAGACGGACGGCTCGCCGGCGGGTTTCACTGGTTCAGCCGGTTTCAACGGCATCGTGGCGGCGCTCTTTGGCGGGCTGAACCCCATCGGGGCGATCCCGGCCTCGGCGTTTTTCGGCGGGCTGCTGGTGGGCGCGCAGAAGATGCAGCGCGAGCTGGGCGTACCGGCTTCGTTGATCACGGCGGTGAACGGGCTGGTGGTTGTTTTCGTGGTCAGCAGCGAGATCTTCATCTTGCAGCGCAGCAAGCGGCGGGTCAGCGTGGGCGAGGAGGATGAAGAAGATGCGGAGGATGACGGCTGATGGGGCGGGATGAGATTTTCACGGCCAGCGTCTTCGCCTCCGCGATTCGTTTGGCGACGCCCTACATTTTCGCGGCCTTGGGCGAGACCTTTGCGCAGCGCAGCGGTGTGCTGAATCTGGGCG
>JAGWBC010000146.1 GCA_021296115.1 Anaerolineae bacterium | reverse complement strand
CGCGAGCGAATCTCGCGGCAGCGTCCACTGTTGGCGGCGCGTGAATTGTGCCGTGCTGTAGAAGGGCGTCTCGTTGGAGTCCGATAAGCGTGGCGCGGGAGGCAAATGTGTGCTGGTCGCGCTCGACGCTGCGGAATCGGCGGAGTTCTCTCGGGTCTGCTGGGGCATTCAGTGCCGTTTCCATGGCTACACGATTGGACGCTAAGTGACAGTATAGGCAAGGTCACAGAATGCGGCAAACGCGCAGGATACGAGAATCAGACTTCAAAGACGGCGCCCGCAACATGGCGGTGGACAGCGCGATTGCGCAGGCGGTCGGCTCGGGAGTCCAGCCCCCAACCCTGCGGCTCTACGGATGGAAGCCGCATTGCCTTTCGCTCGGCTACGGGCAGCGCGCGCGCGATGCCGATAACGAGGCGCTGCGCCGGCGCGGCTGGGATCTGGTGCGGCGGCCCACCGGTGGCAAGGCGATTCTGCACGGCGATGAACTGACCTACAGCCTTTGCCTGCCCCTGGATCATCCGCTGGCTAGCGGCGACATTGTCGCAAGTTATCGGCGGATAAGCGTTGGTTTGCTGCGCGCCCTGGACTGTCTTGGGCTGCGCGCGACGGCCAATCCAATCGATGAAAGCGCGTCTAGCGAGTATGCCGGGCCGGTATGTTTCCTGCAGCCGTCGCATTATGAGATTCTCTTCGACGGCCGCAAACTGGTCGGCAGCGCGCAACTGCGCCGCAAAGGCGTGATGCTGCAGCATGGCACGATCCCGCTCCACGGCGATATGGCGCGGATATGCGACGTGCTCAGCTTCGAGTCGGCGGCGGAGCGGGGAGAGCAGAAGCTCCGCGCGCGGCAGCGAGCCCTGACGCTGTCGCAAGCCCTGGGGCGCGAGCCCTCATGGGACGAGGTGGCTGCCGCCCTGGAGACCGGCTTCGCTGATGCGCTGGGGCTGGACATTGTGCCCGGCGCTTTGTCAGCAGCTGAGGAAGCCGAAACCGAAGCATTCGTCCGCGACAAATTTGGCAATCCCGGCTGGACCGGCAAACGCTAGCTCCGCCGCGACTGTAGTCAAAGCGGCTCGCGTCAGAATACCCGCAGCAGCAAACCCTTGAGGTACTCGCCCTCGGGAAAACTCAGCGCAACCGGATGGTCCGCGGCGGCCGAAAGCTGGCGGATAACTTGCGCCTGCCGCCCGGAATCCGCCAGCGCGCCGAAGACGATCTTCTGGAACAAGTCGCGGCTGATGGCGCCGGAACAAGAGAAGGTCATCAGGTAGCCGCCTGCTTGGATCAGCTTGAAGGCGCTGAGATTCAGATGCTTGTATCCGCGGGCGGCGCGCTGTGCCTGAGACTTGTGCTGTGCCAGCTTGGGCGGGTCCAGCACAACGAAGTCGAAAATTTCGTTCTCGCGCACACAGTGCTGCAGATAATCGAAGGCATCGGCCTGGATGAACTCGGCTGTTTCGCCATGCGTTTTCTCGTCGTAACCATTGAGCTGGAAATTGCGCTCCGCCAATTCGAGCGCCGGGCGCGACGCATCCACATTGACCGAATGCAGCTCGCCGAATTGACCGGCGGCCAGCGCGAATCCGCCGCTGTAGCTGAAAAGATTCAGGAGCTTGATGCGTTCGCGGGATTCCGCGCGGCGGCGGCGAATCAGATCGCGCAGCAGCTGCCGATTGTCCCGCTGATCGAGATAAAAGCCGGTCTTCTGTCCCTTCTTGATGTCCACCAGATAGCGCGCGCCCTCGTCGATTTCCACGACATCGGGCAGCGGTCCTCCCCGCAGCAGCCCTTTTGCCGGCTGCAGGCCCTCGTGCTTGCGCGCCTCGACATCGCTGCGTTCGTAGATATTCCGCGCGCCCGTTACATCAGCCAGCGCCGCTGCGATCGCCGATTTCTGCTGGTCAATAAAACGGGTCAAGGCTTGCAGAACGTACCAGTCGGCGTAGCGGTCGATGATCAAACCGGGCACAAAGTCGTTCTCGGCATTGAGCAAGCGGTACGCGGCATTCTCGGCATGGGTCAGATGAGTTGCGCGCAAGCTGACGGCGCGGGACAGCATCTTCCGCCACCAGTCGGCGCCGATGGCTTCGTCGCGCCAGGTCATGATGCGCGCCTGGATTTGCGATTGCGAATTCCAATAGCCGCGAGCGAGGAAACGGCCCTTGTGGTTGACCACGGTGACCAGTTCGCCGTCGGCGGCGTTTTCGGCGTGGCTGATGGCGCCGGAGTATATCCAGGGATGTTGATTGCGGATGGGCTTCTCGCGCCCTCGCTTGATCCCTGCCACACCTTCAGTCACGATAGCGCGCCATTCGCGTTCCAGCTCTCATTCGCCGAGCAGAGCGCGCAGCTCGTCTTCGCTGAGGATGGGCACGCCGATCTTCTCGGCCTTTTCGACCTTGCTGCCCGGCGAGTCGCCAGCCACGACATAGCCGGTTTTCTTGCTGACGCTGCCGGTCACTTTGCCGCCGTTGGCCTCCACCAGCGCCTTGATCTTGCCGCGCGGCACGCTCATCGTGCCCGTCAGCACAAAGGTCTTGCCCGCCAGCGCCGTGCCGGCCGCCACTTTCTCTTCGGCCTGCATATTGACGCCGGCGGCCTGCATCTTCGCTAGCACAGTCTTGTTGTGCTCGTCAGTGAACCAGTCAACAATGTTTTGCGCCAGAATCGGTCCCAGCCCATCAATCGTGTGTATAGGCCGCGACGCGTCGATGAGTGACTGTAGGTGTTCCGCGATAACCGCTACCGATTCCGTCGACAGGTTCAACGGGCGCAGCAGGCGCTCGAGCCGCGACGCGAGCTCTGGCGCGTCCAGGTAGCGCGGCGCCAGGTCGGTGCTTGGGCGCCGCATACGTTGGAACAGTTTCTCTTGGTCGGGGTCCTCCCCAGACATAGCGGCGATAAGCGGGCTCGTTTGCCGAATGAAAGCTGCCTCGGCTTCGCGCGCTTGCTCCGCCGTCGCCAGCAGATCGGCCATCGAAGCGAAGTTGTCGGTCAGCAGTCCTGCCACTGTCGATCCCACGCCATCGAGTCCCAGCGATGTCAGCACTTGGGCGAAGGGACGCGCTTTCGCCGCTTCGATTGAGCCGAGCAAATTCTCCACTTTCTTTTCGGCGAATCCTTCCAGCGCCAGCAGGGGCTCCGCTTGCAGCGTGAAGATATCGGCCTCGTCTTGTATAAGGCCCTTGTCGATCAGAGCGGAAATAGTCTGCGGGCCCATGCCTTCAATATCCATGGCGCCGCGGGATACGAAGAATTCCAAGGTGCGCATGACCCGTTCCGGGCAGGTCGGATTGGGGCAGAACCAGTCGATGGCGCCTTCAGGCTGCACTACTTTGGTAGCGCAGAACGGGCAGACCTCCGGCGGCAGAATCGGCTTTTCATCGCCGCTGCGCGCGCCCAACACCGGGCCGATCACATAGGGAATGACATCCCCCGACCGTTTGATGACGACGCGATCGCCCTGCCGAATATCCAGCGCGGCCACTTGATCGTAATTGTGCAGGCTGGCGCTGGAAACGGTTACGCCGCCGATGAAGACCGGCTCAAGTTGCGCCGTCGGCGTCAGCTTGCCCGTGCGCCCAACGCCGATCGTGACGCCCAGCAGGGTAGTCGCAGCTTCTTCAGCCGGGAATTTGTAGGCGATGGCGCCGCGCGGATCTTTGCCTGCCACGCCTAGCTCGCGCGCGGCCGAAAGGTCGTCCACCTTGAGCACCAATCCGTCAATCTCAAAGGGTAGATCGTCCCGTCGCGCTTCCCAGCCGGCCAGTTGCGCCGCCGCCTCGACGAGATCGGAACAGCGGCTGGCATCGGTGATGAGGTTAAAGCCCATGGCGCCGAGGAATTGCAGGATCTCCCACTCGCTCCGCAGCTCGACTCCTTCGCTGTCCACGATGTCGTAGATATAGGCGGTCAGTTTGCGCTTGGCCGTTTCGCGACTGTCCTTCTGTTTCAGCGAGCCGGAAGCGGTATTGCGCGCGTTGATATACGCGGGCAGCCCCTGCGCTTCCTGCTCTTGATTGAGCTCGAGGAAGGCGTCCTTGTGAAACAGAATCTCGCCGCGGACTACCAGCCTTGGCGGCGCGGCGCCGGACGCTGGGTCAACGGGAATCCGCAGCGGCACGGTTCGTATGGTCTTGACGTTGGCGGTCACATCGTCGCCCAGAATGCCGTTGCCGCGCGTCGCCGCCCGTGTCAATTCGCCGTTCTCGTAGCTGATCACAATCGACAGGCCGTCAAGTTTCGGCTGCAAGACATAACCAAGCTGGCTGCCCGATGGCAGAAGCCGCAAGTTGCGCTCCTCCCACTGGCTTAAGTCCGCCACGTCAAAGGCGTTGGCCAGGCTGAGAATCGGCGCCGGATGCTCGACCTTGAGGAAATCGCCGCTCAAATCCGAGCCGACGCGCTGCGTGGGAGAATCCTCTCGCGCATATTGCGGATGCTCGGCTTCAAGCTCCTGCAATTCACGAAACATGCGGTCGTATTCGCCGTCAGTGATGAGCGGGTCGTTCAGCACGTGATAGCGGTAGATGTGGAAGTGCAGCTTCTCGCTCAGATCGGCGATGCGGCTGCGAATGTTTTGAGTCACGGGTCCTGTCCTGGATTCTCGGATTCCGTCTGCAAATAATTGGCCACCGCCCAGCCGATCACTTCAAATTGCGGATCGTGCAGCTGCCACCAGCTGAAGCCATCGGCTTCCTGCGGCCCGCCGATAATGTTAAATACCGTGCCCGCCCTGGCGCGGAACAAAACTTGGCTATTGTTTATACTCGGAATATTGCGCACGTTCAATTCGTCGTTGCCCACATTATGGACTATGGCTTTTATGCCAACAGCCAGCGGTATCGGCGTATTGGTGACGATGACGGTCGGGACTGCCGGTCCGGTCAATGCCAGGCTGGCCGGCGTCTCAGCCGCCAGGATGATTTGCGGGCCACCATCCGGCGTGTTTGTGGCCGCGGCATTGCCGCTCGCGCCATCGCTGAGATCCGCTGGCGCCGTCGCCACCACAATCACCCTTTCCAGCGGCGCCGCTGCGGAGTCCTGGCGCAGGCCAACAAGCGCTGCGATAGCGCCGGCGACGGCGATGAGCACAAATAGCAGGGCTGCGGCAAGCCAACTGAGCGGGATGTAGAGCGGGTTCCGGCTGCGTCTGACCGCTCGTCTGAATTGCCGCCGTGCCGCCAGCTGCTCGCGCGTCGGTACCGGCAAACGCTGCGGAGCGCCCTCTGTGGTAGCGCTATGCTCGCTGTCTGGCGCCTTATGCCGCGGCTCTTCAGTCATGTCGGCGTACCGACCCGGTCTAGGGGCGAGCCCTTAACCACTGGTCCAATCGCTCAAATGTCCAGGTGTTGACGACATGCTCCGGCTCTATCCAGGCGCGCCGGGCATTGGTCACGCCGTAGTCCATCAGGTCCAGATGCGCGATCTGATGCGCGTCCGTGTTGATGGCCAGCAGCACGCCCAGTTCTTTCGCCAGTCGCGCCAACTCCGGTTTCAGGTCCAGGCGCAGCGGATTGGCGTTGATTTCCAATATGGTATCGTGCTCCTTGGCGGCGGCTAATACAGCGTCCCAATCAGCGTCAACGCCCTCTCGATTGGGGAATTGCCGCGCCGAGGGGTGCCCGATCATATCGACATGCGGGTTGCGTATGGCGTTCAGCAGGCGCTCGGTCACTTGCGGGCGCTTCTGCTGCAAGCCGGAGTGCAGCGACGCGATGACGAAATCCATCTGCGCCAAAATCTCATCGGGATAATCCAGGCTACCGTCGGCTTTGATATCCATTTCCGTGCCGGCCAACACTTCGATTTTGTCGCCAATTTCCGCATTCAAGCGGCGCACTTCTTCGGCTTGCGCTAGCAGCCTTTCGATGCTCAGCCCGTTGGCGATGCCCAGGCTGCGCGAGTGGTCGGTGATGGCGATAACGCGCAGGCGGCGCTGAATACAGGCCTCGACCATCTCGCGGATGCTATGCTTGCCGTCGCTCCAGGTGCTGTGCATGTGCAGGTCGGCGATGATGTCGTCTCGGGTGATCAGTTCGGGCAGGCTTCCCTCGCGCGCCGCCTCGATTTCGCCGCTGTCTTCGCGCAACTCCGGCGGCACATATTGCAGGCCCAGCGTCGCATACACTTTCTCTTCGCTGTCGCACAAGATCTTCTCGGCGGATTCGATGATATTCTTGTCGTCGTCCACCGGGCTGAGGGCGTGCTCGTTGAGGCTGAGCCCCTGGTCAAGCGCGATCTGCCGCATCTTGACATTATGCGCCAGGCTGCCGGTAAAATAATTTAGCGCCGTGCCCCAGCGCGCTTTTTCCAGCACACGCACGTCAACCTGCAAGCCCGAAAGCAGCTCGACCGAGCTCTTGGTCGGCCCATGCCCGAGTACGCGGCCCACATTCTCCATCGTCACGAAGCGCTGCATGATGGGCCCGGAGTCGTCGCCCGCGATCAAAATATCGACATCGCCGATCGTCTCGCGTCCGCGGCGGATGCTGCCGGCCAGCGCGCCCTCCTGCGCTTCCGGCAACTCCAGCAGATGCTCCAGGATTCGCTGCGCCGCGGGCAAGGCCTCGCCTATGGATTCCCGACCGGTCTGGCGGGACAGCGCCTCAATGCCATCCAGGATCTTCTGCTGGCTTTTGGCGCCCATTCCGGCCAATGCAGCCAGCTTGCCGGCCTCAGCAGCGCTCTGCAATGCGTCCACCGACGTGATATCGAGCTGCTCCCAAAACAGCTTGGCTTTCTTCGGGCCCACCCCGTTGATGTGCATTATATCGACCAAGCCCTCCGGCACCTCGGCTTTGAGGCGCTCGTAAAATTCGAGCTGGTCGGTTTCCAGCATTTCATCGATTTTGGCGGCGATCGTTTTGCCGATATAGCTGAGATCGGTCAGCGCGCCTTCGCTTGAAATCACGCGCAGATCGCGGGGCACAGCGCGGATCGTTTCGGCCGCCCGGCGATACGACAGCACGCGGTGAATATTGTCGCCGCGTATCTGCAGCATATCGGCGCAGCGCGCAAAAATATCGGCCATCTCTCGGTTGCTGAGGCTCAATTTGAACTCCTGGCGCTAGTGGCGAGTTTAGAACGCATATTCGAGATTAGTATACCAGAATTTCAGGCGCGCTTGAAGGCGGTTTGCCTGCTGTATCTGAGCAACCGCAGCGGTGTACTCGGTGGCAGGAATTTTCTGTTTCAACCAGTCCCCAGCCCAGGGAATTGCATCAAATTATTTTCAACACAGAGAGCGCAGAGGGCACAGAGTTCGTAGGAGTTTAGACGACTATTCTACTAA
>JAGWBC010000145.1:964-13990 GCA_021296115.1 Anaerolineae bacterium | reverse complement strand
ACAGGTGAATATCAGCCGGGTTCTCGCGGTAGAACACCAGCGGGAACTGATCGGGCGGCTGCACGCCCACCACCGCCATACCCGTCCGCCGCTCCGGCTTGACCGCTATGTAGCCTGTGTTGACCCCCTCCTCCGCCAGGTAGTCGCGCACGAATCGGCCTACTTCATCGTCGCCGACCGCGGTGAAAGCGATGGAGCGCAAACCTAAACGGCTGGCGCCGATGGCGATATTGACCGGACTGCCGCCGACGCTGGTCTCGAATGACCCAATGTCGTGAAATTCGGCCCCGATATCGCGCGCGAAGAGATCAAGGGATACCCGGCCGACCGTGATTACATCGTGCCTCATGCGCCCGCCTGCCTCAGTAATCCCGATAGCTTGCCCTGCTCGATGGCGTCAAGAGCCTCACTGACGCGCTCGACTAGCCCCGGGACCGCCGACAGATCCTGCTCCCAGAGCGCTGCATTACCCAGCACCGCGCGCGACAGCGCTAATGTAGACGACGCCTTATCCCACTGCTCGCTGAACCAGGCCAGCGCCTCGGGATCGTCGTTGAGCGCTAGCTCTTCGCCGCGCCACTGCCCGCGATAGAGCCTTATGAATGCCGCCAGCGCAATTATCAGCCGCGGCGGCAATTCGCCTCGCAGTTCCAGGTATCCCAGCAGCGACGGCAAGATGCGCTCCTTGACTTTGGTCGAGCTGTTCAGCGCGATGGTCAGCAAGCGGTGATGGATATGCGGATTGCGGAAGCGGTCGAAGGCATCACGCGCGAAGTTTTCCAACTCTGGCCGCGGCACATCGGTCACTGAGGGGATCACTTCCTGATAGATCAGATCCCGGATGAAAGGCGCCAACGCAGCGTGCTCCATAGCCTCGCGCACGGATTCGATGCCCAGCAGAATGCCCAGCGGCACCATCGAGGTATGCGCGCCATTGAGCAGGCGCACCTTGATCGTGCGGTAGGGCGCGGCATCGTCGACCACCTTGACATTTAGCGGCGCGCGCGTTTTGTCCACCGGGAATTCGTCCAGCAGCCTGGGCGGCGCTTCGATGATCCAGCTGTGGTAGAGCTCGCCCATGGTGAGCAGACGATCCTCATATCCCAGCCGCTCGAATAGCTCCGCGGCCTTGGCTTGCGGAAAACCCGAGACGATGCGATCGACCAGGGTATTGCAGAAGAGATTGTGCCGGGCGATCCAGTCGGCGAAGCCCGCTTCCAGCCGCCACAGCGTCGCATAGTCGAGGGTGATATCGCGCAGACGCGTCGCGTTGTCAACGATCAACTCGGTCGGGATGATGATGCAGCCCTTGTCGGCCGCGCCCTCAAAGTGGCGATAGCGCTCGTAGAGGAAACGCGTTAACTTGGCCGGGAAGCACGATGGCGGCTGGTCGTCAAAGGCGTCGTCGGCCGAAAAGACGATGCCCGATTCGGTCGTATTCGAGAAGACGAAGCGAATCTCCGGCTGCCGCGCCAGCGCCAAATAAGCGGCAAAATCCTGGTAGGGATAAATCGTGCGGTTGACCGCGCCGATCAGCCGCGTCTGCTCGACGAATTCGCCGTCCTGGATGCCCAGCAAGTAGGTGGTGTAGAGGCAGCCCTGCGCGTCCAAGTCGGCGTAATCGCCCGGCGTCGCCTTGACCAGGGCTACGCCGCTGGCGAAATCGGTCTCGTCGTTGAGCACATCCACCACCCAATCCGCGAAGCCGCGCAGGAAGTTGCCGCCGCCGAATTGAACGATACGTTCCGGGAATCGCTTCTTGTCAGGATAGTCGCCCCGGTCAAGCTGCTTCAACATAGTCATCCTTCCAATCGGTAGGTTTGTTTAGCCAGGTCATAGGCCAGGGCGCGGATCATCTCATAGGCGTCTTCTTCGTCGATGAAACCGCGCGCTAGCTGCCCCGCCAGCCAATCCGCGCAAACGCGCCGCCAGACATCGTGCCGCGCCAGGATTGAGGGATAAGCGCGGGTATCGTCATTAAAGCCCGCCAGATTGTAGATGCCGGCCGTCTCCACCACGGCATCGAGGAAACGCGTCATGCCCAGCCAGCTATCGAAGAACCACCAGGGCGGTCCCAGGCGCAGAATCGGATAGTGCCCGGCCAGGGGCGCCAGCTCGCGGCTGTAGGTCGTCTCATCCAGGTTGAACAAGACCAGCGTCATATCGCGCCGGTTGCCGAAGCGATCCAGCAGCGCCTTCAGATTCTTGGTGAATTCGCCCCGGATGGGGATATCCGCGCCCATATCGCGGCCGTAGCGCCTGTAAAGCTGACTGCATGACCAAGCCGTCTTCGCTGCTCATGCGCGCCATCTCGACCAGCATGTGGCCGGTGAAGCGCGCGGCCTCTTTAGCTGTGGCCTCTCCCCGCAGCGCGCGCTGGAAAATAGCATCGGCCTCGGTCTGGCTTAGCGACTCGGTCCAGGCGGTCAACGCGGCGTGATCGGTCGCGGTCGCGCCCAGCGATTGGAAGAAACTCCGCCGCTGCTCCAGGGCCTGAATATAGCTGCGGTAGTCGTTGACAGTCACGCCGGAGACGTCGCTCAGCGTGTCGATATTGTCGCGCCAGCCGGGCCTGTCGATATTCACTACCGCATCAGGGCGGAAGGTCGGGATGATGCGCCCGCCCCAAGCCGAATCGCGTATGGCTTGATGCTGCTCAAGTGTATCGGTGGCCGCGTCTGTGGTCGCCAGCACCTCGATATTGAAGCGCTCGAACAGCGCGCGCGGGCGGAATTCGGGGCTTCGCAGTTTCGAGGCAATCGCGTCGTATATCGCCGTGGCGTTGGCGCTGTTGAGCTAGAGCTCAATGCCAAACACATCCGCCAGCTCATCGCGCAGCCAGATGCCGGTCGGCGTGGCGCGGAAGAGATGCCAGTTGTCGCAGACCCGCTGCCAGATCACGCGATGGTCCGGCGTTTCGGCCCCGGCCTGCAGCGGCGCTATGCCTAATTCGTCCAGCGAGAACCCCTGCGAATAGAGCATTCGGAAGATATAGTGGTCGGGGATGATCAGCAAATCGACCGGGCTGCCGAACTGATAGTCGGGGTCGGCAAAAAGTTGCGGATCGACATGCCCGTGCGGGCAGATCAACGGCAGGTCCTTGACACTTAGATAGAGTTCGCGCGCCGCCGAGCGCTGCGCCGGGTCAGACGAAAAATAGCGGTCCTGCATTGGAGTGTCCCGTAGAGGCCTATCAATTAATCCGCGCCATTGTACCACTCTCGCGCGGCAATACGAGAATATACGGTAGCAACAGGCCGGGCAATCGCATCAATTTATTTTAACCACAGAGACCACAGAGGGCACAGAGTTTTGGGGGTTCGGACGCCTATAGGAAGCACTTGGTGGGTTGGTATATGGCAAGTATCACCGAAATAACATCGAAAATCTCTCGTGGATTATGAATTGGGCTTTCATTATTGTATTTCTCTGTGCTCTCTGTGATCTCTGTGTTTGATTTTCCCGTCGAATCTGCGCCATTTCACTGACTATCGCTTTTATGCGATTGCTCTCGGAGCAACAGGCCAGGTCGCTCGCAGATGATAGGTGTTGTCGCTTTCCTACTCTTAAAAAACCTGCTATCGCGCCGCGTCAGCGACCTGCGCGTTCTCCTTATAGAGGTAGCAGGCCACCGATTGCCCATAGCCGCCGGCGAAGTGGCCCGGCGTGGTCTCGCACTCGGCCATTACGTGCGGGCAGCGGTGCCGGAAGAGACAGCCGCTCCGGTCGGCGCCGGGCGTCAGTTCTTCCAGCGGGATCTCAACGCGGCCCTCCCAGGTATTTTCCGGGTCGGGTCGTGGAATCGAACTGACCAATAGCTGCGTGTAGGGATGCTGCGGATGCCGAATGACGGTGGAGGCATCGCCGATTTCGACGGCGCGCCCGCGATAGAACACAAAGATCTTGTCGCTGATTTGATGCGCCGTCGCCAGGTCATGCGTGATATACAGCAGCGAGATGCCGAATTCGTCGCGCAGCTCTTTCAATTTCGTCAGAATATTCGCCCGCAAGGACGCGTCGATCATCGACACCGGCTCATCCGCCACGATAATTTTGGGCTGCAAGAGCAAACTGCGCGCGACCACGATGCGCTGCCGCTGCCCGCCGCTGAGTTGATGCGGGTAGCGCCCCAGCACTTCGCCCGCGCGCAAGCCGACTTTGGTCAAGGCGTCCTCGATCAATTCCCGCGCATGCGCCCGATTCTGCGCCAGCTTGAAGGTGCGAATCGGCGTCAGCAAGAGCCGGTCGATGGTATAAAAGGGATTGTATACGGCGAAGGGATCCTGAAAGATCGCCTGCACCTCACGCCGATAATCGCGACGTTCCTGGTTCGACATCGCCCAAAGGTCTTGCCCCCGGTAGATGACGCGGCCGCTGGTCGGCTTGATCATGCCCAGGCCCAGCCGCGCCAGCGTCGTCTTGCCGCTGCCGCTCTCACCGGCGATGGCGATGATCGACGGCTTGTCGGATTCAATTGCCAGATTCAGGTTTTCCAGCGCCACGATGCCATCGGGGTTGCGTTTGTTGCCGCCAAAGGCCATGGTGACATTGTCGAATTCAAGCAGGTTTTTCCCGTTCATCAGGTTTGCTCTTCCACCAAATGGCAAGCGGCGCGCCGTCCGCCGCTGAAATCACGCAGAGGCGGAATTTCCCGCTTGCAGCGCTCGACCGCTACCGGGCAGCGTGGATGGAAGGCGCAACCCGAGGGCAAGTCCAGCAAGGAAGGCTGGCTGCCTGGGATGCCCGTCAGCTCGCGTCGTTCCTCGGGCGATGGCAGGGAACTGATCAGCAGCTTGCTGTACGGGTGCTGCGGATTTTTGAAGAAGGCGCCAATCGGCGAAACCTCGACCATCTTGCCGGCATACATCACCGCCAAGCGATCGGCTGACTGCGCCATCAGACCCATGTCGTGGCCAATGATGATCATGGCCGCGTTGAGCTGCGCCTGCACATCGTTGAGGGTCTGCATAACCACCCGCTGCACCACGACATCAAGCGCGCTGGTCGGCTCGTCGGCGATGATCACGCTTGGCTCGAGGATGATTGCCAGCGCGATGCAAACCCGCTGCTTCATCCCGCCGCTCAACTCGTGCGGATACATCTCGGCCACGCTTTCGGGCAAGCCGACACGGCCCAGCAGATGGCCGATATGCTTGGCGATTTCACCCCGCGCCCAGCCGCGTTGATGCGCTTCAACGGCGTCGGCCATCTGATGTTTGATCTTGATCACCGGATTGAGCGAGTTCATCGACCCCTGTGGGATCAGCGACAGCTTGCTCCAGCGGGTGCTGCGCATCTCCTCGCGGTCCAGTTTGAGTAGATCGCGCCCGTCCAGGAATGCCGTTCCGCCTTCGATCGAAGCCGGCGGCTTGTGCAATCGCATCAAGGCCAGCGCCAGCGTCGTCTTGCCCGAGCCCGATTCGCCGACCACGCCCAGCCGCTCGCCGGCGTAAAGTTTGAAGCTGACGTCATCGACGGCCTTGACATCGTCTGTGCTCGTTTTGTAAGAAACGCGCAGATTGTTAACTTCCAGGGCGATGTCTTGGCTCATCCCGTTTTCCTCAAGCGCGGATTGACAAATTCATCCATGGCGGCGCTAACGAGGAAGAGACCGACAAACAAGACGATCAGCACAATGATCGGCGGCAGCCACCACCACCAGAGTCCGCGAATGAGAGCCGAATAGAGCTGCGCCCAGTAAATTGTCATGCCCAGGGTCGGCGTCCGCTGCGGACCCATGCCCAGCACTTCCAGGCCGATGCCCGCCAGGATCGCGCCCGAGGTCGCTCCGACGAAACTGGCAGCCGCCAGCGGCAGGATATTGGGCATAATCTCTTCGAAAATGATGCGCAAGTCGCTCAAGCCCGCCAGACGCGCCATGTGCACGTAGGGCTGCTCGCGCAAGGACAGCACCTGCGCCCGTATCGTCCGAGCCGGAAACATCCAGGAGAGCAAGGCAATAATCAGCGCCATATTCTCCACGCTCATCGTACGCACCGATGCCGCTACTACCAACAATATCGCCAGCGGCGGAATCGTTAGCATCGTGTCGGTCAGCGTGCTGATGGCCATGTCGATTCGGCCGCCGAAGTAACCGGCAATCAAGCCGAGGCTCGTGCCAAGCAGAACGCCGACAACGCCGGCCAGCAAACCCATGCGCAAGGTCTGCGGCGTACCGACTATGATGACCGCCAAGACATCGCGGCCGCCGCTGTCAGTTCCCAAGGGGTATTCTGCCGACGGCGCTTGATTGGTTGGCACGCTGATCGGGCGCGCGTTTTCTACATCGACAAATTGCGGGCCGACCAGGCCCAGCGCAAGCAGCGCCGCCAGCAAAACCAAGCCCAGCAGCAGCTTCGGCGTTCGCAGTATGTAGCGGATGGCGGCTTTGCCACGGCGCCCAAAGGTTTCGATCATTTTAGACTCACTTCGATATCACGCTAGCGCTCGATGCGCGGGTCCAACAGCGGATAAATCACGTCCACAATCAGTACCGAGACCGCCACCGTCAAAATCAAGAAAAACGCGACGCCCTGAACCATATAATAATCCGAACTGCGCAAGGCGTTGTAAAGCAGCCAGCCCACGCCGGGATAATTGAAGATCACCTCGACCAATACCGAGCCGGAAGCGACCGTCCCCAGCGCAATCGCCAGCGAGGTAACCTGCGGCAGCAGCGCGTTGCGCATGGCATAAGCGAAAAAGATCCGCCGGTCCGGCAGGCCCTTTGCCTCCGCCAGGGTCAAGTAGTCCTCGCCCAATACGGTCACCATCACGCCGCGCATGCCCAGGGCCCAGAAGCCCACGCTCGTCAACAAGATCGACAGCGCCGGCAACATGCCGTGACGGATCACATCGAGAATGAAATCCAGGTCCATCTCCGGCACCGTGCCGGACGAGTAGGCGCCCCCCAGCGGCAGCCAGCGCAGCACAAAGGCGAATATATAGACGAGAATCAGCCCCAGCAGATAATAGGGCACCGCCGATAAGACCATGAAAAACGGAACGAATCGGTTCACCGTAGCCGGCGCGCGCGGCCACGCCATCAAGGCGCCGAAAAACGACCCGAAGGCGAAAGATATCACGGTCGATATGGCCAGCAAACCAACCGTCCAGGGCAAAGAGCGCAGCAGCGCCGCCTCGACCTTTTGCGGGTAATAAGAAATAGAATAACCCAAATCAAAACGCAGGGTATTGGCGAGAAAACTGAAATATTGAATGTGGATCGGCTTATCAAGGCCGAAGCGCGCGCGGTAGGCTGCCACGATCTCGTCTTCGGAGTCGCCGCCGGTGGAGGCGCCACGAGCCCGAAGCTCTTCCAACACAGCCCCGATGGGATCGCCCGGCGCCAGGCGCGGGATGATGAAGTTTAGGGTCGCCGCCAGAATCACCACGACGAAGAACATCACAACCCGGCGGATCAAGTAGGCATGTTTCACATCCAGCGCCTCCAATACCATTCGGCCGTCAGCGTATGACGGCCGAGTAACAGGCCGCGCCCGGAACCGATGCTCCGGGCGCCTGTGCTTGTTTTAGTTTACTGGGCTGCTTCGATCTCTGTGATCATCAGCAGGGCGGTCTGCCACCAGAAGCCGGGGTGGACGTAGTTGTTATCCGCTGTTGGCCAGTTAGTCCAATAGTGATTATTGAACGGGGTCAGCAGCGAGGCTTCAGTCAGCGGCATGGCCGGCAGTTCCGCCAGCCAGATCCCGATCGCGGAGCGGAATAGCTCCTGCATGGCCGGGTCTTCGCTGGCCGTCAGCTTCATCTCGTCGACAATGGCGTCATACTCGGCGTTCTCGTAACGGGTACGGGAGCCGGTGACATCTTCGCCGAGCGGCGCGGAATGGCGGCTGTGGAAATTATCCAGCGTACCGTAGGGATCGCGCACAGCGCCGCATGCCACATCAATCCAGGCGTTGGCGCCGCCAGTGCGAGCCGTCTCGTTGAAGGCGGCGTTATCCTGCAGCTTGAAGGTCGCGTCGAAGCCGGCGCGCTGCAGCAATTCGGCGATGACTGGCGCCATCTTGACCTGGAAGGTCTCGCCCTGGCGGATGGCCAAGTCCATCTCCACCGTGTTGCCATCGGCATCTACCCAGAGGTCATCGTTGTTACGTGTGAAGCCGTTGGCGGTCATCAACTCATCGACCTTGTCCTGGTTCTGCTCCAGGGTGGGATGCGCTTCAAAGAGATCGGCGCTGGCGTCCATATACTCCAGCAAGGGCGGGTAACCGGGCATAATCCAGTTGATGGTGCTAGTCATGCCTTCCCAAGCGATATCCACCAAGGCATCGCGATTGATGGCGTAGCTCATCGCCCAGCGCAGGTCGGCATTGTCAAAGGGCGAGACTGCGTTGTTGACAACCAGATAACGCGGGCAGGGATCGAGGTAGGCGTAGGGCAATTCGCTGTACCAGCCGGTGACCGACGGGTTTTGGGCGACCACCGTCTCGAAGGTACTGCGGCCCATCAACCACATGGTATCCAGCTCGTTGTTGATTGCCATAGCAGCGCGGCGCTCTTCATTGCCCGCCGCCAGGAAGATAACGCGTTCCGGCGCAGGCAGGTCCTTGAAGCCGGTCGCGGCGCCCCACCAGTCATCGCGGCGATCCCATACCGACTCGGTCTCGTTGGAATTGACCAGGCGATAGGGGCCGGTGCCCACCGGATAACCCGCATCCAGATCGAAGTTGCTGAAAGTGAGCGGATCTTCCTGCATCGAGTAGATGTGCTCCGGCACGATATAGGTTGACCAGTAGATGCCAACCCCAAAGGCGTTGAACAGGTAGCGCGGGTTGGGCCCGTTGAGCGTGATGACAACAGTCAAATCGTCCGGCGCAGCTACGTTGCTGACGAAATCGGCATGACGGTCGCTGAAGCGAGCGTCACGGTTTTCCATCAAGAAGTTAAGCGTATAGAGGACGTCGTCAGCATTGAACGCTTCGCCGTCATTCCACTGCACGCCGTCGCGCAGATTGATTGTCAACTCGGTGTAGTCGTCGTTGAAGGCGGCGCTCTCCGCCAACCAAGGCACCAGTTCGCCTGTTTCATAGTTGTAATAGAACAGGGATTCATTGCCAACCTGGTTCATGCCGGCATGGCCCAGCGAGCCATTCGCGAGCGGATTGAAGTTTTCCGGCGCCGGGTTACGAACACTGATATTCTCGATAACCAGTGTATTCTCACGTGGAATATCGTCCAATTGCGCCATGCTCGCCGGGACAAGCATGACTAGCAGCGTACTGACAAGCGCAAGCAACAGCATCAAGCGCCCTGACCTAAACTTGTTCATGATCTTTCTCCTAGTTGAACCGTGAAGTTTGAGTATAGAATCTGCGCGTTGGCAATTCGTTAACAACACAGAATCTACGTAAGAATAACTCAGTCCGCCGGCGAATACAACAACCGGGAGTACAGCCCCAGGGCAATCGCATCAAAATATATTTCAACACAGAGAGCGCAGAGGGGCGCGTAGACGCAGCCCTCCGACACAGAGTTCGTAGGAGTTTAGACGGGAATAGGCAACAGTCACTAGCGAACTGTGATTTATCACCACAAATCACAGTTCAAATAAGACATGAACACATATTTTTGTTTTTCTCTGTGCTCTCTGCGCCCTCTGTAGTTAATTTCAGTTTAGATTCCCGCCTTTTCAGCCGCTATCATTTTGATGCGATTACCCTGAGTACAGCCCGCTGCGCCGCTTTCTGCAGCGTCAACAGCGGGTGCTACCCATAATCGGCGCGCATGCTCCGGTTTTCAGGCGCGGCTGCCTCACACACACTTGGTCGAAGCTTCAACGCGTCTGTGCGCACGAGAGCCACTTTCGCGGCCGCCAGGCGGCTGGTAAACTCGCGCGATATGGTTGGGGCTCATAGGGAGAAAATTTATGCAGATGCGACAATTGGGCAATTCTTCGTTGATGGTCTCGCCGATCGGCGTGGGCTTCTGGGGCATCGTTGGCGGCGACTATTGGGGAGCGCAAGAAGAAAGCGACACCATCAATGCCGTCAGCGCGGCGCTGGATGCCGGCATCAACCTCTTCGATACCGCCGAGGGCTACGGCGACGGCTACTCGGAAGAAATGCTGGGGCGCGCGTTGCGAGGCCGGCGTAGAGAAGCCGTCATCGCCAGCAAAGTCAGCGCAAAGAACCTGGCGCCGGCGGCTATCCGCGCAGCTTGCGAGCGCAGCTTGAAGCGCCTCGAGACCGATGTCATCGATCTGTACCAAGTCCATTGGCCCAGCCGCGATGTGGCCTTCGCAGACTCCATGTCGACCCTGCTCGACTTAAAGCGCGAGGGAAAGATCCGCGTCATCGGCGTCAGCAACTTCGGCGTGCAGGACATGCCCGACATGCTGCAATGCGGGCGCTACGAAGCCAATCAGCTGCCCTACAGCTTGCTGTGGCGCGCTATCGAGTTCGACATTCAGCCGCAGTGCGTCGAGGAAAATATCAGCATCCTGCCTTATAGCCCGCTGAATCAGGCGCTGCTGACCGGCCGCTATCGCAGCGCCGACGAGATGCCCTTTTCGCGCACGCGCACGCGCCACTTCCGGCCCGACCGCCGCGATTCGCGCCATGACACCTCCGGCTTTGAAAGCGAGACCTTCGCCGCGGTCGAGGCGATAGGTCAGATCAGCGCCGATATCGGGCAGGAGATGGTGCATGTGGCGCTGGCTTGGCTGCTGCACAAACCCGCCGTCGACTGCGTCCTGGCCGGCGCGCGCACTCCGCGGCATGTGGAGAGCAATGTCGTCGCCGGGAATCTCTCGCTGTCCGCTGAGACGATGCAGCGACTGGACGACGCCACTGCCGATCTCAAGGCGAAGTTAGGTCCTGATCCGGATATGTGGGGCACGGGCGCGGATTCGCGTTATCGTTAAGCGCAAATCACGGCAAACGATGCGTGGGCGAGTCAGTGGCTCGCCCACTTCATTTGCGCAATCATATCTGACGTGGACTTACCGGGACTGACTCGTTTCTTGATCGTTTACCTGCTAAAGCATGTCTTCAGAATCATCATCTAGCTCGCCCGACAAGCGGTTTATGGTTTGGCGTTGCGACTCGTTGCTTGAAAGCCATTGCACGTTCAGGCGCAGCAATTCTCGATATATCTCGGCGCGAATCTCGCTTTTGATTTCACGGCGAAGCTGTTCGTTCTTTGCGTTTTCCTGATCTACTGCCCACTTGTAGAAGACAAAAAGGGCCGACGCTAATGCTGCGATTGACCCGATAAAAGCGGCCAGAAGCTCCAAGCCGGGAGTCATTTATACTCCCAGACGGACGACGACTGTACTCATCAGGAACAGCGCAACAGCGAGCATCGTGATGGTCCATATCAGCACGATTGCTGTCGAGAAGAATCGACTTCGCTTTGCCGGAGGCGTCTTTTCCTCATTCATCTTGGCTACTCTCTTATCTAATCGGCCGGCGATACGGTCGTCAGTGATTGCGGTGTCTGCAGACCATAAGGATGAAAGTGTGTAGGGCCACGCCACATGTAATTCCGTGGTATACAGGAATCCCGTAAACTGACCTACCGTACCCCACTACTTATATTGTAGGGCAATTGTCAAGGAAAATAGCCCCTAATAATTCGCGTTAATAGCGTAGAAACAGGAATATGTCAAGAAATTGGCACACGCTTTGTATGTCGTGGACTTGCACTGGATTTAGCCGATCAGCGCGTAAAACCCGCCTAATTACAGAATAAACTTAGAACTGAGCTTGAAGACCCTCAACATTTCGCAAAGTCAAACAACTCCGCCACATCCACAAGCTCGCCCGTCTCGATCGACATATTGGCGGCGATGCCGACCAGGATCGAGGCCGCGCCATCTACAAACGAGGCCGCCTGCCGCAGCGGATCCGGCCCCGGTTCGGGCGAGAATAGTTGCGCCAGCATCAGCGGATCAGCGCCGCCGTGCCCGCCCTCGACGCGCGGCGCGTCCACCTCGCAGGGCTCGCCGAACATGGGAAAGACGCGAATCTGAGTCTGCTTAAAGGCGCCCTTGCTGGCGGCGGCCGAAGCGCTGTCGGATTTCAGATGCGTGACATTCTCGATAACATCCATCTCGACCCGTCCGCGTGTACCGGTCACGGCCACGCGCAGGCCCTCCCAGGGCGCGTAAGCCACCAGACAGTAAGATAGCAGCGCGCCGTTGGCGTAACGCGCGGTGACGGTCATGGTGTCCTCGGCGGTGATGGGCTCGCCAAAAACATTGCGGTCGCGCAGGTAGCCGGTCTCGGCTTCGGCATCGAGGTAGAGCCCTTTGTAGGCTTCTTTTTCATCGAGGAAGAGCGCGAAGGGGTCGTCCCGCGCCGCCGCGACGCCGGTGTAACGCTCATACGCATAGCGCTCGCCGCGGGCCGCCGCATTGTCGCGCCCATAAAACATCAAGTCGCCCAGCGCGAAGACCTGCGCCGGAAAGGAATCGATCCACCAATTGACCAAATCAAAGTGGTGCGTTGCCTTGTGCACCAGCAGCCCGCCGCTATTGGCCTTCTCGCGGTGCCAGCGCCGGAAATAATCAGCGCCGTGGCTGGTATCCAGCAGCCAGGAAAAGTCGACCGACAGGGGTTTGCCCACCGCGCCTTCCGCGATGAGCCGGCAGAAGCGAGCGTAGGCCGGGGCGTAACGATAGTTGAAAGTCACGCGCAGAGACTTGCCGCTGCGTTTTCTGGCGGCGTCTATCGCCTCCAGTCGGTCGAGCGTGGTGGTCAGCGGCTTCTCGCTGATGACATCGCAGCCCCGGTCAAGCGCGCGCGCGATGTAATGATGATGCCAGGCATCGACCGTCGTGACGATGACCGTGTCCGGCTTCGTCTCGTCCAGCAGGCGCTCGAAGGCATCGGCGTGGTAGGCGGGCGCCGGCGTCAATCCGCGCTGCCGCAGTTGAGTATTGTGCCAATTCATGCGCGTGTGGCTGAGGTCGCAAAGGCCGACTAACTCGGCGGATTCCGTGTAGGTCTGCGCGATCGCGTCGATGAACATGCCAGCGCGCGATCCCGTGCCGACGATGGC
>JAGWBC010000145.1:0-783 GCA_021296115.1 Anaerolineae bacterium | reverse complement strand
TTGTCCACACCCAGTGACAGCAAGCTGAAGCCATGTAAGGCGGCACTCGGTATACTCCCTGACAAATCAGTCTACCAAGGAGTGAAGAAATGGCGCATCAACGCATCATGCCCAAGACCAGCAAGGGCGGGGATATCTTCCCCGATATCGACTACCGGACCTGCAAAGCGGTGCGCGCGGGCAATCTGGTTTTCGTCGAAGGGCAGACCGGCTTGACCATGGACGGCAGCGGCTTCGTTGGCGAAGGCGACCCGGCCGCCCAAGCCGACAACGCCATGAAGAATGTCAAGATCATCCTGGAAGCGGCCGGCGCGCGTATGGAAGACATCTGCAAAATCACCACCTACGTGACCGACGCCGCCTATCGCGATTTGGTGTATCCGGTGCTGGCGCGGCACATGCCCGATGTCCACCCCTGCTCGACCGGCGTAGTGATCAGCGCGCTGGGCAAACCCTACGCTGATTTCGAAATTGATGTCTTTGCCGTGATCCCCGACGAACGCGCCAAGTGCTTTCAACGGACGTCGTAGACGTCGTACCAAGCGCGATCGCCCTCCGGTGGCGCGGCTTCCAGCGCAGCGATGATGTCCGCCGCTTCCGCTGCTGTGGCGCGGAGTTGGGGCAGCGCGTCCAGACCATCGTATACCGATGTGGCAGCGGGTAGCGGGCGGCGCAGGTCTACTTGCTCAATGTGGCGATGCTGCAATAGATGGCGATACACCGCGGCGTAGATCTGCGGCGAGTAGGGCGCGTCGTTTTCGGCGACAATCGACAGCCCCAGCG
>JAGWBC010000003.1:22200-51863 GCA_021296115.1 Anaerolineae bacterium | reverse complement strand
TGAAAAGCGACTGCTTGCTCCGATTCTGATATCGTCCATGACCGGCGGCACGGATATGGCGCGAGCGATAAATCGCAATTTGGCGCAAGCGGCGCAGCGGCACGGTATCGCGATGGGCCTGGGCTCGCAGCGCGCCGCCATCGAAGACGCCGGACTGGCTGACAGCTATGCCATTCGCGACATCGCCCCGGACATTTTGCTCTTCGCCAACGTAGGCGCGGTACAGCTGAATTATGGCTACGGCCTCGAACATTGTCAGTGGGCGGTGGATATGGTTGGCGCAGACGCCCTTATCTTGCACTTCAATGTGCTGCAGGAAGCGGTGCAAGCGGAAGGCGATATCGATTTCGCCGGCTTGCTAGGCAAAGTAGAGGCGGTTTGCGCCCGACTTGAGGTACCGGTGATTGCCAAAGAAGTAGGTTGGGGCTTTTCGAAACAGGCCGTGCGAGCACTCGCTGAGGCCGGCGTTTCGGCGATTGACGTGGCCGGCGCCGGCGGCACGTCCTGGAGCGAGGTTGAGTATCATCGCGCGCCCTTCGCCGATTGGGGCATTCCGACCGCCGACGCCATCCAATACGCTTGCGCGGCCGCTCCGGACCTGCCGGTATTCGCCAGCGGCGGCTTGCGCGACGGCATCGACATTTCCAAATGTCTCGCCCTGGGCGCGGACCTGGCCGGTTTGGCCAGCCCCTTCTTGCGCGCCGCCAGCCAATCGGCCGAGGCGGTCGATGAGATGATCCGCGAGTTTATCGCTCAGCTGCGGGTCGCAATGCTCTGCACTGCCTCGGAAGATATAGCCGCTTTACGCCAGGCTGAACTTCGGCTTATACAGTAATTCCCGCTACAAATTCACGAATAACGCCGTTACTTAGCAGACGGCCGGCTGGGCTCAAGCGTAAGCGGTCGCTATGCGCTTCCAGCAGTCCTAATGAGACAAGCCGGTCGACCGCATCGGGAAACATCGCTACAAAGTCTTGACCAAATCGCTGCTTGAAGCGCGATCGATTGATCCCTTCACAGGTTAGACGCAAGCCCATCATGATCGTGTCGTAGAGGTCGGCTGGCTCTTCGACGAGAGTGTGCTTGGCCACCGCCGGCGTCAGCGGAAATTCCATTGCTGTAGACGGCTGCTCCGTCAGAGCGTCGACGTAACGCTGTGGCGCGGTGATGGTCGAGTAGCGATAGCCGCCGGCGAAACCATGCGCCCCGGCGCCCAGCCCCAGGTAGGGAAGATTGCGCCAGTATTGCAGGTTGTGTCGGCATTCTTTGCCGGGGCGGCGCCAGTTGCTGATTTCGTACTGTCTGTATCCAGCGCGTTCCATTGTCTCCGACGCAAATTCGTACATGTCGGCAAAGTCGTCATCGTCCGGCTGCGGCAGTGCGCCGGCGTCCACTTGTAATCGGAGTTCCGTTCCGCCTTTTAATTCCAATCCATACATCGACACATGATCGGGCTCAAAGTCGAGCAGCGTCCCGACTGTATCCGCCCAATTTGCCAGGGATTCCCCAGGCGAGCCAAATATGACATCCAGATTGACATTGTCGAATTTCGCCTGTCGCGCGGCTTCCATGGCGCTGGCAACCGCCGATACATCGTGCTGCCGTTCGAAGAGACGCAAAATGTCGGGATTTGCCGATTGCATGCCGATGCTCAGGCGGTTGAAACCCAGCTCTCGCAACGAGCGCAAGTAGCCGGCATCCAGGTCGTCCGGATTGGCTTCCAGCGAGATCTCGCATGTGGGGCTAAAGTAAAAGGCATGGTGCAGGCGCGAAAGCAAGCGCTCGAATTGGCGCTCCGTCAGCAGCGATGGCGTTCCTCCGCCGACATAGACGGTATGAACTTCGCGCTGGGGAGCACCGGCCGCGGCAGCGCTTATCTCACGGCCGAGGGCGTCCACATAGGCCGGTATTAGCTGAGCGAGATCGGTATAGGTGTTGAAGGCGCAATAACTGCAGCGCGTACTGCAGAAGGGAATGTGCAGGTATATCGATAGGGGCGAGCTTTGGAGCTGCATGCTGCGGCCAGTCGCTCAAGGCAATGATTGCGCCAATCTACTTGGTAAAATATAATTGTGCAAGTTGCTTTCCGCAGGGAGCTTTGCCCTGCTATTGCGCGGATACCCGGCAGGCAGACATAATGAACCTTCTTCGCAGGCTGTTTGGTAGGCCCAACCCAGACACAGGCCGTACCACATCATCGCGGCGCGCTTCTCATGTCACGCCTGCTCGCTCGCAAGGGGCGGATACTCCTATTCGAGAAGCGCCGGCGCAGCCGGATGAAGCAGCGGGGATGATTGACGCTGAAGTCCTTGATCTGGCGCCAGGGCAGCCCCTTCAGGCAGAGGAGGAAGCAGAGCGCGCACCCTCAGAAGCTCAACCAAACGAGCCGCAGACCCTTCCGAACGCGATGCCTGAACCCGAGCCTGTCGTGGAAGACGCGCCGGCGCCACGTGCTACGCCAAAGCGCGCCATGCCGCCCGCGCCCAAACCGATTCTCACGCGGCAGCGACAGGCGCTGAGCTATGGCATCGCCAGCGATGTGGGCTTGATGCGCAAAAATAACGAGGACGCCTGCTTTGGCATGCAGTGGCATTCGATCACCGTCGACAACCGCCCGGATTTCGGCTTTTTCGTGGTAGCTGATGGTATGGGCGGTCACCTTGACGGCGAACGGGCGGCCGGCATCGCGGTGCAGACTCTGGCTTCGGAAATGTTGGACAAGATATATGTGCCGCTGCTGCGCAACTTCAATGCCGGCGACAGCCCCACCGTGCTTGAGGCGCTTATCGCCGCCTCTGAAAAAGCTAATCACGCTGTGATAAAGCGCGTGCCGGGCGGCGGCACAACGCTATCAGCCATCGCCGTTATAGGAAATCTGGCCTATTTGGTGCATGTTGGCGACAGCCGCGCATATCTGATTCACGACGACAAGATCGAACAGCTCACTACCGACCATACGCTGGTGCAACGCTTGATTGAGATGAACGAATTGACGCCGGAAGAAGCGGAGAATTATCCGCAGAAGAATGTGCTATATCGCGCCATCGGCCAGAATGAAGAGTTAAAAATGGAGCGGCTGGTGCGGGCGCTGCCGCCCTCCGGGCTGGTGCTAATCTGCACCGACGGCCTCTGGGATATGATAGAAGACGACACGATAAAGCAAGTTGCCTTGCAAGCTGCTTCGCCGCAAGAAGCTTGCGATAGTCTCGTCAAAGCAGCCAACGACCGTGGCGGAATTGACAACATATCAGCCATTGTTTTTCAGGCGCCCGGTGGCGGCTCATCAGATTAGACGGCCCCGCCGCACTTGCTAGCCGTGAACGCCGTCCGCACCCGCTAGAATCTGGAGCGCGCCATGATCCCGAACGCCCGCGTCAACCCCAAGCCTAAAGGCAAGATCATCCTGGTTGTGGATGACGAGCCGCGCATGATTGGTTTCATTCGCATGAACCTGGAACTGGAAGACCATCGCGTGGTCGAGGCGCACAACGGATTGGAAGCGCTGGATGCTATCCGCACGCAACTGCCCGACCTGGTGCTGCTGGATGTCATGATGCCTGACCTGGACGGGTTCGAGACACTAAGAATGCTGCGCGAGTTCTCGGATATTCCGGTCATTATGCTGACGGCCAAGGGCGAGGAGAGCGACAAAGTCTATGGCCTTGAGTTGGGCGCCGATGATTACATTACCAAGCCCTTTGGCCCTCGTGAGCTTTCCAGTCGAATCAAAGCGATTTTCCGCCGGCTGGAAAAGCCAACTACCGAAGATGCCATCCTCCGAATCGACGATCGGCTAAGCGTCGATTTCAACCAGCGCGAAGTGATAGTCGCTGGCGAAACGGTAAAGCTGCGCCCGACCGAGTACCGGCTGCTCTACCATTTGATCCGCAACGCTGGCTGGACCGTGCCGCACGATCAGCTGCTGCAAAAGGTCTGGGGCTACGAATACCGCGATGAAGCCCATTATGTGCGCCTCTATGTCAATTACTTGCGCGAGAAAATCGAAGAAGATCCGGCGGACCCGCATTACATCATCACCGAACGCGGCGTTGGTTATCGTTTCATCGATTTCAGGAAGTGACGGGACGAACTCACATCCGCATGAAGCCGAAGTCAAGAAAATACTTGCCGGCTGATGCGGCGGCTTCACCATCCAGTTCGCCATGCGCGCGAAACACGAAGATAGATCGGTCACGCCGTTTGAGTTTCTTCTTGAGTGTATTCCATTGCGACTTGCTTGGGCCGCCATGGCCGGCTGCCGGCTGAAAATAGCTGGAGGCGAACACGGCGCGAAAGTGTTTATCGTCATACTCTATGAGTTCCAGCAAGGCGGGGCCGCGCTCATTCGTAAGAGCGCTGTGAATCAGCCGGGCGGCGTAGGCCCGCTTAACACGACGAAATGTGGGAACATCTGATAGCATTTGGGTTCGTCTATTCTCCGCTACTTTTCTAATCAACTGTTCGGCGAGATGCTCGGTGCGCGAGTCGGCCGCTACCCGACCGGTTTACCACGTGCTATTCTCGCCGCTTCCCATTAGAATGGCGCTGTCGGAAAGGACGGTGTGATGAGCATTATCGACGGTCAAGGATTTAAGAATATACTCGCCTGCTGGACGGCCGGAATTACGGTTGTGAGCGTCAATTCGGACGATGACTGGCAGGCGATTACGGTCAATTCCTTCGCTAGCGTCAGCAAGGTTCCTCCGCTGGTCTGCCTCAATATCGCCAATCGTCCTGATACTCGCAAGTATATGGCTCACGAAGGCCATTTCGCCGTCAGTATTCTATCGGACAGGCAGCTTGACTTAGGCAAGCGATTCGCCGGTTATTTCGACGACCGGTTGCAAGAGCGCTTTGACGGCCTGGACTGCGACCTTACCGACTTGGGAGACCCCATCATTCCCGATGCGATGGCCTGGCTCTCGTGTACGCTCGAGCACACCCTTGATGTCGGCGAGAATACCATGTTCATTGGCCGGGTCGTACAAGGCGGCTGGACCGATGACAAGCTTCCCCTACTCTACCACAACCGGCAATGGGGAGTCTTTCAGCCCACCGAAGACAAGTAGACTGGCCTGCAAACTTAGACTCGTGTCAGGTCCGCGGCGGCCGAGGCGGCGCCGACGATGCCGGCGCGATTGCGCAATTGGGCCGGAACGATCTTCGCCTTGCAGTCGATCAGAGGTAAGAACTTCTGCGACTTTTTGCTGACCCCGCCGCCAATGATGAAGAGATCCGGCGACATCAGGAATTCAATATATTGCAGGTGCTCCGACAGCGCCCGAGCCCAGCGTTTCCAGCTATAGCCTTTGGCTTGCCGGGCGCGATCCGACGTCCGCAATTCGGCCGCCTTGCCACGAATGACCAAGTGGCCAAATTCAGTATTCGGCGCCAGATGGCCGTCTATGAATAGCGAGCTGCCAACGCCAGTGCCCAGCGTCAGAATCACAACTAGCCCGGCCTGGCCATTGCCGGCGCCGAATTTCATTTCAGCGATGCCGGCGGCGTCGGCATCATTAAGAACGATAACCTGATTACCAGTCTGACTCGCAAAGATTTGCCTCGCGTTAGTGCCGATCCACTCGTCGTCCACATTTGCGGCGGTCATGGTCACACCATGCTGGACAACGGCCGGGAAGGCGCAGCCGATGGCAGCGGTCCATTGGAAATAAGCGGCAATCTCGGAGACTGCTGCCGCAACTGCCGCCGGTGTGGCCGGCTGGGGCGTGTCAATGCGCAGTCGCTCGCTGGCGAACTCGCCGGATTCTGTGTCGACGATGGCGCCCTTGATTCCCGATCCGCCGATATCAATGCCGAGCATGTTCATAAGCTGTCCTTTGTCGCCGCGCTTGGTCGCCGAGATTTTACCATATCGAATTCATATCCTGAGGCATAATGATCGCAGTTGCGGAAATGGAGAGGCCAAACATTGGCTGCCCGGCAATAGCCTTCGCTAGCCTACGATTCTTATGCGATCAGCGCGCGGGAGGGAAAATCCGCTTGAATACCAGGCTGTTCTCGAGTTAAATGGGTAGTAGACTGGCAAGGGCGAGATTTGGACATGCGTAATCAAATAAGAATCCTGATTTGTGCCGTTTTTCTTTTGTTGGTTTATTCCAGCGCGCTTGCGCAGAGCGCCTGCCCGCCGGCTGGCTGCGGCATCGACGCGAGCACGATAGAAGCGCATCGCTGGCCGAATGTTCGCCCGCTGCAAATTGACGAGAACCTGATCGGTGACCGCGATTACCGTCAAATTGATGGCGCCTTTGCGATCCATAGCGCGCCAAACAGCGAAGCGAGCGAAAGCTACGGATCGGGTTATACCTTTGTCACCGTGGTCGAGCAGCACGGGGAATGGACGCGCATAGGCGATAATGAATGGGTGCGGTCGGAGCTGCTCAGCGAAAGCGTGACGCCGTCGCGTTTTGCCGGCGTGCTCTTGCCGACGGGTGACGATGCCCTGCCCTTTACCGTCGCCTGGACGCTGCAGCATTTGCGCGGCGCCAAATCACCCGGCGGCGCCCAAGCGCCAGACAATCCCTTCCGCTATCGTTACACTCGTGTCTACATTTATGACACCGTGCCTGTTGATGGTTATGACTGGTATCAGATCGGCGCTAACGAATGGGTACACCAGTTCAAAGTGGCCAAGATTCTGCCGATTGATAGGCCCGAAGCGGTCGATACCCACAAGTGGGTCAGCGTCGATCTTTATGAACAGGTTGCCATCGCTTATGAGGACGAGGTACCGGTATTCGCCACGCTAATCTCATCCGGTCTTGAGGAGTGGCCCACCAACGAGGGCGTATTCCACGTCTATGTGCGCTTCACCCGCAAGCTCATGAGCGGCGCGTATAATCAGCCCGATTTCTACTACCTGCAGGAAGTCCCCTGGACGATGTTCTTTGACGACCAGATCGCGCTGCACGGCGCCTATTGGCACGATGGATTCGGTTTCCGCCGGAGCCACGGCTGCGTCAATATGACCGTGACCGACGCCCACTGGCTCTTTGAATGGGCGCGCAGCGAATACGACTGGAGCAATGGCGACTACGTCGGGCCGGCGGTATATGTCTATTCAAGCGGCGAATACGACTAGACCGCTACCTTATTTCGAAAGCGCGACTACGGACTCAGCCAAAGCGAAGCCTTCAATATAGCCCTTCACAGCCAGAAGTTCGGCGTTCAAGATGCTGCAGCCAGCGGCGCCGCGGACTGTGTTATGCGACAGGGCGGCGAATTTGTAGCCGAGGACCGGACACTCTCGCAAACGGCCGATGCTGGTCATCATGCCCGCGCCAGCCTGGCGATCACGCCGCGGCTGCGGCCGATCGATCTGTTGCAGATATTGCAGTGGATAATCGGGAGCGCTGGGCAAGTCGGGCACGGGTGAATCAGCCTGGTAAGTCTCCCAATCATCGATGATATCCGACAGCGACGGCCGCGCGTCGAGTTCGAGTGAAATATTCACCAGGTGCCCATCCAATACCGGCACTCGTGTGCAAGTCGCGCTTACGATGCTGGTCAAGTTGACGATGCTATCGCCAGTAAAGCTGCCCAGCATCTTGCGCGATTCCGACTCCATTTTGTCCTCATCGCCCGGAACGTAAGGGATGATATTGTCAATCATATCCATGGACGATACACCGGGATAGCCGGCGCCGCTGACGGCTTGTTCGCTGACCAGATGCAGCTTGCGGATTCCGTACTTTAGCAAGGGTTTCAGCGCCATCACCACCGGCATGACCGTGCAATTGGAATTGGCGACCAAGGCGCCGCTGCTCCAACCGCGCCCTTTGCGCTGCAGGCCGATCAGATCGACATGCTCGGCGTTAACTTCCGGCAGCAGCAGTGGCACATCCGCCAACATGCGATTAGCCGATGCGTTGGTGCATACGACATGTCCGGCCTCCGCCAGCTCCAACTCACGGAGTCGCGCCGCTTCTTTGGGCAAGGCGGAGAATACCAAGGGCGACTTTATCCTGTCGTCAAGCGCGCCGACGATCATGTCATTGATTCTTGCCGGCGGGTTGTCGTCCAGCACCCAATGCGCGGCATCGCCATAGCGTTTGCCTGCGCTGCGGCTCGAGCCGATGACCTCAGCCACCTGAAACCAGGGATGATCCTCCAGCAGCTGAATGAACCGCTGACCAACGGCGCCCGTTGCGCCCAGGATCGCGACCTTGAGTTTCTGCATGCGCTTCTCCCGCTTTACATGCCTACGGTCCCGGAACGGACGGCCGGGTAGGACCCCAACATTTTCACGAAGGAGGTCAACTGCAGCAATTGCGTCAGTAATTCCTGGCAGCGCGGTTCTTGCCAGTGGCCTTCAAAATCAAGATAGAAGAGCGGCTCCCAAGGGCGATTGCGCCGCGGGCGCGATTCCAGCTTGGTCAGATTCAAGTCGCGCTTGGCGAATTCTCCCAGGCATTCGTAAAGCGCCGCCGGGCGATGGCGAGTGGCGAAGACAATTGAGGTTTTGTTGTAATCAGACGGCTCCGGGTCGCCATGCCCCATCAAGAGAAAACGCGTATAGTTGAAACGTTCATCTTCGATATCACCGGCCAGGAGATCAAGCCCGTACAATTTGCCGGCAAGTTTTGACGCGATCACCGCCACGCCGGGCTGCGGAGATTCCGACAGGTCTTGCGCGGCGCCGGCCGTATCAAACCAGCTAACCGATTCCATATCGTGCCGCTGCAGGAAGCGCTCGCACTGCAGCAAAGCTTGTGGGTGCGAGCGCACTGTAGTCACATCGTCAAGGGTTGTGCCCGGGTTTGCCAGCAAGGCGTGATGGACGTGCAAGATCACTTCGGCCTGGATGCGCACGTCATGATCCAAGAGCAATTCGTACGCGCCGCTGACGGAGCCGGCCAAAGCATTTTCGACGGGCAGCAAGCTAAAATCTACTTCTTCGGCCCGCAGGACAGAAAAGAGATGGTTAAAGTGCTGACAGGGATGCAGATCTACATCGTCGCCAAAGTGCTGCCGCACCGCGATTTCCGAGTTGGCGCCAGGTATCCCTTGGTAAGCAACTCTGGGCATTGCTGTCTCACTCGTTCGACTAGTATCGGCGAATCATAACCAAAACAATTGCGATGTCAATGACTCGATCCTATATAGGGCTTGACTGGCCAAGTCGCCGCTCGCGGCAGAAGCCTCTTGCTGCGCCATCGCGTATCGTCGGCTCTGTTGGCTTGCGACAAAATCTGGCGCGCTACGTATAATGGTTCAAGAGCGGCAGCTAAATTGGGAGTTCCCATGACAAACGAATCACGTTTCGACCCGATGAAAGAATTGCAGAATCTAGGCGAGCAGATTACCAAGACGGTTGAAAAGGGCATCCGCACCGTCACCAGCAGTTCCGAACAGCTGATGCTCGACATGTACGAGGCCGACGGAAACCTCCACATTTGCACCCAGGCGATCGACGGGCTGGCGAAGGAAAGTATCGAAATCAGCCTGGAATCCAATGTTTTGACACTTGCGCTACGGACTGAACCCGAAGCGACGCCGACCGACGCGCGCTATTTTCTGCAGGAACGCCGATTTGGTCCCGTGACGCGCCATGTTGAGTTATCAGTGCCGGTGAAGGGGCACGAAGCGCGGGCCAAAGTGGATAGCGGCAGTCGTTTGCTGATCACGCTGCCCATCGATGACAGCGGCTTCGGGAACATCACTGTCACGCCGGTCGATTAGGCAAACAAGGCAACGAGACGCGTCTATCCGCCTGATTCAGTCGCCAGTCAACAGCGTTCGCCGCGCCGTCTTAACTTCCCGGTCGAATCGCCGCAGCAGCTTGTCCTTGCGTTCCGAATCAAGGAAGGACAGCTCGATAGACTGACGCATCAGTTGAACGAGCGCGTCGATTTCCAGCCCGCAGGCGGTTTGCGCCAATTCGTATTCGTCGATCAACGCGGCCCCCAGCAACGACGGCATACTTGACGATAGCAGCACCTGCACGCCACTGTCCAGAAGCTGCCGCAAGGGATAGTCCGCCGCTGTCTCGGCCAGTCCCAGCCGCAGGGCCCGATGCAAGGAAACGACAATCGGAATCCCGTTTTCCGCCAGGCTATCGCGCGTGGCGCTGTGCCCGGCTATGCCCCAGGAGTCCGTCAGACGATGCGGCGACAGTTCAGCCAGCGCCTCATCAATTCCCGCAACACCCAGGCTGCTGCCCGCGTTGACAACGGTATATATGTTTTTTTTCCTGGCCGTGTCAAATGCGCGGCGGAATTGCCCCACCGGCTGCGCGCCTTCCGGCCCAACAAGACCCATGCCGACCACATTGCCCAGCTGAGCGGCGGCGCCAGTCGCCCAGCGGGCGACATCGTCTCCCGAGCGCGGATTGTCCCAAGGGATACAAAGAATCCACGAAATATCGACTTTCCAGGCGCGCAGGACGCGGTCGCGGCCATCGTTGAGCGCTGCGAAGAAGGCGTCGAAATTCATGTGCGCGGAGCCGATGAAATCCGGCGGCGCGACGGCTACTTCGGCATAGTGGACATTCTGCTTGGAAAGCGCTAGTCCCATGTCGTAGACGACGAGAGCGATGTCCTCGGGATACATCACCCAACTGCCGGCCTCTCGCGCGATCTCATCCAGGCGCGCGTAGTCTGGCTGATCGAGCAGCTCAATCCAATGGTCAAAGTCTTCATTCTGCGCCGGGATGCCGTTCTGATGAGCGATCATCAGCAGACTCTCACGACGCAAGGCGCCGGTCAATTGCAAGTTAAGCTCGACCTTGGGAATCGCAGTGATAAAGTCACGTAGGGACATCGCTGTTATCTCATCCTCAGGGCTATAAGATCTTGTTGAAGCGGCGCGCTTGTCCGCGCTGCGTTCAAGCCGAGTCGACGCCCCAAGCGGACTCTTGCCGGAACCTGCCCATTTCGTCCCGGTACTCGGCTGATGCCTGTATAAATGCTGAAAACAGGGGATGAGGACGATTTGGACGACTGAGAAATTCGGGATGGAATTGGGAGCCAAGCATGAATGGGTGATCTTGCAGCTCGGCGATTTCCACCAGTACGTCATTCGGACTTAAACCGCTGAAGTAAACGCCATTGGCGGCGAAAACTTCGCGATAGTCGTTGTTGAATTCAAAGCGGTGGCGATGGCGCTCGAGTATTTGCGCCGTGCCGTATGCCTGCGCCGCCGCGGAATTGGGTTGCAGCAGGCAGGGATACTCGCCCAGCCGCATGGTGCCGCCCATATCGGTAATCGCCCGCTGCTCCGACATCAGATCGATCACCGGGTGCGGCGTGCTGACATCGAACTCGGAACTGTTGGCGTCTTCCAGCCCCAAGACATTGCGGGCATATTCTATGCACATCACTTGCATGCCCAGGCACAAGCCCAAATAGGGCGCCTTGTTTTCGCGGGCGAACTTGGCGGCGGCAATCTTGCCTTCGATGCCGCGGTAGCCGAAACCGCCCGGGACGATGATGCCATCCAGCTCGCCGAGTTCGTCAAGGCGCTTGCCCTTTTCCAACTCGCCGGAGTGAATCCAGCAAATTTCCACATCCTGGTCTTGCTGCACGGCGGCATGGAATACAGATTCTTTCACGGACATGTAGGCGTCATGCAGTTCGACATATTTACCGACAATTCCAATCCGCAGTTTTTCCTTCACCGCATGGCGCCTGCCGACGATCGCTTCCCATTCACGTAAATCAGGCGGTTCCGATTCCAGTCGCATGCGCTCCAGAATGTAGTCGCCCAAGCCCCTTTTCTCAATCATAAGCGGGACGGCGTAGATATTGTCCGCCGTTTGCAGAGGAATGACCGCGTCTTGGTCAACATCGCAGAACAGCGCGATTTTATTGACGATCTCTTCATTCACTGGGTAATCGGTCCTGGCGATGATCACATCGGGCTGGATGCCGATGCCACGAAGCTCGCGGACGCTGTGCTGGGTCGGTTTCGTCTTCAGCTCATCAGTCGCCCCGATATGCGGCAAAAAGGTGACGTGCACGTACATCGTGTCGTGCCGCTTGAATTCAGTGCGCAACTGCCGCAGCGCCTCGAGGAAAGGCAGGCTTTCGATATCGCCGGCAGTGCCGCCGACCTCGACGATGACGACGTCGGCATCGGTGCGCTGGCCCAGCAGCTTTATGCAGCGTTTGATTTCGTTGGTGATATGAGGCACCACCTGAATCGTACCGCCTAGATAGTCGCCCTTGCGCTCTTTCTCGATGACGGTCAGATAGACTTGGCCGGCCGTTACGTTGGATAGCCGGCTGACGTTCTCATCGACAAAACGCTCATAGTGTCCCAGATCGAGATCGGTTTCGGCGCCATCCGATGTAACAAACACTTCGCCGTGCTGATAGGGACTCATCGTGCCTGGATCAACATTGAGATAGGGATCCAGCTTTTGAATGGCGACTTTTAATCCGCGCGCCTTGAGAATTCGACCTATGGCGGCGACGGTAAGCCCCTTGCCGACCGAACTGACAACACCACCCGTGCAGAAGATGTATTTCGGTTTCACGTCAACTCATCCATCCTATCATGATGTCAAGCAAAGCTGTGCAGGCGCCTTATCCCAAAGAATTCAGACTAGCTCGCGTAATGCCTCAGCCGTCCGCTGCATGTCGAGCAGGGCCAGGCCAAGTTTGGCTTCCTCGCCTACCAAAACGGTGAGCACGGCATTGTTGTTCACTGCCGCCATCAGTACATACCCAGTATCGCCCTTGATGAAAACTTGATCGAGCGCGCCCCGCCCCAATTCTTGCGCGATCCTTTCACCCAGCGCCAGCATCGCGGCCGACATCGCCGCCACAAGCTCCTCGGCCAGATCATCGGGCAGCGAACCAGCGATCATCAGGCCGTCAACGCTTATGGCCGCGGCCGCCTGTATGTCCGACCCGGACAGTCGCAAGGCATCCAGTCGCTTTTCGATGCTTTCCGAACGAGACGCAATCAAAGCATTGCCCTCTTACCTGTAATCCGCCAGCAAGAACGAACCTGAACAATTTGGCCGCGCATTGCCAACTATTTCAAAGCAATGTTAATAGTCCACGCCAGTCTGCCACTGTCCTGCGGCATGCAGCAAGTAAACCGCTGTGTGGGAGCGCCACGCTTATGTCGTTGCTAAGGTCTGACTGTGAGAGCCGGCAGTTCAGTTCAGAAACCATGCCAGGACAAAGTTGCCATATTGCTTCTGCCTGCGCTTCATTATACTTGCTGAGGACTGTTCGGCAAGCCGACGGCATATCGAATCTTAAACGAAGGTTTCGCGAGGGATACTATAAACCTGCATTCAGCTATACTAAGTGCAATCAGATTGTGCAATCGAACACAAGTGGATACTAATTGATGGGCGAACAATTCCCAGCGACTCGGCGGACGGCGCAGGTTCGGCAAACAACAGCAAGCGTGCAGGAAATCGCGGAACGGGTGACGAACAGCGTCGGCCAAGTCATCCTTGGCAAGTCAAATGAAATTCGGCTGACGACGCTGGGATTGCTCTGCCGCGGGCATATTCTGCTGGAAGATATCCCGGGCGTCGGCAAAACCATGTTGGCCAAGTCCCTGGCGCGCGCCGTCGGCTGCACGTTTAACCGCATACAGTTTACCCCGGATATGCTGCCGTCCGACATCACCGGCGTCTCGATCTACAATCCCAAAACGCGTGAGTTCGAGTTTCGTCCCGGTCCCATCATGGCGCAGATTGTGCTGGCCGATGAGATTAACCGCGCCACGCCCAAGACGCAATCCGCCTTGTTGGAAGCCATGGAAGAAGGGCAGATGACGGTAGACGGCGTCACTTACCGTCTCAGCAATCCCTTTCTGATAATGGCGACGCAAAACCCCATCGAGTATGAAGGCACCTTTCCCTTGCCGGAGGCGCAGCTTGACCGCTTTCTGGTGCGCATTCAGATGGGCTATCCGCAGCCGGCGGACGAGCTAAAGATTCTCGCTTCGCAGCAGTATCAGCATCCGATACAGAACTTGCAGCAAGTGGTTTCATTGAAGGAATTGCTGGCCGCTCAACAGCAAATCAAGGATGTCTACGTCGCCAATGAAGTGCAGCAGTACATCATCAGTCTCATCACAGCATCCCGACGCCACGGCGATGTCTATCTCGGCAGCAGCCCCCGCGGTTCACTGGCGCTGTTTCGCACGGCGCAGGCCCGCGCGGCCATGACCGGTCGCGACTTTGTTATACCGGACGATGTCAAAGCGCTGGCCGAGGTCACGCTGGCGCATCGAATCATCGTGGGGCCGGCGGCGCGCATCAAGAACATCACATCCCGCACTATCGTCAAGGACATTCTGCAAAACACGCCCGTGCCCGGTTCATCTGTACGATAAGGTCACATGCCCGGCCGCCGCAACGCGCTATATCTTCTGACGATTGTCTGCCTGCTGACGGCGTTGTTTACCGGCCGCGCCGAGTTATTCAATATTGCTTACGTGATAGGCGCGATCATGTGCCTGTCATTTGTATGGACCTGGCTCTCCCTGCGCGGCATCGCGCTGCGCCGCACAACCCGCACGCGCCGTTCACAAGTCGGCCGTGTCTTCCAAGAGTCCTTCGGCGTCCGCAAGACGGGCCTATTCCCCAAATTGTGGCTGGAAATCCGCGATCACTCCGACCTGCCCGGGCATAGAGCCAGCCATGTCGTTCCGTCGTTGGTGGGTGGCAGAGAACATACCTGGGAAGTCAACACCGTCTGCTCCGCCCGCGGAGAGTTTCAGTTGGGACCGATAACGGTTGTTTCCGGCGATCCATTTGGCTTGTTTCGTTCCCCACGCCGCATCGGCGCCACCGATCGCCTGCTCGTCTATCCCATGACAGTGGAGTTGAATAGAGTCGAGCTGCCGGTCGGTTTCTTGTCCGGCGGGGATGCGCAGCGTCAGTTGACCCACCAGATTACCACCAACGCCAGCAGCATCCGCGACTATGTGCCCGGCGACAGCATCAACCGCATCCACTGGCGATCGACGGCGCGCACCGGCGATATCATGGTCAAAGAGTTCGAGCTGGATCCGCTGGTGGACATCTGGCTGTTCAGCGACTTTTCCGCGAGTTCGCTGGTTGAGGATCCGGCTGCGCAGCGCATGCGGCAAAGCGGCGGCCTGGCGCCGTCCACCTTTCGCATTCCGCCTTCAACTGAGGAGTATGGCGCCATCATCGCCGCCTCGCTGGCCAAGCACTTTATCGATGACGAGCGCGTCGTCGGCTACGCTGCCTACACGCCTTATCGACAAATCCTCCAGCCGGACCGCGGCAACCGACAGCTCACACGCGTCCTTCAAGCGCTGGCGGTAGCGCGCAGCACCTCCACCCATACGCTTCGGGAAATGCTGTCGCTGGAGACGCATCAGTTTACGCGCGGAACCACGGTGATGATCATTACCTCGTCGCTGGACATGGACTGGATCAACGAAGCGCAAGTCATGATACGCCGCGGCATTCGCCCAATATGCGTCTTTGTCGATCCGCAATCTTTCAGCTCCCGCCTGGATTCAAGCGAACTGCGCGGCATGCTACAATTGGCCAAGATTCCAACAATTGTGGTGCGCAAGGATGATGACATCGCCGCTGCCTTGGAAGAGCGCCCCCTCTAACCATCGGACGACAGAAAGCATGCGAGATGAGCCAAGTATTTGACGCCATCGTGATCGGGGCGGGCGCGATGGGCAGCGCCGCGGCCTACTATTTGAGCGAGCGACTGCAGCGCGTCCTGCTGCTGGAGCAGTTCGAGCTGGATCATCGCCTGGGCAGTTCCTACGGCTATTCTCGCATCATTCGTTACGCCTATGACCATCCCGAATACGTTGAGCTGGCTAAGGATACGTTCCCGCTTTGGTACAGCCTGCAGGAGAAGCTGGGCGAGCAGTTGGTCGTTCAGACGGGCGGCATAGACTTTGGCCCCGCCGGGGAAGCATCGCTTGAAGCCACAATCGCAGCGATGCAAGCAAGCGGCCTGCCACATGAGCTGCTAAGGCCTGATGAGGCCGCGCGCCGGTTTCCGCAATTCCGTCTTGTCGACCGCTTCAAAGCGCTTTATCAGCCCGACAGCGGCTTTGTCAAAGCGTCGAAAGCCGTACTCGGTCATATCAAATTGGCACAAGCCAATGGCGCCGTTGTTAAGGACGCCACTCCGGTTACCGCGATAGAGTTGCAATCCGATGGCGTCGAGGTCTCGACTGCGGATGGAAGCTATTCCGCGGGCAGCTTGATCGTTACAGCTGGCGGCTGGGCGAAGAGCCTGCTGGAGCAGACTGGCTTGGACCTGCCTCTCGCGCCCTTGCGCTGCCAACTGAACTTCATGGCGCCGACGAATATGAGTCCTTTTGAGGCTGAAAATTGCCCGGTATGGATCGCCCATGTCGGCAGCCTGTTTCCGGAAGCGATTTACGGCATTCCCTCGCACGATGGCTCCGGTTTCAAAATCGCCTTCCATGGCGGCCCGGCGTTTTCGCATCCATCAGAGATCGACCGTGAACCGGATGCCGAAAATGTCGCGGCCTTGCGCCCATTTATGCGTGACCACATTCCGGGAATCGCCGACGCGCCAGTACGCGAGAGCCGAATCTGCATTTACACGCAGACGCCGGATGAACACTTCGTCGTTGACAAGCATCCTGAGCATGCTCATGTGGCCATCGGCGCCGGATTCAGCGGCCACGGTTTCAAATTCAGCACCACGGTGGGCAAAATGCTGACCGAGATCGCGCTGGACCGCGCCACGGCTCACAACGACAGTCTCTTCAAGATCGCGCGCTTCACAGGTTAAGCGTCCACCAGTCGAAATCGCCGATGACTTCAAAGGAGTTTGCTCGCAGCAGATCGATTGTCGCCCGGTCGCTTAGCGGGACAACTGTTCCCATTTGCGCGCGGCCTGGCTGAGCCTGCAGCAACTGTCGGGCAGCATCGATAGCGCATTGGCTGAGCTCGCCCTCCAGCCAGTAGCCGCTGTAGGTCAAGGTATCAACTGCGATTATCCGCGCTCGAATTTCACGACTACAGTCTCTGGCCGACCCTTTGGACCGGCTGACCAACAGTTGGCAGGCGCTTTGAAAACGTTGAAGTCCGCAGCGGCGGCAGATGCGCTGCATAGGCATATTGTCGCAGCGGACCAGCGCTCTAAGGGTCGTCGCTTTCGAGTCGCGCGCAGCCTGCATACTGCGTTCGACAAGGTCAGCGCCGATCCCGCGTCCCTGCCATGCAGGCGCGACGCCTAGCAGATCAAGCTCGAATCGGCTGTGGCCCTTTTCGTCACGCGTATTGAAGTTGCTGACAAAGCCGGCGATCCTGCCCTCGGCCAATGCTACGAAGGTGTAGCCCGCGTCCAGGATACACTGTACGCGCGGACTCTCGGGTTCGACTCTGACGCCGAGCGCCTTGGCAGCGACGGAAGCGATTCCATGCCTATGGTCAGTTGTCGCAACAGCAATGCGTACTTTCATTGATTTTTTGCCTTCTCGGTCGCATAATGACTGACTGACGCGCATCACCGCGTCCTTGCTTGAACTCGCCGGCATTATGAGCCGAAACGCAAATGGCCAAGCGCTACCTCTATACCATAGCATTCTTCAGCGGCATGACGACCTTGGCCATTGAGCTGTCAGCATCGCGGCTGCTGGGCAATGTATTCGGCAATAGCAATCTAGTCTGGGCAAATGTCATCGGCCTTATGCTGCTGTACTTGACGGTCGGTTATTTCGTGGGCGGCCGTCTGGCGGACAGAATGCCGCGCGCTGCGGTGATGCTGCAGTTCATACTGTGGGCCGCCTTCCTAAGCGCGTTGATTCCGCTGATTGCGCGACCCATCATAACGGGCGCCGCGGACGCCGTCTTTGGCGCTGAGGCCGCGCTGGCGCTGGGTTCTTTCCTGGTCATCTTGATCTTGTTCTCAGTGCCCGTGACCCTGCTGGGAACGGTCTCGCCCTTTGTCATTCGCCTGGCAGTGACTGAAATTGAAACGAGCGGCAAGATCGCCGGGCAGGTTTACGCCATCAGCACGCTGGGCAGCTTGTTCGGTACCTTTCTCCCGGTACTGATCACCATCCCGCAATTTGGAACCGCGCGGACTTTTCTATTGTTCTCCGGCCTCCTCTTCGCGATTGCCTTCATCGCCTTGCTGCACGTCGACCGGCGGCGGGCTTTTATGTATCTGCCTATGCCGGTCCTTATCGCGCTGCTGGCGCTGGCTGTGCTCGACGGCCCCCTGCGGCAGCCGGCAGCGGGCTCGCGCTTGCGCTACGACGGCGAGAGCGCTTACAACTATATCCAGGTGCAGGAGGACCAAGCCGGCTATCGTTACCTCTACCTGAACGAAGGGCAAGGCATTCACAGCCAATGGCACGAATCGGAGGTCTTTTACGGCGGCACATGGGATTATTTTCTGGCGGCGCCCTATTTCAACGAGCCGCCCTTTCACGCGGATGACGTCGCTTCGCTGCTGCTGATCGGCTTGGCGGCCGGCACGATTCCACGGCAGCACATCGAAATCTATGGCGATATCCCGATGCTTGGCATTGAGCTTGATCCGGAAATTGTCGCAGTGGGCGCGGAATTCTTTGGCATGAACGAAAGCGCCATGCCCAGTCTGTCTACGCGAGTCGGCGACGGGCGCTATCTGCTCAATCGGCTCGAAGGCCAATTCAGCGTGATCGGCATTGACGCCTATCGCCCGCCCTATATTCCCTGGCACCTGACAACCGTGGAGTTCTTCGAGGAAGTGAAGACGCGCCTGACGGACGACGGCGTGGTGGCCATCAACGTAGGGCGCACCGACACCGACCGGCGCCTGGTAGACGCGCTCAGCAGCACGCTCCTGCAGGTGTATCCCAGCGTATATGCGCTTGATGTGCCACAGTCGTTCAACACCATCCTGGTAGCGACCAGGCGGTCCACCAAAGCTGCCAACCTAAAAGCGAATTTGGCGCATCGCCTAGACTCGGTTGATGGGCGCCTCTACGGAATTCTGGACGAGGCGGCCGCCGCGCTGGTTCCGCTGGAGGAAAGCGACATCATCTTCACTGACGACCTGGCGCCGGTGGAGCGCTTGGTCGATTCCATTGTCCTGGACTTCTTGCTGGCGGGTCGCGCCGCCGAATTTCTGTTGGCTGATGACTAAGGGGCGCGGAATCGGCCAGGCAATTGGCTGGCTTATCACGCTAGCCCTGCCCTTCATGCTGGTGGCGGCAAGTGTTCGGCTTTTGCTGAGTCACGAGTTCCTGCGTCTGGAGTATCAGCGTCCGGGCTTTCCGGCAGATCCCTACGGCTTTACGACACAAGACCGACTTGATTACGGGACGCATGCCATCGATTTCTTGTTTGGTTCGGCCGACAGTTCCAAGCTGGCAGACTTACAGATCCCGCCACAGAAGTGCTGGCAACCCGCTGACGCCGCTGCGAATTGTCTGCTGTTCAACGCGAACGAGCTGCGCCATCTGGAAGATGTCAAGCACGTGCTCACGGCGGTCTTTGCGCTGGCTGCCGTCTGCGCCCTTGCGACCGCAGCCTTGCTCTATGCCGCCTGGTCCGGCGCAAGCGCCAAACGTCAAATCAGGACTGGGCTGCAACGCGGCGCCTGCCTGACGCTGGCCGCGGTCTTGACGTTGGCCGTAATGGCGGTCGCAGCCTGGGACAGCGCCTTCGACCAATTTCATGAGATCTTTTTTGCGGCGGGCACCTGGCGTTTTCCCTATAGCGATAGCTTGATTCGGCTCTATCCGGAGCAGCTCTTTGTTGACGCCAGTTTCTTTATCGGCGGGTTCTGCGCTGGGGGCGCGGTCGTGATTCTCCTGCTGTCGTCGCTTTGGGAAAGACGGGGCGCCTGATTTCCCTGCGGTTCATTCTGCCAATGAAGAAACGGTATAACTCACGGATTGGCAATTGCTTTGCCTACTGTATACACTAGAGCATTGTTGTGAGCTAAGAGCCAAACTCGCTCTAACATTATGCCTGTCCTCTCCGTCAATTGATGCTGGCTGCCAGAAGCGAACGAGCAGCCGACGACAAGGTAGACGCCATGCCCCATTCGCACCACAGACGCGCCAGTTTGCTCTCGCGCCGCCGCTTCCTTCGTATGGGGCTGGCAGCGGCAACCGGTTCCCTGTTGAGCAGCAGTTTGTCGCTGTCGGCGCATTCCGATGGCGCCGACGACCAATACAGCGGAGGCGCAGGTTATATCATCCGCAGCGTCCGTACCAATGCCCGCCGAATTTGCTTGACCATCGACGACCTTTGGAGCGAGTACTATACGCTGCAAATCTGCCGCGAATTTCATCGGCGCAATATCCGCCTTACCTTGTTCCCTGTCGGGCATGCTGTGAACAATAATCTTGAACGGCCTACCGCAGCCCACGAGAATTTATACCCTCGCCTGCGCGACATGGGGCACGAATTTGGCTGTCACCTGTATACGCATCGCGTCATCAATGGCTTCAGCGTCGATCAATTGATTGACGAAGAAATGGAGCCTTCCTTGCGCGTGATGCGGCGCGCGCTCGGCGCCAATTTCAAGCCGGTCGGCATTCGCCCGCCCTACGGTCATGTCACTGACGAGCTAAAGGAGTTGTCGCAGCGGTATAATACGCCGCTGATTCTATGGGGATTGGACTCGCAGGACGCGATCTGTACGCATCAGAAAGATGTGAATAATTGCAAGTACCCGCAGCCGTCCGAATACGCGATGTATTCCCATTTGCGCGGGCAAGCGCCGCAAAGCCCGTTTTCCGATAAAGATCACTGCGCGAGAGAGTGCGTAAAAGAAATCCTGCACAGCTACGAGAGTTATTTGCGCCCCGGCTCCATCATCCTGCACCACGCGCTGAAAGCTACCTTGCTGGCGCTGCCAGCCATCGTGGAGCTTCTCGACAACTGGAATATGAAGTCCATTCCGCTATCGGAATTGCTCACTTATTCGAGTGGTTCAACCGGCGCTTGATTACGCCCGGCCGATGCTGCGGGCAAGGCCTGGCGCCTGTGTCAGCTTCGACAGTCGATATACACATCCGCGAATCAAAATTCGGCTGCGTCCCGGCAGACCTAGCGTAGTTCAGCATGTTATTATTACTCACTGTGCACTAAGCTATTGCTGCAATCGTGCAGTGTTCAAGCGAGTAGAAGCAAGGAGAGACGACAATGGCGATTCGTGCTGGCATCAACGGCTTCGGGCGCATCGGGCGGCAAGTCCTAAAGGCGACGATTGAGAATTATCCGGATGAAATCGATGTGGTTGCCTTCAACGACTTGGGCGATCTAAACACGATGGCGCATCTATTCCGCTACGACTCCAATTATGGCGTTTATCCCGGGACCGTCGAGGTTGCCGATGGCGCGTTAATCGTGGACGGGCGCGAGATCAAGGCTCTGTCGGAACGCGATCCGGCGCAGTTGCCCTGGGGCGATCTGGGCGTGGATGTGGTCATCGAAAGCACGGGCATCTTCCGCGACAAGGCGAGCGCCTCAAAGCACATCAGCGCGGGCGCCAAGAAAGTGATCATTTCCGCGCCGGCCAAAGGCGAAGACATCACTATCGTGCTCGGCGTGAATCAAGACAAGTACGATGCCGATTCTCATCACATCTTGTCCAATGCCTCATGCACCACCAACTGCCTGGCGCCGCCGGCCAAAGTCGTCAACGACGCTTTCGGCATTCAGCAGGGTTTCATGACGACCATTCACAGCTATACCAACGACCAGAGCATTCTCGACCTGCCGCACTCGGACCTGCGCCGCGCTAGAGCCGCAGCCGTGAATATGATCCCTACCACTACCGGCGCCGCGCAAGCGGTTGCGCTGGTCGTGCCGGAGTTGCAGGGCAAGTTCGACGGCATGGCTGTGCGCGTGCCTACGCCGACCGGCTCGCTGGTGGACTTTGTCGCCAGCGTCGACCGTGTACCCAGCAAGGCTGAATTAATCGACGCCTTTGAAGAAGCCGCGGCCGGCCCGATGAAGGGCTACCTGGATGTTTCTCACGAGCCGCTGGTTTCCACCGACTATATCGGCAACCCTCACTCCAGCGTCATCGACGCCTTGGCGACCGACGTCGCCGGCAATCTGGTGAAGGTCATCACTTGGTATGACAATGAATGGGGCTACTCTTGCCGAACGGCCGACTTGACCAAATTTGTGGGCGACCGTCTCTAGTCCAATCCGCTTTACTTGAATCTTAAAGGTCGTCAGAGCAAGCGGATCGCTTTTGGTTAAGGTCTTGCGAGCCCTTCCGTCTGACGGTTCCGGGAGCAGATGGCATGAACAAGAAAACTGTTCGTGATGTCGATCTAGCTGGCAAACGCGTGCTGCTGCGGGTGGACTTCAACGTTCCGCTGGATAAGGGGACCATTACGGACGATACGCGCATACAAGCTGCCTTGCCCTCCATCCGATATATCCTCGGTGGCCAACCCAAATCGGTGATTCTGATGTCGCATCTGGGCCGTCCCAAAGGGCGGCGCGTGCCGGAGCTGTCCCTGGCGCCGGTTGCGGAAGCGCTCTCGGCTTTGCTGGATACCGACGTCGCTTTCGCGGACGACTGCATTGGCGCGACAGCGACGAAGGCGATCGCGGCGCTGCCGGCGGGTGGCATCATTCTGCTTGAGAATACGCGCTTCCATCCGGGCGAGACCAAAAATGAGAGCGAATTCGCGCGCGAGCTGGCGCGGAATGGCGACATCTACGTTAACGACGCCTTTGGTACCGCCCATCGCGCGCACGCCTCAAATGTAGGTGTCGCCTCGCAACTTGAAGCCTGTGCCGGTTTGCTGCTTGAGCGGGAGATAGACTACCTGGCTACTGCGCTGGAAAATCCGCGGCGGCCCTTCATTGCTATACTCGGCGGCGCCAAGGTTTCCGGCAAGATTGACGTCATCGAAGCGCTGCTGAGCAAGGTTGACAAGCTGCTAATCGGCGGTGGCATGGCCAATACCTTCTTCGCGGCTCAAGGACGGGACATGGCTGATTCACTGGTCGAGGAAGAGGCGCTGGATATCGCGCGCGACTTGCTCAAAGCCGCTGGCGACAAGCTGCAATTGCCCGCCGATCAGCGCATCGCCGATGGCTTTCGAAATGACGCCGCACACAAGATCATTGTGGCCGACGCGGACGTTCCGGCCGGTTGGCAGTCCTTGGATATCGGGCCTGACACAGTCGCCCGCTATCGGCAAGCGCTGCAGGATGCCGAGACTATCGTATGGAATGGCCCCATGGGCGTCTTTGAAATGCCGACATTTGCTCGCGGAACGATCGGCGTGGCGGAAGCGCTGGCCGAGCGGACCGTAAAGGGCGCAACTACCATCATCGGCGCGGCTGACTCGGCGGCGGCCGTCGAACAAGCCGGCTTGGCGGAGCGAATGTCGCATATTTCGACCGGCGGCGGCGCCAGCCTGGAATTGCTGGAGGGAAAGACTTTGCCCGGGCTCGCGGCCTTGGCGGACCAATAACTCAATCTCTCCCCTGCAAGCTAGCGTAGATGCCGCCTGCCACTATAGAATACGCTTGACATCGGCTGACCATTGAGGAGCATGAAATGTCCAGAACACCGATCATCGCAGGCAACTGGAAGATGCACAAATCACCGAAGGTAGCTGTGGCCTTCGTACAAGAACTTGCGTCAATGATCCAGCCCTATGACAAGGTGGAACGGGTGGTCGCGCCGACATTCCTGGCGCTTGGCTCTGTCGCGGCCGCGCTGGAAGGCGCCGCCTTGAAAGTAGCGTCGCAGGATGCGCACTGGGAAGAAAGTGGCGCGTACACGTCTCAAGTATCAGCCGCTATGCTGCAGCCCCTGGTAGATTACGTCATTATTGGGCATTCGGAATGCCGCGCTTTCCTCAACGAAACGGATGAAAACGTCAACAAGAAAGCGCATGCCATCCTGGCTTGTGGTTTGCAAGCAATTATCGCCGTAGGTGAAAGTCTGGAGCAAAATGAAGCCGGCGAAACAGTCGAATTTGTGCGTTCTCAAGTTAGCGCGGCCCTTGAGGGCATTTCGGCGGAAGACATGCGGCGGGTTGTCATCGCCTATGAACCCATTTGGGCCATCGGCACGGGACGCAGCGCCAGCGGCGAACAAGCGGACGAAATCATAAAGTCGGCCGTTCGTGACACCGTTCGCGCGCTCTATGACGATGCCGTCGCCGATGCGCTGCGCATTCAGTATGGCGGCAGCGTCAAGCCCGGCAATATGGAAGAATTCATGTCGCAGCCCAACATAGACGGGGCTCTGGTTGGCGGCGCATCTTTGCAGGCTGATGACTTTGCCGCGCTGATCGAAATCGCATCTAGAGTCAAGGGAATGTGATCTGAAAGACCTGGATTTCCTCGCCTTGGCCTTTGGACTGGGGCTGCTCGTCCTGCTATTTCGCCAGATCGAAAGCTGGCTGCATCAGCACATTTTTAAGGTCGGCTGGCTGCTGACCAATGATGTCCAAATCACGACTGTTCTCTACTACATCATATTCTTGCCCGGCATCGTGCTGCACGAGCTGACCTTGTGGCTGGCTGCGGGCGCGCTCAGAGTGCGGGCGGAGGGCGCGCTGCGATTTCCCGAAGATCGGGACATTAGCGAGTTGCGTCTTAGCTTGATTCGCCTGGCTCCGGGCGCCAGCTATGCTAAGTTAATCCTGATATCGCTAAGTCCACTGGCGGCGGGGCTGGCGGCGCTGTGGGCAATCTCGGCGACCCTGTTTCCCGCGAGCGAAATCACGGCGCTGGCTATGCCGGGCAGCATAAAGGCATTGGGCGCCGCCATTCGCTCGTTGACGACGACAGCGGATTTCTGGCTCTGGCTCTATATCGTCTTCACTATTGCCAATCGCAGCTTCCCCGCGCTGCCGGTGAATTTGACAACCCGCTGGAAGTCCATACTTTTTGTGGCGCTGCCCGCGCTCTGCTTTGTACTGTGGCGGACGTCGGTTGTGGCGAATCCCGCAATCGCGCTCGGCATTGAAGGACTGCTGCGCGGCCTCACGCTGATCATCGCGCAAATCACGCTGCTCAACATGAGCTGTGTGCTCGCCTTGGGCGCGATAGAGGCAGTGATCGAGCGCTTCACCAGCCGAAGCGCTAGCTTCCGCGATGGGAGAATGATTACGCTAGAGGGCGGCGAAACTGCGCCTGCTCAAGCCGGACGATCACAAGCGCGGAGTACATCGGCTGAAGACTCCAGAGCGCGTCAGGCTGCCGCAATTACCTCAATCTACGATATGAAGCTGCCCATCCCCGGACCGCCTGGACGAGAGCCCGTCAGCCGTCAAGCCGTGGCAATAGTCAATCTGGACCGACCCGCCCCGCCCGATGAGCGTACCGACCAAGAGCTCTCCACGCGTTCAAGGCCAATCCCCAGCGTGCGAAACTTGCCCGATGCTGAAGATAAGAGCGCGAGAGAGGTTCCGCGGCAGATTAGCAATGAATCAGCGGGCGAAACCTGGCTTGCCACCCCTGACCAGCCTGCCGTCGCGCCATTTGCGCGTCCCTTCGCCGAGCAAGACGCGCCAACTGGCATTGTCGATGACTGGGATGAAGACCTCGACGACAGCGACGATGAGCCTTTCGCTCGCCCGTTCGTCATGAGTACACGGTCAGATAAGACGGCGGCGGCCGACCCGCTCCAAGTGGATTCGGATACTGAGGTAGCTGAGGTCAATGCCCCAAAACGCGCCAGTGCAGCTTCGACGAAGCCTGACAGAAGCTCGCGCCGACCAAGCAAAACACGTCCAGCGCCTAAACCGTCGCAGAAGGCCGACAGGAACGGCAGCAGCGCTGAACCGCCGGATGCGGACGAGTTGGAATACGAAGATCTGGACGAATTTGACGCCTGCGACCCAGACGACGGCCCTTACGATGACGAGCTGTAATCTTCGTCCAAAGCCGAAATCCGCCCGACCACAACGAATCCGATCGCGATGCAAATCAGCATGAAGGCGAAGGCGATAAACTTAAACATCTGGCTGGTCGTCACCAGCGTCAGAAAACCGAAAAGCGCGCAAATGCCATAGTAGGACAAAGCGATCTGTCGCGGCGTCATCAAGCCGGAGTCCTGTAGCCGGAAATGCAAATGTCCGCGATCGCCGCGAAAGGGATTGTTCCCGCTGCGCAAGCGGTTGACCATCTGCCAGCCAAGGTCCATCAGCGGCAGGCCCATCACCAGCAGAATGGTGGCCATTTTCGCGCCGCCGATGATGCTCAGGGCGCCCAGCGCGTAACCCAGAAACCAGGCACTGCCGCCCATATAGATGCGGGCCGGATAAGAGTTGTAAATAAGGAAGCCGACTAATGCGCCGGTCAAAGCCAGCGGCAGTAAGCTCACGCTGGTCTGCGGCGGCGTCAGGCGAAACGCGCTATTAAAGAAGAGTACAAGGCCGGCGATCAGGGCAATGCCGCCCGCCAAACCGTCTGAGCCGTCCAGCAAGTTCACCGTATTCATCATCAAGACCAGCCAGAACAAGGTCAGCGCTACAGTAATGACGGGCGACCAGGGATCGGTTTGCGCGCCGGTTAGCGGATTATTGAAGAACTCGATAAAGATCTGAAAGCCGATGGCAATGCCCGAACCGACAGCTTGCCCGATGAAGATCTGGATATAGTTCAAGTCGAAGATGTCATCGATCAGCCCAAGAATGAATATCACAGCGCCGCCCGCAATCAGGCCGAACAAACGCGTGATCTCATTAGGGTCTTGCCGTTCTATGGCGACGAATTGGGCGACAATTATGCCGACCGTAAAGCCGAGGAATATGACCATCCCGCCTAATTTCGGCATGGCGACACGTTCCTGGCGCCGCCCGCCGGGAACCGATGTGACGCCAAAGCGAAAACTGAAATGTCGCGCCAAGGGAATCGCCAGCAGCGTAGCGGCCAAGGCGGAATTGAATACGATTACAAAAGCAAAGAGCCGCAGCATCAGGTGCCGAACATGCGATCGCCGGCATCGCCGAGACCGGGAACAATAAAGCCGATTTCGTTTAGCCTCTCGTCCAGCTCGGCGACATGAATGGGAACATCCGGGTGGGCTTTGGAAAGCGCCTGTACGCCTTCCGGGGCCGCCAGAATGCCCAGAAATTTGATACGCTTGGCGCCCCAGCGCTTGAGAATGTTGATGGTCGCGATGCCCGATCCGCCGGTCGCCAGCATGGGATCCAGCACCAGGCACAATTGCACCGTGGGCGCGTCGGGCAATTTGTTGTAGTACTCGACCGGGCGTAAAGTCGCCTCATCGCGATAGAGCCCGATATGCCATACTTGCACAGCCGGCAGCAGCTCCTGAATGCCATCCACCAGTCCCAATCCGGCGCGCAGGATCGGCACTACTCCGATAACTTCATTAGTTACCGAGCCTGTTGCTTCGCCCATCGGCGTATTGACCAGCGCGGGCTCCAGGCTCAGGTCTTGCGTGGCTTCGTAACAGAGCAGCAGCGCCAATTCACGCACCAGTTCGCGGAACTTGCGATGATCGGTTGTGGTATCGCGCAAGAGCGTCAGTTTATGTTTGACCAATGGATGCGCGGAGACGTACAGATTGGCGGTCATAGGGCGGCGTCCTTTCGCAGTCGCGGCAGCAATTAGTTTTAGGGTTGGCAATGCGTATGTAAAGCAAGCATTGAATCCGCAATCTGCTAGTCTATACTCAACCTTATCTCGCATTTCAGGGACGAGCCACAGATGCCACCAGAGGATCGCGTAGTCAGCGGGCAGCAGCGTAAAGTCGAGCGCGACAATGTCGCCTTGCGGCCCGAACGCCTGGCTGACGTGCTTGGCCAGGATCGGGTACGCGAGAACTTGAGCATTATCATAGAGGCGGCGGCGGCGCGCGGCGAAGCCATTGATCATATCCTCTTCTATGGACCGCCGGGCTTGGGCAAGACGTCACTGGCTTACGTCATCGCCAACGAAGCGCAAGGCAATATTCGCATTACCGCCGGCCCTGCCATTGAACGCGCGGGCGACCTGGCGGCAATTCTGACGCATCTCAAAGAAGGCGACATTCTCTTTATCGACGAAGTGCACCGTCTGGGCAAGGCTGTGGAAGAGATTCTTTACCCGGCGATGGAAGATTTTGTACTCGATATCGTGATTGGCAAGGGACCGGCCGCCAAGACCCTGCGCTTGAATCTGCCGCGTTTCACGGTGATCGGCGCTACCACGCGCCTGGCGCTGCTGGCCGGGCCCTTGCGCGATCGCTTCGGCGCCCGCTTCCGCCTGGACTTTTACGAACTGCCGGCCATGGAAGGGATTGTTGTACGCGCGGCGGATCTGCTGAATGTCGAAATCAGCCAGGAGGCGGCCGCGGAGATCGCCAGGCGCGCGCGCGGTACGCCACGGGTGGGGCTGCGCCTGCTGCGCCGCGTCCGGGACTTCGCTGAAGCGCGGGCGGATGGCGTGGTCACTTTGGAGGTAACACGCGAGGCGCTAGCGCTGATGGAGATCGATCATCTGGGCCTGGATGATGTCGACCGCCGGCTCTTGCGCATCATCATCGAGAAATACAGCGGCGGCCCGGTCGGTTTGGATACGCTGGCTGCCGCCATCAGCGAAGACCGCGCCACCATCATGGACGTCTACGAGCCCTATCTCATACAGCTGGGATTCATCGACCGTACGCCGCGCGGACGTACTTGCACCGAGCACGCCTACCGGCACCTGGATATTGTGTTTCCTGAAGCGGATGACGAGGGACAGCAGCGCCTCTTATGAAACTCGCTGACTTCGATTATGATCTGCCGCCGCAATTTATCGAGCAGACGCCGATCGAGAGGCGTGATTCGTCTCGCTTGATGCGGCTGGATCGTACGACCGGTGCTGTTTCACATCATGTCTTCACTGACATAGTCGACATGCTGCGAGCCAATGACGTGCTCGTGCTTAACAATACGCGGGTCATTCCCGCGCGTCTGCAAGCCCGCAAAGCGGAAACCGGCGGAATCGTCGAGATTCTTCTTCTCAAAAAACTCGATGAGCGCCGTTGGCAAGCGCTGATCGGCGGCAGGAACATCCGCGCGGGCATGCAACTTGACTTTAGCGGCAGCGACCTCACCTGCTCTGTAGTGCGGGTGCTGGAGAAGTCGCAGCGAGTCATAGCATTCAGCCGGCCGGTTGACGGTCTTCTGCCTGATATGGGCGAAATGCCGCTCCCGCCATATATCAGCCGGGCGCTCGATGATGCTGAACGATACCAGACGGTTTACAGCGAAATAGAAGGATCGGCCGCGGCTCCCACGGCTGGCCTGCACTTTACGCCCGAGTTGCTGGAGATGATCCGGCGCCGGGGCGTCCGTCTCGCAAATTGCACCTTGCACATTGGTCTGGACACCTTTCAGCCGGTGACCGCCGAGCGCGTTGAGGACCACAAGATTCACAGCGAATATGCCCTGCTCGACGCAAAGAATGCGGCGGTCATAAATGAGGGAATTCAGGCTGGCGGGCGAATCATCGCGGTCGGCACGACATCGGCGCGTACCTTGGAGACGGCGGCGACGCGCGCAGCTGACAGAAACGAGGTGCGGCGAGCTGTAGCGCCGTTTGCCGACCATACCAACCTGTTCATCACGCCGGGTTATCGCTGGCGCGTGGTGGATGCTATGATTACAAACTTTCATCTGCCCAAGTCGACCTTGTTGATGATGCTCAGCGCCTTCGCCGGCCGCGAAGCCATGCTACGCGCTTACGAAACCGCGAAACAGATGAATTACCGATT
>JAGWBC010000003.1:2904-22185 GCA_021296115.1 Anaerolineae bacterium | reverse complement strand
AAAGCTGAGGCGGACAAACTGCCGCTTGACTGGGAAAGCAGTCATACTCTACAATAGCTGACGCCCTGCGCTAACCAGTGGGGTTAGTTGCTGTAATGCCAATTTTCCCCGTGAATCGAGCCATGAAGGGCCTCGATGGCGGAGAAACAAAGTGAAGATTGGAGTAATCCTAGATGTACGCAATTATCCGCAGTGGCGGCAAACAGTACCGAGCGGAAGTTGGCGCGACCATAGATGTCGACCGGCTGCCGCAGGAAGTCGGTGAAACGATAGATCTGTCTGATGTGCTCTTGGTGGCGGACGAAGAAGTCGCCAAGATCGGTCAACCGCTGGTGGAAGGCGCGCGTGTCAGCGCGACAGTAGTTGAGCAATTCCGCAGTAAGAAGATCATCGTCTACAAATATCGTCAGCGCACGAATTACCGGCGTAAGCAGGGGCACCGCCAATATTACACGCGGCTGCGCATCGACGATATTTCGCTTTAGGCGCAGGAAAACGGGAGGCAATCTGCCATGGCTCACAAAAAGGGCGGCGGCTCATCAAGCAACGGCCGCGATAGCAATTCCAAGCGCCTCGGCGTCAAGAATTTCGGCGGCGAGTATGTCATTGCCGGCAACATCATCGTGCGGCAGCGCGGCAGCAGGTTTCATCCCGGCGAAGGCGTCGGCATGGGCAAAGACTATACGCTCTACGCTACTCGCCCTGGATTCGTAACCTTTGAAAAGATGCGCGGTCGCAATGGCCAGAAGCGCGTTTCTGTTTACGACAGCCACGAAAAAACGGGGCAGTCCTTAAACTAGCCTCACAGTAAAAGTCATTTGCGCCACCCTGAGGGGCCGCGAATGCGCGGAGGAGAAAATGAAAGAGGCAATCCATCCGGCTTGGCATGAGACGCCGGTTCGCTGCATGACTTGCGGCACCACCTGGACAACTGGCTCGACTGTCGAGTCGCTCACCGTTGAGATCTGCTCGAATTGTCACCCCTTCTATACCGGCGAGCAGCGCATCGTTGATACCGAAGGCCGTGTTGACAAGTTCATGAAACGCCTGCAGCAGCGCGATGAGATACGCACCACGCTCGAAAAAGTAGAAGAAGAGCGTACCCCGCTCGATCTGCCCATTGCCGAATTGGATATTGGCGCGCGCTACACCAATATTCTGGAAGACAACGGTATCAACAACGTCGGGGACGTGCTGGATCGCCTCGGCGACGAAGATGACGAGAACAGCATTCTCGCGATTCAGGGTATCGGGCGCAAGGTTGTCAGCGATATGAAGAAGTCGCTGCGCAGCCGCGGATATCAGCTCAATAACTAAGTCAAATCAGCGCAATCCCAGTCGGTCAGGCTCTTGCTTTGGCCCTTCTCTTTTGCTTGCCAGATCGGATTCCGTGACGGCGCCTCATCACCATCACAGACGCGCTGGCACAAGGTCAAAATACCATGAAGCACGACGCCGGACGCATCGAGGTTATCTGCGGCAGCATGTTCTGCGGCAAGACCGAGGAGTTGATACGTCGCTTGCGTCGCGCCATTATTGCGCGGCAGACGATCAAGGTGTTTAAGCCGCAAATCGACGATCGCTACGGCATTCAGAGCATCACCAGCCACACGGGCCAATCCGTAGAGGCTATCCCGGTGGAATCGTCCGGCCATATTCTGGCGCTGGCGGATGGCGGCGCCACAGTGATTGCCATCGACGAAGCGCAGTTTTTTGACATGGGCCTGATTGATGTCGTGCAGCGGCTTGTTGACGAGCGGGCGCTGCGCGTCATCGTCGCCGGGCTGGATACCGACTTCCGCGGCGAACCCTTCGGCCCCATGCCGCAGCTACTGAGCATCGCCGAGGAAGTTCTCAAATTGCATGCCATTTGCGCGGTATGTGGTGGAGACGCCAGCCGCACGCAGCGCCTGGTTGATGGGGAGCCGGCTGCCTACAACGATCCGATCATTCTGGTTGGCGCGCAGGAATCTTACGAAGCGCGCTGCCGCCAACATCACGTAGTGCTGCCGGCCAAGTCCTGAACTGAACCCGCACTATCCTCAGGCTGTCAGGCCAGCAAGCCAGGAATCTCCTCCGGATTTGCGGCGACTCTCGCGCCGGCCGCTTCCAGGGCCTGGATCTTCTCTTCCGCCGAACCCTCGCCCCCGTCAACGATGGCGCCGGCGTGGCCCATGCGTTTGCCCGCTGGCGCGCTGCGCCCGGCGATGAAGGCCGCGACCGGCTTGGTCATGGCATTCCGGATGTAGTCAGCGGCGACTATCTCGGCGCTACCGCCGATCTCGCCCAGGAGCGCCACCTTCTCGGTCTCCGGGTCGTTCTCAAACATCTCGAGCACTTCCACGAAAGTCGTCCCGATAACCGGGTCGCCGCCGATGCCGACGATCGTGGAAATACCGATGCCGGCGTTTTTCATGGCGAATCCGACTTCATAGGTCAGCGTGCCGCTCTTGGAGACGACGCCAGCATTGCCCGGCATTGCCACCATCGCCGGGATGATGCCGACTTTGGCCTGGCCCGGCGTCATGACACCCGGGCAATTCGGGCCAATGAGCCGCGTGCCCCGCTGCCGGCAGAACTCGACAACCTGCATCATGTCGGCAACGGGAATGTGCTCTGTCAAACAGATGACCAATCGTATGCCGGCGTCGGCCGCCTCCATCACGGCGTCGCCCGCGAATCGCGCCGGAACGGTGACCAGGCTGACATCGGCATTAGTCGTCTCCACCGCGCTGCGCATGGTATCAAAGACCGGTTTGCCTTCGAACCATTCGCCGCCTTTGCCTGGCGTCACACCGCCGACGACATCGGTGCCGTATTCCATCATGAGCTTGGCGTGGAAGCCGCCTTGGCGCCCGGTGATGCCTTGAACCAGGACTTTTGCGCTGCGGTCGATGAGAATAGACATTTAGGCCTGCTCCTTCACTGCGGCGACTGCGCGCTGGGCGGCTTCGGTCAAGGTATCGGCGCTGATCAGATTGGGGATTTGCGCCTCGCTGATAATACTATTGCCTTCGGCTGCGTTGGTGCCTTGCAGGCGAATGACCATGGGTACGCTTGGATTGACTTCGTTGTAGGCGGTCAAGATGCCGTTGGCGACTTCATCACAGCGGGTGATGCCGCCAAAGATATTGAAGAGCACACACTTGACATTCTCATCGGACAAAATGATACGCAGCGCGGCAGCAACCTGCTCTGGCGTCGCGCCGCCGCCGATATCCAGAAAATTCGCCGGGCCAATGCCATCGGCGTCGCCATAGAGCTTGGTCATGTCCATGGTGGTCATGGCTAGACCGGCGCCGTTGACCATACAGCCGATTTGGCCCTCAAGCTTAATGTAGGTGATGCCAGCTTCGCGCGCCAAACGTTCCGATTCCGGCTCATCGCTGGTATCGCGCTGCTCAACCAAGGCCGGCTGCCGGAAGAGCGCGTTGTCATCAATGATGACCTTGCCGTCCACCGCCAGCAATTCGCCCTCCCCCGTGATGACCAGCGGATTGATCTCGGCCAATTCAGCATCGCTTTCGGTGTAGCACTGGTAAAGCCCGCGCAGAATCTTGGCGAAGCTGCGCCATTGCGCGCGTGGCAAACCCATTGCGCTGGCGATGAAGGTCATCTGGTAATCTTGCAGACCGGCGAAGGGATCAACATGCTCGCGGACGATGGCCTCGGGGCGCTGCCGATTCAGCTCCTCGATATCCATTCCGCCTTCCATAGACGCCATGATTAGCGGCTTGCCGGCGCTGCGATCATTGGTGATGGCCAGATAAATCTCCTGCTGAATGTCGGCGCCGGGATCGACCAGCACTTTATTCACGCGCAGGCCCTTGATGTCCATACCGAGTATGTCATCAGCGTATTGGCGCGCTTCAGCGGCATTTTTGGCGACTTTGACGCCGCCGGCCTTGCCGCGCCCGCCAACGTGAACCTGCGCCTTGATCACCACTACCCCGTCCAGATCGCTGGAGATCGCGAAGGCTTCGTCAGCGCTTGTGGCTACCTTGCCCAGCGGAATCGGGATGCCAAAATCACGGAATAGAAACTTGGACTGATATTCGTGCAACTTCAAAAGCCTGGACCTCCGCGAGTCTGATGTCTGTGTCCGTATAAATTCGGAGTTTATTGACGCCAGTGACGAATCTTGCCGCAAGAATCGCAGCGCCGGGCGTCAAGCATATGCAAGAAAAAGCTGATGCGCAATTGATCAGCCAGGCTGCAATCTCGATTTCCCTTATCTTCCTGCCTTTTGCAGCGGCGCAACTTGGCGCTCGCGGCGATATTAGACTACAAGAGTAGCGGGAAATCGGCGAGCAGACTGGGCAAGATTACGCGAAGCTCACGACATTCTCAAGAGACAATCGTTGATTTTGGAATTGCCGCTTATAGCTTTGTGCGGTTTTTCGAATCTGAGTAGACTAGACTTTAGTGTCTGACAATTTAATCCACGCGATTCTTCAGCGGGGGAAGATGATGAAGTTACGCTACGCGGTCTATCTCATTCTAATGTTGGGTTTGTCGATTCAGTTCAGCTTCGGCCAGGAAAGTGAAACGACGAACCTGCTGAACAACGGCGACTTTGAGGGCGAGTTCATTGCATTGGACGGCGCGGATCCCCGCAATGTAGCCACGGGATGGACGCCTTGGCATGTGGGCCGTTCCAGTTCAAGCCCGTCATTCGCCAATCATGACCCCAATTACGTAGAGGAAACTGATCGGATTCGACTGGATGAGGCGGGCAGCGCCCAAAAGTACTTTACCTTGTTCGCGACACATCACGGCGGCATTTACCAGGAAGTTGATTCAGCCACTAGCGGCGCCACCTATCGCTTCAGCATCTACGCCTATGTCTGGTCCTCAAGTTTTGAGGACGCCAATGTCAGCGAAGATCCCGGCGATGTAGTCGTCCGCGTGGGGATTGACCCCAATGGTGGCACAGACGGCGAGAGCGACGACATTATTTGGTCTACAGCCGCCACTTTCTTCTATGACGCCTACCGCCAATATGCGGTTATTGCGACCGCTGAGAGTTCGACAATCACAGTTTTCGTGGAATCCACAGTCGGCGGACCGCGGGCGAACAATTACATCTATCTGGACGACGCTGTTCTTGAGTTGGCCAGTGATACAGCCGCCTTACCAGAGGGAACGCCCACATCGGAGACGAATGCAGGGCTGACCGATGGCAGCGCGACTGACACGCCAACTGCAACAGAGACAGCAATCCAGGTCGCAACAGACACGCCAGAACCGAACGCAGAAGACCCGCGCGGTGCAGACGGCGGTGGGCAAGAAGAGAAACCATCGGCTACTTACACTGCCACGGCAACCGAGACAGCGACTCCAACGCAGACGGCGACGGCTACAACGCAGCCTTCTGCGACGACAGCAGCGGAGGAATCGCCTGCTGACGGCGCGGTTACGCCGATCAGCAACGAGTTCCCCGAGGCGGTCACGCACGTTGTTGTAGAGGGAGACACGGTCAGTGAACTGGCGCTGCAATACGACAGCACACGCGATGCCATCAACCGCGCGAATGGATTGAACGAGGCAAACTTGATTTACATAGGACAGCGGTTGATCATCCCAATTAACCTGCCAGCAGAGTCGGGCGGCGGCGAATTATCGTTGCCTACACTTACCCCAACTGTCACGTCGACCTTTACACCAACTCCAACCCCCACACCGACACCCTCACCCACCGCTACGCCAATCACATATCAGATACTGCCAGGGGACACCTTGGAGCGTATCGCGCAACGGTACGGCACGACGGTGGATCTGCTGGCGCAGCAGAATAACATCGTCAATGTCCACCAAATTGATGTGGGACAGATTCTGGTTATCCCGACCGCCATACCGCCACCAGCAACAGCCACTCCAGTGCCGACTGTGGCGCCTGTCACGATTTCGACTGCTGACGCCTATACCATTTACGTCGTGCAAGCGGGCGACACCCTGAGCCAGATCGCCGTGGACCACAATACGACGGTTGCCGCTATAGCGCAGCTCAACGGGATCACAAATCCCAGGACGATATTCATCGGCCAGCGCCTGAGGATACCCAGCGCCACTGGCACGCCGGTAAGTCCGCCGCAAGAGACGGCGACGCCGACCGTGCAACCCACGCCCACGCCGCTTCCCACTTCGGTGCCGGTCACGTATAGCGTGCAGCCGGGTGATACGCTCTTCGGGATCGCCGTGCGATTCGGCGTAAGCATTGTGGAGTTGGCGCAGCTCAACGGCATCACCAACTATGACCAGCTGAGCGTTGGACAGGTCTTGACCATTCCTGGATGAGTTCGCGGCGGCTGATTGTCAACGAACGAACCGGGCAAGTTGTACTGGCTCGCGCAGGTGTTTGCGCGAGCTTTTTCTCGCGGTTGGTTGGGCTGAGCTTTCGCGAACCATGCGCCCTAAGCGAAGGCGCCATATTTGTTTGCGGTTCGCCCGGCCGGTTCGCCGCAGCCATCCATACGCTTGGCCTGCGCGCGCCCATCGGCGTAGTCTGGCTCAGCGCAGATTCCAAGGTAGTTGACAAGATGTTGACAAAATCGTGGAGATTCGCCCATGTGCCGTCTACGCCGGCGATGTATTATTTGGAAGGCGATCCGAGCATCCTGGAGCGAGTGGACATCGGCGATCAATTGCGAATTGACGAGGCTGTCTCGTGAAGCATAGTATTGTCAGATTTGTGGTAGTTCTGCTTGCGAGTGTGCTGCCAATGACATTCGCATTGCATGCGCAAGACGAGAGCGAATCGATCTTCACCATTCACGTGGTGCAGCGCGGAGAAACTCTGTTCAGGATAGCACTGCAACACGATCTCTTCGCCGAGCAAGTGGCGGCAGCCAACGGCATCACCGATAGCAACAGCATAATCGTCGGCCAGCGCCTGATCATTCCGCTGGCGACAGTTGCCTCTGATCAACGATTGGCGCATACCGTTTCCGCCGGCGAGACGCTCGCCAGCATCGCAGCCGCCTACAGCCGAACCGAAGCGGATTTGCTTTCGCTTAACAGCCTGGAATCAGCTGAAGCCATCTATGTCGGTCAGGAATTGGTGATCGTCCCCGGCGAAACCGAACCTGAAACAGCGCCAACGACGATTCCATCTGCCGGCGCCGACTCTTCCGATGAGATCGAGCCTTTGGCCGCGTCCGCCCCTGGCATCGAAAGCCGCCTTTCCTTCGCTCGTTACGGCGATCCGATCGCGCCCTTTTTGTACAAGGTGAGGAGCGGCGACACGCTATTCGAAATCGCCCTGCGCTACAACCAGACGGTTGACGCCCTGGCTCGCGAGAATAACTTGCTGGATCCCGGCTTGCTGCGGGTGGGTCAGCAGTTGATCATACCGGGCATTCAGTTGCCGCGGCTGGCGCAAGATTTGCCCGCCACTGTAGAGGCCTTCACTATTGATCCACAAGTGCTGGAGACGGGGCGCAGCGTCCGCATCGAGCTAAGGACTAGCGAAGCAGCGAGCATCAGCGGGCAGTTTCTCGGGCGGGAGTTGCGCGTCATTGAGCGCGACGACGCGCGGCGCCACAATATCATCGTCGGCGTGCCCATGTTCACCGAGACGGCCATCTATCCGCTGACGCTGCAATTGCAGCCCGCCGAGGGCGATGCGGTGGCCATCGCGGCTAACTTGCAGGTGGTCGGCGGCGGCTACGGCTATCAGACCATCACGATCAACAACAATGACTTGCTGGCGCCCGCCATCGAAGAAGCAGAGATCGAGCGACTCACTCAGCTGATGAGCGGCTTTACGACAGATCGCTACTGGCTGAATTCGCTTAGCCTGCCGGCTGCCGCGGCCATGAATGCTGTCTTCGGCACGCTGCGGTCATACAATGGCGGCGAATACAACCGATATCACCGCGGCGTCGACTTCGCCGGCGCCCCAGGCACATCGGTGCTGGCCGCGGCCGATGGAACGGTGGTTATAGCCGACCGCCTGCAGATACGCGGAAACACCACCATCATTGATCACGGCTGGGGCGTTTTTACCTTGTACGCCCACCAGCGAGAGACTCTGGTCGAGCCGGGGCAAGTCGTGGCATCGGGACAGGTGATCGGCACTGTCGGTTCCACCGGGCGCAGCACCGGTCCGCATCTGCACTGGGAGCTGTGGCTAAACGGGGTAACGGTTGATCCGCTGCAGTGGGTGCAGGAAGTCTTCCCCTAAGTCAGCGACGCTTCACGATTGCAGGGTCACGAGCTGTGAGCGCCGTCCAGCGCTTCAAAGTCCGTGAACAGGAAGTGGTCGTGATAATAATGAATCCACAGGAATGACAGGATGGCCGTGTAATAGGCGATATCGAAGTGGCTGTTGCCGTCGATGCCCGGCCTTACGATTCCGGCTAGCGCGTAGACCAGCACGAATATCAGGGCTGACCCGACCAGCAGAGCCGCGCTGAAAGCATAGAGCGCGCGCGCGTCTGTGCTGCGGCGGCTGAAGCGCGCCACCAGCGGCGCCGATTCATCCAGGTCGCCGACCATCTGCCGAATCTTGATGATGTAAAAGGTGATTGCCAGGTACTGAAACGAGTGCCAGGTATTCAGCCCTTGAAAAGCCGTATCGAGATTGGGCAGCAGCGGCGTCAGAAAAGCCACGATCACGGTCAGCGAGACAAAGGCGAACTTGGGCATATTCAGTATGCCGTGATGATATTCGTAGATGGATTTGACCACGTACGACACCAACGCGGACCCGAATATCAGCGACACCAAAACGAAGAACCAGGGATTCTCCGGCTGCTGAAACAAGTCGGGGATTGCCTCGCCCAAATCATTCTGTCCAATTTCGAAGCTGCCCTGGCTGATCTTCCACATGGCGATGGGGAAAAGGCTGGTCAAAACGATCGCGTAGTCGATCATGCGCGAAAACGAGCTGAGCGCGCTGCGGCGCACGAACTTCGCTTCTTTGTGATTGTATAGCTCAACGATATAGGTGACCTGATGCAGGACGTGCAGGGAGGCCCAGAAAAAGAAAAACGTCAGCATCAGGCTCAGGTTCAAAAACGCCAGCGAAATCACGATGACGGGAATGATGATTGAGGAGCGTATCAGCGTTGGGTAACGTTCTTTGAAGCGCTCGTCCAATCCAGTGCGCAAAAACGTCGACATCATGTGCGGCCCGCCGATGGCGACCGCGACAAAGAAATTGACCATATTTCGGCTGGTGTCGTCTTCGATGCCGAGATGTACGCCGAGCAAATAAAGCGCGTATGGCAGCGGCACGACCACGACGCTGAGCGTGAGAAAGAAGAGATCCCAACGCTTGTTGCGCAGCCATAAACTGCCTTTGTCGATGTCGCTATATGCGTCGGCGCGCGAAAACGGAAGAGCGGTGGATGCCATGCAGTGTCTCCAAGCTGTCCTGCTACAACTATTCTACAAGAATTTGTTTAGCGACACAAAGTAAATTTTTCTTGCGGCTGAATCAGCGGACCCAGCCTAGGGCAAGAAGCCAAACCAGCTGCAGAAGTTGGTCGGATGCTCGGCGCAAGCTTCCGGGGCATAAAAGAAAAGCAGGACGGCGCCTGCCGCAGCCGCCAAACCGACCAGCAGGAACAGGCAGCCGCACCATGCGACCGGCCCCCCTTGCAGCATGTCAATGACAATTTCAAACAAGCCGAATATGACGTCAAAGATGCCGCTCACCGCCTGCAGCAGGAAGCCGATGACCAACGCTACCAGGCATAGCAGCGCGCAGCCCACGGCGACATAGGGCAAATGAGCCGGGTCGATATTTTGCAGAATCTCCATCAGAGCGCTCCCTATGGCACTAGCCCGCTCGCGAACAGGCTGTGCCATAAGTCGATATCAGTTCCCAGGCCGCGTCCAAACTCGGCCGCTTGTAACAGTCGCAGTAGCTAACGTTCTGGTTGCCGCCGCTGGACTCCCAGAGCAAGAATCTCACCGACGTTTCCACACAGATCGTTGGCGCACCGTCCTCAGCCTGTATCGTCGAGCTTTCGATGCGCAGGCCGCGATCGGCGCTTTCGCTGATCAGCGAGATCAGCAGGCGCGGGTGCGCGTGCGGGTCGGGAATCTGGTCATGTTGCAGACGAATCTCGCCATTGGCCGCCAGATAGAACAGGCCGCAGGGCGTCAGCAGAATCGCGAACCAGACCGCTATCAGCAGCCAGCAGCCAATACGCCGCGGCAGACTTTTTTTCCGCAGGGCTACAACATCGCCAGGCGCATCAGCGGGCGCTTGAGTCGACTGATTTGGCTCAGACATTTAGCGCCCAGTCATAATGCTGGTAGCCCACGCGCAGCCTGTCGGCATGGGCCAGGACATATTCTCGCTCCTCGTCGCCGAGAACCTTGGCGATGTAGCGCAGCACAGGCGTCCGGCTGCCCAGGCCCATCCAATTGCCGCCAAAGTCGGGACTGTACCACTGGAATATGCGCGAAAGCGCGATGGACTTCTCGTCGCGATTCAGGTCGACGCCGCCGTTATTGATGAAGTTGGTCTGCGCCAGGTCGAGCTGATGATCGAGATGCGCAGCCTGATAAATGCCGATAGGCGGGCAGGAGCAGGCGCCGCAGACGAGCGCGAAATGTATGCGGGGGTCTACTTGCGCCAGCGTGTGCTTGCGGCGCGGATCCCGGCGCGAGAACCGAACACCCGGGATCAGAAAATGCGCCCGGTTGCCGCGCAAAACGCCATGCTCAATATCGTCCAGACTGTAGCGGCGGCTGCCGATGACGTAGGCGATGCGCTCAAAGGCGCCGCGAATCTTCAAAAGCGACCTGCTTTCCCGATAGGCCAGCACGCCATGAATCAGCAAGACATTGTAAATGTTTATCCAGAATGCCTTGCGCTCCTCGTCGCTGACGAGCCGGCCCGGATCGTAGTCCCGCAGCGCGGCCGCGAGGGGGCGGTATTCCTCTACGACCTTGCTGCGCTCCAGTTGCTCATAATCGACGCGGCCCGTCGCCAGGTTTAGACCATCCGCTCGCCAGCGATTCATGGTCGACTTCAAAGCCGAGGCAATGTCGCTGCCGGCCCCTGGATCAGGCGCGCAGTTGCAGTTCAGCGCTTCGTCAGGCGCGACCTTGCCAAAGCGCATGTAGAGCCGCATGGGCAGGCGAATAGGGCATGGCTGCAGTTCGGAATCAGCGCAGGAGAATTGCTCAGCCATATCACAGGTCGCCGCGGAAACGCAGCTTGATGCGGTCAGATTTATCATAACTTACGTGTACGTTCATCGGCGGCTCGTCGTCATTCATTTGCAGAATCTTCGGCAAGAGTTGGGGCAGATCTTCCACCAGATCAAGCTCGTTGATCCTGCCCTTCTCGACCCATTCCAATCGTCCTTCGGTGCTTTCGCCTTTTATGGCGCGGCTCTCGCTAATCGCAGTATATACAAAAAGGAGGATTCCAGTCTGCTGGCCCGCGTCTATATTGTGGATGCTGCGCAGGCGGAGCGAATGCACTTTCAGGCCGCTTTCTTCTTCAATTTCGCGCAGCGCCCCGCTGGCCGGATCTTCGTCCCGCTCGATGTGGCCGCCCAAGCCATTATACTGGTCCGGGAAAACCCTTCGATGCGGCGCGCGTTTCATCAAGAGTACCGCTTCGCCATTAAGGACAAATGACAAGGTTCGCGGCATCACCAGCCAGCGCTCATGCGTCGCATCGGCGCCCTGCTGCTTCGCGCCCATTTTCCTGCTCCTCGATTAGCCGCGCAGCGCGGCGCAATTGCCGCCTGCCCCAGTTCGTGATACGCTATGCGCGATCACTAGATTATTCTACTTGGAATGTCAGTGTTTTCGAATCCGATAAGCGCGCCGCCTCCAGCGCTGCGCATCGTTCATGTCAACGACATTCTGCCGCACGAAAAGAGCGATGTGCAGCGTTCGCAACCCTTGATGGACCGGATCAAGCGGGCCGAGTTCTTCACTAATCCACCGCTCGTTGGCGAACTGGCCGATGGCAGATATGTGCTTATGGATGGTTCAAATCGGCATGTATCGATGATTATGCTTGGCTTTGAACATATATTGGCGCAGGTGGTCGATTACGAAAGCGACTTCGTCGAGTTGGGCGTTTGGCAGCATATTGTCGCCGACTGGAACTCGCAAGCGCTGTTGGAAAAACTGCAAGCGATCGACCGGGTTGAAATTCGCGACGGCTGGGACGGCAACGCCGTAGCGCAAATCTTGCTGCATGACGGACCGGTATTCTCGATACATGCGACTACTGGCGGCTTGGCGGAGCGAAATGCGACATTGCGCCAAGTGGTCGCCAATTATCATAACAACGCCACCTTGTATCGAACGCCACTGACTGATCCGGGCCAGATTTGGTCGCTCTTCCCCAGCGGGTTCGCCTTGGCCATGTTCCCTTCTTATCAGCCGCAAGACATCATCGACGCGGCGCTGCAGCGGGCTTATCTTCCGCCCGGCGTCAGCCGGCACATCATTCACGGGCGAGCGCTGAACGTCAATTATCCCATGGAGAAGTTGCGCGCCAGCCTGCCGCTGGAAGAGAAGAATCAACAGTTCCAGGAATGGATGCGGCAACAGTACGCCAAGCGCAGCGTACGCTTCTATGCCGAGTCCACCTTTCAGTTTGCCGAGTAACTCTCTGTGAAACAGACGCTTGAGCAGGCGCTGGCCAGCACAGGAATCTACAGCGACGGTCATGATTATCGCCTGCTGCGTTTGCCGCCCCAAGCCATCACCTTGGCGGCCGGCATTATGGCGGAGGGCGGGATTCCCTTCTGCGCGGCAATCGCGGACAAGGACGAGATGTCGCTTCTATTGCGCGACGATGTTATGCAGGAATTCGCCGGGCGGCTGCGCTCAGCGGATGTCAGCGAGCAGAGCTACCGTCAGATCACTTTTGAAGCGCCGCTAGAGCCCTCGCTTGTGGGTTTCATCGCAGAGATAAGCGCAGCTTTGGCCGAAGCGCAGATTCCGATTCTCGCCTTCGCCGCCTACTCTCGCGATCACATCTTTGTGCCGCAAGAACATTTCGATGCGGCGATGCAGGCGCTGGCCGCGCTACAAGACAGCTATTTGTGAGGAAGCAATTCGGTGGAAATCAACCTGTTTAACGACGCCAACTCGGCGCCGCAGCCCAAGCACAAAGTCAGAATCGAGGAAATCGGCGCTGTACCCTACCGCGACCGCTTCCGCGTCAAGGTCAATCTAAAGCTGACGCCCTTTCAAGAGCGCCCCAATTTGCTGATCGTCGCGCGCCGCAGCGACGGCCTGGCGGTCAGCGACCTCGATGTCATCGCGACCATGCACTTTGAAAACGAGTTCACGATGCATATTCGCGGCCTGGATGACCCCACCGGCGAATATCGATTGACCGCCGAGCTCTATTATGAAACGCGCGATCCGCCGCAAGACAAAGCCGAAATCGACTTCATTATTGCGCCCTTGGAAGGCTGACGATGGCTGTCCGAATTGCTTATGCGGTGGCGCGCCAGATAGCCGATCACGCGCTGTCCGAGGCGCCGAACGAAGCCTGCGGCATCCTGGCTGGCTCGCGCGAGCATATCAGCCGCGCCCTTCCGCTTGATAACGCGGCGGACGCGCCCGATAGGCATTTTCGTATTAAGCCGGAAGAACAACTCGAGGCGCTAAAAGCCCTTGATGCTTACGGTCTTGAATGGATCGGCGTTTACCATTCCCACCCGCAAGCGCCGCCTATTCCATCACAAGAGGACATCAAGGCGGCGGTGGACAGGAGGCTGCTGCAGCTGATCGTCTCTTTGGAAAGCGCCAAGCCCAAGCTGAAATTGTGGCAAGTGGACGGATCGTCAGTGACGCCGATTGCCTTGGTGTTTGACACGGAAAACAAGGCCGGCATCGACGATCACCTGAGCCGACACAAACAGGTCGCCATAGTCATCGCCGGAATCGCGAGTGTGCTGCTTTTGCTGGCTGTTTCGCTGATGCTGCTGCCGCCGGCGCCAGAAATCGCGCAGGCGCCCTAGGCTCGCGGGGAAAGTTTCGGTGGACATTGCCATTCATGCGCTTGCGGGGATCTTGCTGGGCGGGTTAGTCAACGCGCTGGCGGACAATCTGCCGCAGGGCCGATTTCTGGCGCTTCCTCGCTATGGCGATGGCAGCCCTCGACCGCTGATCGCCTGGCTGGGCCTGAGTGCCTTTCTGCTAGGCCGGCGTCACGCGGGCGCAGGCGACTGCGCGGACAAGATGAGCTGGCGTTATCCGCTGACGGAGCTCGCCCTGGCAGCATTGTTGTTGACGACTCATCTCGTTGCTGGCGCCAAACCGCAACTGTCACCGGGCCAGCAACTGCTGTGGCAGCTATACGCAGTCATTTTTCTTTTGCTCGCCGTCGTGGACATCGAACACAAGCGCATTCTCTTTCTGCCAGTATTGGTAGCGTCCATGCTGGCTTTGTTCGACGCGGCGGTATTCCCGGAGCATCCGCCTGGACTGACCAGCAGCCTGGCCGGCGGCCTTATCGGCGGCATCGTGTTTTCGCTGGTCTACGCTGGCGGTCAAGTTTATGGCAGACGCCTAAAACACAGGAGTGAGAAGCCGACGGCATTTGGCAAAGGCGATGTCTACTTGATGGCCATGGGCGGCCTGATAGTCGGCTTCCCTAATGTGCTCGTTGCCATGTTCGGCGCAGTCTTTCTGGGCGGGGCCGGCGCATTGGCGTTCATAGTGGGTACGCGTCTGCTTGGCGAGCGCTATGTGCGCTTTACGGCGCTGCCTTACGGGCCTTATATCTTGGGCACAGTATATTTTGTCATGCTATTCCCAAACGCAGTCGGCTTGGGAACTTAAACGGCGTGACTTTGCGGCTGCAAGCGCCACGCGCCCTGAGGAGAACTCAGCTTCAGCGAACTTGGCGATGACGCCGCCGCCGAGGCAGACATCGCCCTGATAGATGACCGCCGCTTGACCGGGCGTAATATCGCGCTGTGGCTCATCGAAAATGACGCTGAATCTGTGCTGGTCTATAACTTCGATTGCGGCCGGTTGAGCGTTGGCGCGGTAGCGAATCTTGACGTCGGCGCGGAAGTTGCGCGCCGGCGGGGCGCCGCTCACCCAATTGGCGTTTTCCGCGATCAGCCGGTCACGGCCCAGCTGGTCGCGCGCGCCGACCACGAGCGCGTTCTTGTAGGGGTTCATCGCCAGCACATACAGCGGCTCATTAGCGGAGATGCCCAAACCCTTGCGCTGGCCGATGGTGTAATTCGCCAGGCCCTGGTGCTGGCCCAGCAAATCTCCCTTTGCATTCACAATCGGTCCCGGCGCCATCACATCAGGCGCGTGCAAGCGCAGGAAATCGCGATAGTCGCTGTCGCCCAGAAAACAGAGATCCTGGCTGTCCTTCTTGCCGGCGACATTCAACCCTAGCTCTTCCGCAAGCTCCCGCACCTCGTGTTTGTGATATTCGCCGACGGGAAACTTGGCGCGCGCCAGCTGCGATTGCTCCATGACGCTGAGGACATAGCTCTGATCTTTCGCCGCGTCCAGCCCGCGCCGCAAGTCCCAGCCGCCGGTCGAATTCCTTGAAATGCGCGCGTAGTGACCTGTGGCCAGATAGTCAGCATCCAGCGCCAGGGCATTGTTGAGCAGCCAGTCGAAACGGATATGGCGGTTGCACTCCAGACAGGGGTTGGGCGTATAGCCGTCGCGGTGCTGATCGATGAAATATTGCACCACGGTACTGCGGAAAATGTCCTTGCTGTCCAGCACGTAGAAAGGAATGCCCAGCTTGTCGGCGATGCGGCGGGCGTCGCTCATTTGCTCAGGCGTACAGCAGCGATTGTGCTCAGCGCCGCCCAAGGCGTCATCGGTCCACAAGCGCATCATCATGCCGACCACATCGTAGCCGGCCCTGACCATGAGCGCGGCCGCGACGGAGCTGTCTACGCCGCCGCTCATCGCCACAACCACGCGGGTATCCGAGCGGCTCATGGGGCCGGCTCCCGGCGCAAGCGGCTCAGTTTGCCGACCGCCTCGACCAGCACATCCAGCGCATACTCTATCTCGTCTTCCGTAGTGCTTATGCCGACCGAGAGGCGCAGGCCGCTCTTAGCCTGCTCCACTGTGTATCCGGCCGCCAGCAGCGTCTCCGCCGGTTCCGGATTGCCTGTCAGGCAAGCCGAACCACTGCTGACGGCTACCCCATTCATATCAAGGTGCATCAGCAACGCATTGGCGTCGATCCCGTTCAGCACGAAACTCGCGTGAGACGGCAGCCGCCGCTGTGGATGACCGCTGAGCTCCGCAGCAGGAACGCGCTGCAAAATCGCATCAATGATACTGTCGCGCAGAAAGCGGAAGCGCGCGTTGCGGTCGTCGCTCTCAGTGTGCGCCAGCTGCAATGCCGCCGCCAAGCCGACGATAAAGGGCGTGTTATGCGTTCCCGCGCGGCGCCCCGCTTCGTGCCCTCCGCCGGTTTGGGTCGGCGCCAGTTCGATGCCGTCGCGCAGATAGAGAATCCCAACGCCTTTGGGACCATAGAACTTGTGCGCCGACAGGCTGAGCATGTCCACGCCGAGTTGTTGCACATCAAGCGTCAGTTGGCCGCCGGCTTGCACGGCGTCGGTATGCAATAGAATGTCGTTGGAGCGGGCAATGCGAGACAGCGCCAGCAAGTCGTTGATGCTGCCCAACTCGTTGTTGGCGTAAATCACACTGGCGACAGCGCCGCCGCTCGCGCAGGCTTCGCCAAATGCCGCCGGGTCGATCAAACCGTAGCGATCGACCGGCACAACCTGCGTTTCGAAATCCATCAGGGCGCCCATTTGCCGGACGGTGCTGCTGACGGCGCTATGCTCAACCGGCGAGGTGATCAGCTTTGCCGGCTTGCCCTGCTTGCGCGCCCGCCATGCAGCGCCCCGCAGCGCCAGATTGTCGCTCTCTGAGCCGCCGCTGGTGAAGATGATTTCCAGGGGCCGGCAATTTAGGATCGCAGCCACTGTCTCACGAGAATCTTCAATGGCGCGATCTGCTTCTCGACCGTAGCGATGCGACGAGGACGGATTGCCGAAGACATCGCTGAAGTAGGGCATCATCGCTTCCATCACCCGCGGGTCGACGGGCGTAGAGGCCGAGTAGTCCAGGTATACGTCGCGTTTGGTCCGCATGAATCGGGTATTACTCGTCAACATTCCTTCGTTGTCATTTTAGTCCAATTGCAGTATGTCAAGCAATGGCAAGCTGTGCGGGCATTGGCGCTTATGCGAAGCGACAACGAGAGACCACCCCGTCAAAGAAAGCAACTACGTCAACATATTCGCGTTTTCTGTCCGATTTTTGCACTTTCTGTCCGTTTTGTCCGACGCAATATTTTTTTCGGACAGAAAATGTTTTCCGTTCAAGTTTCTCCAGGTCGCGCGCTCGTTCAGCAGTCTTCGGCTGAGCTTGATCGTAGGATAGCGGCAGGGCGGTAAATGTGGGCGACTGTATGGTCGCGCGGGCATGTTCAAGGACAATGGGGCAGCGAGAATCACAGTCCTTCGCAAGATTGCATGGGCGAGCCAAGGTTCGCCCCTACGGACTAACTGTTGTTGCGGACGAGCCACGCGTCGTGGCGTGCGGCATCCGTGTCCTTAAAGCGAGGGATTTTTACGGGCGTTTGCTGATTGGCTGTGTATTTGCGGCGGATGATATACTATCATGTCAGGCTGAATCTGTAGGCTGTCTGGGCAAAAGAACCCGTAGCTTGCCACAAATGGAGACTTGATTGATGCCAGCAATCAGCAGAGTATTCGCGCGCGAGGTCCTGGATTCACGCGGCAACCCTACCGTCGAAGTCGAAGTCCGGCTCTCGGACGATACCTTGGGACGCGCGATTGTGCCCAGCGGCGCGTCGACCGGCGAGCACGAAGCGCTGGAGATGCGCGACGGCGACAAGGCGCGCTACCTCGGCAAGGGCGTTCTGCGGGCGGTGGCGTCGGTTAATGAAGTCATCGCGCCGGAAATGACTGGGCAGTCGCCATACAACCAGAAGGCGCTCGACGAATTGATGCTTCAGATCGACGGCACGCCAAGCAAGAGCAAGCTGGGCGCCAACGCTATTCTCGGTGTATCGATGGCCTTGGCTCACGCGGCAGCGAACAGCTTGCGGCTCCCGCTCTATGCCTATCTGGGCGGCGTCCACGCGCACGTTTTGCCCACGCCGATGATGAATATCATGAATGGCGGCAAGCATGCGCTGGGCAGCACAGACTTCCAGGAGTTCATGGTGATGCCTGTGGGCGCGCCGACCTTCCGCGAGGCTTTGCGCTGGGGCGCCGAGATTTATCATCAACTGGGCGGCATCCTGCACGCAAAGGGTTATCAGACCACCGTCGGTGATGAGGGCGGCTTTGCGCCCAGCCTGGGCAGCAACCAGGCCGCGCTGGATGTCATCATGCAAGCCATCGACAAGGCGGGCTATCGCGCCGGGGATGAGGTCTTTATCGCGCTCGATCCGGCCGCATCGGAGATTTATCAGGATGGCAAATACCAGCTGGAAATCGAAGGGCGCGAGCTCAGCGGCGAAGAAATGGTCGAATTCTGGAGTGATTGGCGCGATCGCTACCCGATCATCTCAATCGAAGACGGCCTGGATGAAAACGACTGGGAGAATTGGTCGCGTCTGGTGACCAAGATTGGCGACCGTGTTCAAGTCGTCGGCGACGACCTGCTGGTTACCAACGTGGAAAAGGTACGACGCGCCATCGCTGAAGGGGCAGCCAACTCCCTGCTCCTGAAGGTGAACCAGATCGGCTCGCTGACCGAAGCCTTCGCCGCCGGCCAACTGGCGCAGCGACATAATATGACTGTGGTAACCAGCCACCGCAGCGGCGAAACCGAAGACAATACCATCGCCGATATCGCCGTGGCGCTGAATAGCGGGCAGATCAAAACCGGCGCGCCAGCGCGTACGGATCGAATCGCCAAATACAATCAGCTGCTGCGGATTGAAGAGCAACTCGGCAGCGCCGCCAGTTATGCCGGCAAGGCGGCGTTTGCCAACTTGAATGCCGATGTAGAATAGGCATGCGCCAGACACCGAAGGGGAACTAGCGTGCGACTTAGCTTGCACAGCAAACACACCAAAATCGTAGCCACCATCGGTCCCGCTTCAAGCGACCCCGCAACGCTGCGCCAAATGATCCGCGCGGGAATGAACGTAGCGCGCATCAACTTCTCCCATGGCGATCATCAGACGCACGGCGAAACTATCGAACACATACGACGAATCGCCGACGAAGAAGGCGGCGTGGTCGCGATTCTTTGCGATATTCAAGGGCCCAAGATTCGCATCGGTCCTTTGCAGGC
>JAGWBC010000003.1:0-2817 GCA_021296115.1 Anaerolineae bacterium | reverse complement strand
GGAACGACGCTTGTGCTGGATGACGGCAATTTGCAGTTTCAGGTCACGGCGGCCGACGGTCGCAACCTCGATTGCGAAGTGTTGGTCGGCGGCGCGCTGAAGTCGCGCAAGGGCGTCTCCGCGCCGAACGCTCGTCTGACGCTTTCCGCCATTACCGAGAAAGACCGGGCCGACATTGAATTCGCGCTGGCGCAGAATTGCGACTATATCGCGATGTCCTTCGTCCGCTCCGCCAAGGACATCCATGAGCTAAAGTCCTTGATGCGCGGTTTGAAAAAGGATGCCGCGATCGTCGCCAAGATTGAGATGGGCGAAGCGCTGGAGAATATTGAAGACATTATAAAGATCTGCGACGGCATCATGGTGGCGCGCGGCGACCTGGGATTAGAGACGCCCGCTGAAGAAGTTCCCTTCCATCAGAAGCGCATCATCAAGCTCTGCAACGACGCGGCCAAGCCAGTTATCACGGCGACGCAGATGCTCGAATCCATGACCGACAATCCGCGCCCGACCCGTGCCGAGGCCAGCGATGTATACAACGCGATCCTGGATGGCACTGACGCCATCATGCTGAGCGCCGAGAGCGCCAGCGGCAGCTACCCCGTGCGCTCGGTGGAAGTAATGAGCGAGATCGCCAGCATCGCCGAGCGCAATTTGGAGAATTTTGGCGCGCCCGGCGTCAGCCGCGATCTGCCGGAGGCAAAGGGCCGCAGCGATCTGGAGGACATTTCCATCGCCATCAGCAAGGCGACTTCGGATATTTCGCAGGTGATCAAGCCCAAGGCCATTGTGACGACCAGCATGTCCGGATACACCACGCGGCGAGTCGCCAAGGAACGGCCCAACACGCCGATTCTTTGTATGACGCCCAACGCCAAGACGCAACGCCGAATGGCGCTGGTCTGGGGGGTGGTGCCGCTGCATGTCGAAGAATTTGCCACGATCGACGAAATGGTTAGCATCACCGTTCGCGCCGCGCATGACAAGGGCTTGGTGCATCGAGGCGATCGGCTGGTGATCATTGCCGGAGTGCCCTTCGGCATCGACGGCCAGACTAATCTCATCAAGATTCACACTGTCGGCGAAGAAGGCGAAATTTAGCCGGCGAGGCTCGCCGGTTATATGCCGGGATTCACCTACTCGACGTGCTGAGACGCGACCCATCTGGCGTCGATTGGGTCTGGCTCAGAGGGCTGGACATGACGTGAATTCGTCGCGATGGCGCCGTCAGATGTGTAACTCACCTGGCTGACCGTGCAGCGCGGGCAGATGTTCCACTGCAATTCCAACAGATAGTCACAGTTGACGCAAGCTTTCTTCAGCCGATGATGACAGTGCGGGCAGGCCTGCCAATCGTGCTGAACGCGCTGGCCGCAGCCGGGGCAGCTGGGCCGTTCTTCGATCTCCTGCAAGAGCGCTTCTTCTTCCAACGAGCGCTCGTAGGCGGCTGATAGCGTTTCTCGCGGGCGCAGTAAGATATAGATGAACAGACCCGGAACATTGAGCAAGAATACCAGAATGGCGACAAGAAACTGTGCCAGAGGATCACGCGAGCGCGACCGCATGTCGCGATAGGCCCACATAACTATCGCCAGCCAAAAGGTCGCAATGACAACAGCCGCAAACACGGTAGCCACAAGTAAGATATCGTTCAGACTATCGGGCATGCATCATACTCCTGCGCGCTTCCATTTTTATCAAGATGCCCACCCCTCATCCAGCGGAAGTATTGCTCAGCAGCAGAGCCATCTCGCTGACGAGCGTATCAAACTGATGGCCGGAGGCATAAAATGACAGGGACTTGATAGTTGCCGGACGCTCTTCCTCGGCGATCAGATTCAGAAGATTATCCGAATCAAAAGTGTGCCAAACTCCCTGATTTATATCGAGGTGATCCTGAATACAGGTATCACAGCGCTTGCGGGCGGCGCCAGAAATATCGGCCGCGTAATAAAAGCCGCGGTACCATTGCGCGTCACGATTTCGGCCAGCATCGTCGACATAGCGGTAATTGATCTGGAGCATAAGGGGACATTCGCTCGCGGCTCGTCCGCAGACGCTAAGATTTTGGTAATTCGGCAGGAAGGTGGTCAAGACGCGTACCGAATCGTAGTCCTGTACATTCAAGCCTTCTCCGGCAAAGGTCTGCGTACAGCGCACTTCGCCGTTGGACTGGGCGTTGTTGAGCCGACGCAAACGCAAGCCGACGCGTCCGTCGAATCGCACCAGCGAGAATTCGCCCGGCGGCGCCTGCTCATGCCGAATGCTGCAGCGCCAATCGCTCAGCGCGCGTGTGACGTCGCTACCCTTCAACAAGCTGATTTCGCCGTTCTGCAACACATTTGTGCGCGACGGGAATTGCGTCATGCTGCGCGCGCCGATTCGCACCACCAATTCATGACCGCTTCTGGCCAGCTCGCGACGGCTCTGATCGTCGCGAAAGAACACAGTCGCGTCGCCCACCAGATTCAAGAGGCGGACTTCGTCTTCAGACACGTTGAGGCGGTAGCGGCCGTTGCTGGAAAACTCGACATGCACGCCTTTGTCGCTGCTTAGGCTGTCGCTGTAGAAGTCCATGTGGAAGGGTCGTTCTTTGCTGACGCCGGAAATCAAGATGTCCAGCGAGCCACTTAGGCGAGAAAACTGTACGCTCTGCGGGTTTGGGCTCCACTCAAAGCGCGGGCGATTTGCATGGTTAAAGGTAACCAGCGTATTCCCTTGGAGCGTAACCGCGGCCAGCAGGTCGGCGGAGTCCTCGTCGCGATCCCCAAGGTCTTTGATTTGGATGGTCTCCTGTGACAAAGAGACGGTACTAAT
>JAGWBC010000144.1:13620-14295 GCA_021296115.1 Anaerolineae bacterium | reverse complement strand
GGCAATCTCATTGAGAAGATTCGCAGCTTGCGTAACTCCCTGTTCAAATTCGTCCGCGGCCTTTTCGATTATCAAGGGCGGCATGGAAGCGGATTGAACCAGCACTGACAAGTCGTTTATTCCGCCACGTAACCATCCGCTCTGCGGATAGCGGTCGAATTTCTGCGCGTCTTCGCCTGAGTAAAGGGCAAAATCTAGGTCATTTGCGGACTCAATTGCCTTTGTAAGTCCGCGTCCCTGCGCACCTCTAAATCGTTGAGGAAGTCGAACGGCAATGGATGACAGTATCGTCCTGCCAGATCCGCTTAGATCTTCTCCTAGCCGTGCAACGGCCTCGACTTCGACTGTTGTAGCGGGTAACACCTCTGTCTCGATTACGACGGGTGACGTATGCGGCTCGGCAATGAGAATATCTGGCTGGCTCCCAGCAGAACCGGCAAGCAGTCGTGTGCTTTCCGCCCTTATGACGTTAGAATCGCGCCACGCCCAGCGAGTCCCGCGCAGCAGTTCAGCAATCGCGTCATTTATCGTATGTTCCGTCGTCGCCATGTTTGAACACCCCGGAACGTCGAACAGAGGATTCTAAAGCTATTGTACAAAGTGGAAGCGCTTGCAAACAATGATAGCCCATCTATTATAATACTGACATCGACGCAAGAATTCGTTCACACTTTA
>JAGWBC010000144.1:6132-13476 GCA_021296115.1 Anaerolineae bacterium | reverse complement strand
GCATGTACACCTGCGCGGCCTGCGGGCAAGAGCTGTTCTCGTCAGCTGCCAAGTACAACTCCTTCAGCGGCTGGCCCAGCTTCTGGGATGTGGTCGACCAAGGCAATGTCGGCCTGCGCGAGGACAACAGCCACGGCATGCGGCGCGTGGAAGCGATCTGCAACCGCTGCGATTCGCACCTGGGCCACGTCTTCGATGACGGCCCGCGCGACAAGACCGGCCTGCGCTACTGCATCAATTCCTGCGCGCTCGAGCTCAAAGCAGACCCCGCATAAGTTTGTAGGGGCGATTCTGTGAGTCGCCCGAAGCGAAATCGCTATAAGGCGAGGCGGGTATAGCGTGAACCCCAAAGACGAACGCCGCGAACGCTACAAGGTCTCGCGGCGCATCCCCACGCGTTGGCGCGACAACGATGTCTATCATCACATCAACAATGTCATCTACTACGAGTTCTTCGACACCGTCATCAACGGCCACCTGATGGAAGCCGGCGTGCTCGATTTCAGCGGCGGCGATTCCGTCGGTTTCGCCGTCGAGACTCACTGCCAATTCCTTAAGCCCATCCAATTCCCCGAAGAAGTCGACGCCTGCCTGCGCGTGGGTAAGCTGGGCAATTCCAGCGTGCGCTATGAGATCGGCATCTTCAAAGCGGACGATGAGCAACCGGCGGCGGTCGGCTACTTCGTGCACGTCTTCGTCGACCGCCTGACGCGCCAGCCTGTGCGCATCAGCGGGCGGATGAGGGAAGCGATGGAGTCCTTGCGGCCTTAGTGCACGCCCAGATAGCCCTTGATCGTCTCCTCATCTTCCAGGCATTGCGCCGCCGTGCCCTGAAAGGCCAGCGTCCCCTCGCGCAGCACATAAGCGTGGTCGCAGTATTGCAGGATGCGCCGCGCGTTCTGCTCCACTACGATCAGCGTAATCCCCTGCTGGCTCAGCGCCTGCAAGACGCGGAACACCTCAGTAGCAACGACGGGGGCCAGCCCGGCGCTGGGCTCGTCCAGCAGCATGATCGTCGGCCGGCTCAGCCAGGCGATGGCGATGGCCAGCATCTGATGTTCGCCGCCGCTGAGCAATCCGGCGCGCTGCGTTTGACGACGCCCCAGAATGGGGAATAGCGCCAGCAGCTCGTCCAAGGCGGCCGCGCGCTCCTCGCGGTGCAAGCTGCGGCTGCCCAGCTGCAAGTTGTCCAGCACGGTCAATTCGTCGAAGATATTCTCCCGCTGCGGCACGTAAGCCAGGCCCAGGCTAGAGATCGCTTCCGTGGGCATGCCGACCAGTTCCCGCCCGTTCCATTGGATCGAGCCGGCGAATATGCGGTTGACGCCCATAATGGCTTTCATGAGTGTGCTCTTGCCAGAACCGTTTGGCCCCAGCACAGCGCTGAATTGCTCGGCGGCGAAGCCCAGGCTGAGATCCTGCAAGATCTCCAGTTTGCCGTAGCCGGCCGTGAGGTTATGGACAGTGATCATGCTAGGCGTCTGTCAGATGATAATGGCGGGCGACATACAATGTCGCCCCTACAACAAAACTATCGCTGTAGGGGCGATTCTGTGAATCGCCCGAAAATGAAAACATCTACTTAAACCTTCTCTGCGCTCTCTGCGTTCTCTGTAGTTAGCTTTAGTTGCACGACTTACTTAGTGTTACTTCTGTAACTCTGTGGCTGATAACCTAATCCCCAAAATACACCTCGCGCAGCGCAGCGTCCTCGGCGATATCGGCGGGCGCGCCTTGAGCCAGCAGATTGCCCAGGTGCATGACGTAAACATAGTCGACGAAATCGAACAAGATCTCCAGCCGGTGCTCGACGATCAAGAAGGTGATGCCGTAGTCGTCGCGCAGGCGGGCGATCTGCTGGAAGATCTCGTAGGCCAGCTTGGGCGCCACGCCGGCCGTCGGCTCGTCCAGCAGCAGCAGCTTGGGTTGACCCATCAAGGCGCGGGCGATCTCCAGCAATTTCATCTGCCCGCCGGACAAGTCAGCCGCCAGCGTGGCGTAATGCTGCAAGAGTTGCACCTGCTCCAGCGCCTCGATGGCTCGCCGCGCATGCGCCGCTTCGTCGCCTTGCCAACTGTTCCAGCGCGGGGCGTACCAGGGCTTCTCGCCGCGCTGCCCCTTGACCGGCAGCAAGACGTTGTCCAGCACGGTCATCTTGAAATAGAGCGACGGCTCCTGATAACCACGGGCGATACCGCTGTTGTACACCGCGTCGGGCGCGTAGCCGCTGATGTCCTCGCCGGCGAAGACGACCCGGCCCGCCGTGAGGTCTTGACTGCCCGCGATCAGGTTGATCAGTGTGCTCTTGCCCGAGCCGTTGGGGCCGATCAAGCCGATGATGGCGCCCTCCGGCACAGCCAGGGAAACATCGTCCACTGCGCGCAATCCGCCGAAGTCCTTGCGCAAGTTCGATAGTTCCAGCAGGGGCATCAATCCTCTATCCATCATGCAGGCCGCAGGCGCAAGGCTAACGAGCTCACCAGGGCAGGCCGCATAGATCCAGCGCCGCGCATTGCGGCAAGGCTTTCTTGGCGGGCCTCACCATGATTTCGCTGCGCGGGAACAGAATCTTCTTTCCGTCTCGCAGCGCAAATGTATCGCCGGCGAAATTGCTGAAGCCGAAGCGCCTATAGTAGCTCAGCATTCGCGGCCCGCAGAACAAGAGCGACAAATCGACGCGCATTTCATTCTGCAGAAATTCGGTTGCCCGCCGCACCCCGGCCCCGGCGTAACCTTTGCGTCGCTCGGATGGCTGCGTCATAACGCCGCCGACCCCGCCGATCAGGATATCATCGCCGTCGCACAGGCAAATTCGGGTCAAGACGCCGACATGCGACACAAGCTGCTGATCCCCATCTCGTATCAAGATATGCCATTGCGGATGCGCCCACCTTTGCTCTACGGCCGCTTCCTGCGCATCCGGTTTCGGCGGATATACCACCGCGTCCAAGGCCCTTAGCGCTTGCGCCTCTTCGTCGCTCAGTTGCGATGCGTCAACTATTTCCAGGCGCATGGCGCTACGACCGCTCGTCTCTTGGCTGCAGCATCGACCGCGCCACATCGTGCGCATTGGTCGTCAGCGGCGATTCCGGCAGCAGCCCGCCCGGACGATAGCGGAGCATCAGCAGCAGGATCAGCCCAAAGGCGATGAAGCGCACGTAGTTGAATTCGATGGGCGAGCCGCTCATATTCAGCGCGATCGCCCCCACTTGCGTAAAGCGGTCGAGGATGGCGATCAGCGCCGCGCCCAGCAGAGCGCCGCGATTATTGCCGATGCCGCCCAGCACCACCATCACCCAGATATCCAGCGTCAGCGTGACGACATAATCGTTGGTGTTGACGAAGCCGGTGTTGAGCGCGAAAAGCACGCCGCCGACAGCCGCAATCGCCGAGCCGATCAGCATGATTTGCGCCCTCGCCAGCGAGATGCCCTTGCCCAAACCGCGCGTGACGTCTTCGTTTTCGCGCAGGCCCTTCAGCATGCGTCCGAAGGGCGAATGCGTCAGCCGCTGACTATAGACGTAGGCGATTAGCGCGAGGGTGACGCAGAGGATCATGAACATCAAGGAGCTGCTGCGGGGATCGCCCAGGAAGTAGAAGGGCTGCGCCACGCCGGAAATGCCGTTATGCGAGCAGATCAGGTCGTCCGCGCCGCGCACCACGATGCGCACAGTCTCGCCGCCGACCAGCAGCACCAGCGCCAGAAACCACTCCTCTTTCAGCCGCAGGGTGACATAGGAAACGGCGAACCCGACCGCGCCCGCCAGGACGGCGGCGATCAAGAATGTAAGCGCCAGGTTGATGAAGCCGGCGACAGGTTGCGCCGCCATAACTTCCGAGCGCAGCTGCAGCGCCTGCCCCATTGTCGGCCCGCATGGATGCACGCTCTCCACGCCGGCCAGCAGCGGCAGGATGCGCGTATAAGTGACGCCGGCCGTGTAAGCGCCGATGGAGACGAAGAGCGCTTGCCCGAAATTGGGCACGCCGGCCACGCCGTATTCCAAATTCAGGCTGATTGCCATCAAGCTGTAGATGCCGAAGAGCGTCAGGATGGCCACAGCGGTCGCGCCGATGTCGATATTGATCATCGCTTTAAGTCCCCGGCCCGCTTGATCAGCTCGGTGAAACCCTGCGGGCGGATCAGCAGCACGGCGATGATGATGATAAAGGGGATGGCCGGCTTGTATGCCAGGTCGAGGCCGAAGTTGAAGTTGAGAAAAAGCATGACCGTATTTTCGGAGAAGGCCACGACATAAGCGCCCAGGATGGTGCCGGCGAAGCTGGACAAGCCGCCCAGGATAGCCGCCGCAAACACCGAAATGATCGCCACCCATCCCATCAAGGGGCTGACGGCCGTCTGCAAGCCCCAAAGCGCCCCGGCCACGCCCGCTAAGCCGCCGACCAACAGCCAGCTGTAATTCTTGACGCGCTCGACCGGAATGCCAATCACCCGCGCCAGACCGGGATTATTGGCAAGCGCGCGCATCTCCCGGCCCAGCGGCGTCCGGTTAAGCAGCAGCGTCAGCGCGATGACCAGCAAGATGCTGCTGGGCACGACCCAGAAGAAGATATTGGTCAGAATCAGGTAGCCCTCGCGAAGGAGAATCTGCAAGGAAATGCGAATCCGCGTGTCAAATAGGTTGAAATAATCCGCGACCATGAAGAGGATATAACGCAGGATCAGCCCCACGGCAAATGACGACAGAATAAGCGTATAAAAGGACACCTCGCGGCCTTCCAGCGGTTTGAAGACGGCGATATGGCTGACCAGCGCGACCAAGGCGCCGACGATGAAGGCGGCCAGCATAATGACCAGCGGATTGACGTTGCCGGAAAGCGAGACGATCAGCGCGGCGAATGCGCCAACGGTGACGTACTCGGCGTGCGCGAAATTGGGCAGCTTCATGACGCTGAAGGTGAGCGTGATGCCCAGCGCCATCAGCGCATATAGACTGCCGATCTGAATGGTGTTGACGAGTGATGTGGTGAGCAGTGCAGGCGGCATAGCTGCCTCAGCAGGCCAAGCGGGCGTGATTCTAGCTAAAATCCCTCCCTGAGTTCACAGGGAGGGATAGCCATTCTCGATGCGCTGCCAGGACCTCGTCCCGGCGGCTAGTTATAGGTGATCGTGTCGGTATTGCCGTTGTAAGCGCCGACCTCGTCAAATGCCGACAGATCCTCGCTCACCTGGTAGAGCCCGTAGCTGGCAATAGCTTGATCGCCGTTGTCGTCCAGGTAGGCTTGCACCGCCGTGCCGATGTAGTGGTTGGCGATGAAGGGCAGCATCGACTTGACGGCTGCGCCGTCGTTGCCGGCGGCCAGCATCGTCAGCATGGCGATATTGGCGGCGTCAAAGGCGTAGTTGGTGAAGATGCCCGGGTCTTTGTCGAACATGGCATTGAAGTCATCGATGAAGATCTGCGTCAGCGGCGTCGACTCGCTCGAGAACGATACCGTGATGAAATCAGCATTGGCCAAGGTCTGCGCATGCCCTTGGTCAGCCAGGATTTCTTCTGCGGTCATGGCTTCGTTGCCCATCCATTGGACCGAGGTCAATACCGGGTCGATCTGCGCCACTTGCAGGAAGGCCTGCGCGCCCGACAGGAAGCAGACGCAGAAGAAACCGGCATTGTCGCCGAAACCAGCCAGAGCAGCGCTTACCGCCGCCGCTTCGCTGGAGAGTTCGGTGCTGCCCGGCGTATACGCGAAGGAGGCGACCTCGCCGCCGCCACCGGCTTGGAAGTTAGCCGTGAAGCCTTCGTTCATGCCATTGCCGAAGGGGTCGTCCAGGTGCAGCACGACCATGTTCTCGTGACCGCGCTCCAGCGCGATATTGGCGTAGGCTTTGGAGGCGAAGACATCGGGCGGGTAAATGACGCGGTAGATATTGTCGCCCGGGATGGCGCCCGCGGCGCCGCTGGATGCCGGCGCAACGATGACCACGCCGTTTTCATCGGCGAATTGCTTGGCGCCCAGCACTTCGCTGGTGGTCAGCGGACCGACAAATACTTGCGCGCCTGTCGTCTGTACGACGGTGGATACCGCGCGCGAGGCGCCTTCCGGCGTGTTTTCGGTATCCGCGCTGGCGATCTCAAAGCGGATGGACGACCTGGCCGCGTCCAGCTCGGCATTGACCTGGCTGACGGCGAGCTCTACGCCGCGGGCGAAGTCCTGGCCGAAGGTGCCCAGGTTGCCGCTGAACGGCAGCGCCACGCCGAGGACGTAAGTCTCCATGTCGTCTTGGGCCGTTGTTGCCGCGCCCAGCATGACGATCAGCATGAGGATAAGGAATGCGGTTAGCACTTTCTTGAACATGACCGGTTTCCCTTCTTTGTGTTTCATTACGATAGAACAAGTGACGAATAGTATAGCGACTGACGCGCGGCGCGGCAATTCGCAGCTTGTCTGGGGAGCGGTATACTACGCCGAGTTGGCGGACTTATCTAAATCTCCCTGATCTCTGAGCCACTCAAATGTGAAGCCTGCCTATGTCCCTATCACGTCGGAGATTGTAGGGGCGAGCCTTGGCTCGCCCACTGGCACAATCTTAGAGCGTCTTCTATTGCGGGAGACAATTTGTGATTTGCTACGAGCTGTGGCTCACGACCCGGTGCGCTGTTCGCCAGTTGCATTTCAATTGCGGGACTATGCTTGCGACTAATTCGAGAGGTATTCGCCCAACGCTGGCATGACTTGCTCGCCGATGAGTCGAATGCCTGTCGCCGCTTCGCTGACCCCGTGCGGCGTGCCCAGCTCGATGCGCTGCGCGCCGGCGTCGTAGAGACGCGCGCACTGTTCGATGATGTCGCGGGCATCCCCGGCGAAGATGAAGCGGTCGAGGATGTCGTCGGGGATAAGCCGGGCGGCCGCGTCGCTCTCGCCCGCGTTGACCTGCTCCTGCACCCGCGCCATGAGCTCGGGGTCGATTTCCAGCGTGGTGTCCAGTGTCGATACTATCGGCAGGTAAAGCGATACCGTTTTCCGCGCCTGCCAACGCGCTGCCTCGCGGTCTTCGTCAACGACCGAGACCGCGCCGATGACGATATTGACGCTGCCGCGCCGTCGCCCGGCCCGCGCCTCGCCCGCCGCGACATAATCAGCCATGAGCGGAATCACCGCCGGATTGGCCGAGCCGCCGATCTTGACTTCATCGGCCGCTTCGCCAGCCAGCGCCCCCAGCTTTTTGCCCCAGGTGCCGATCTGCAGCGGAATCGGCGCATCCGGCAGCGGATAGGGCGCGCGAACATGATCGGCGATTTGATAGACCGCGCCGGCGTATCCGGCTGATTCGCCCGCCAGCAGCGCCCGGATGATCTCGGCCGCTTCTCTTATGGCGCCGATGGG
>JAGWBC010000144.1:5017-6020 GCA_021296115.1 Anaerolineae bacterium | reverse complement strand
ATGCCCGAAGGCCCGATGCGCGCCCGCTTGATATGCGGCGCCATCAGCAGCAGCGGTCCATAGCTGGGATGGTAGGGCGCGTCGCAATAGACCGTCACGGCGTCGAAGGCGTATTGGTCAACCAGCTTCGCCAAGGCGATATACTCGTTGGCGCGCTTGTCCGTCTGAAAAGCGATGCTCAATTCGCGATTTGCCACGACCGTTACGCTTTCGGTATCATCTCGGTTAATGCGGACATTATAGCAAGGTGCAGGCGCATCAAGCTGCGGCAACTTTCTGCTCGTGTATACGTTGAAAATCGCAGCGGCGAGCCTTGACTCGCCCGTCCGCGCATTCGCGTGTCAGCAGCGGCGTGGGCCAAATAATGACTTGCCGCCAGAAAAAGTTGAAGCGGCGCGACAATTATGCTGCGGAATACAATGAGCAAAGCGAAACAGCCATCCATGGACGAGATGAAAGCGGAACGGAAGCGACTGGCGACGGCGCGGGGATTGCTGACCCGCGAACGCAACAAGCTGGCGCGCGAACGCGAGCAATTGGCGGCGCTCGCAGCCGAGCTGGAGGAGCGCAATTCCAGACTGGCGGACGGACACCAGCAGGTGCAAGACGCGCGGGTGGAGTTGCAGGCAAGCAAGGCAGAGCTGACGAGTCTGCAAGATGAGCTATCGGCCGCGCAGGCGGAATTGGCCGATGCGCGCTCCGAGTTGATGGCGCTAGCAGAGCGTGTGGCCGAGGCGGAAGCCAAACAGAAGCGAAGCGAGGCGGAGCTACTGCTGGCGAAGGCCGCGGCGAAAGCTTTGAAGAAGAAAGCGTCAAAGATGGCGCCCAAGGCAGTTAAGAAACTCGCCGCCAAGAAAGCCAAAAAGCTCGCTCACAAGCTGGCGATGAAGAAACTCGCCAAAGCGCAGGCGAAAATCAAGAAAATGGAGCGTGCGCTGGACGCTGCTCAAGCGCTGGTTGAGCCTACTGAGTGAGCTGCTTATAGAATTTAGCCAAAGATGCT
>JAGWBC010000144.1:4473-4810 GCA_021296115.1 Anaerolineae bacterium | reverse complement strand
GTCATCGGGCTGGGCCGCTGGATCTGCAGCTCGCGAATGTTCAAGTCCTTACGCACATTGAAGCGCATGGTCACGGTCATGGGCGATTCGATGCCCGTGCCGCTGACCTCGCCCTGACCCTGAGCGCTGTGGCAATCGCCGGTGGAAAATAGCGCGCCTTCCGCCAGCACCGGCAGCCAGAATGTGCAGCCGACGACTAAATCGCGCGTATCGACATTGCCGCCGTTGATGCGCGGCGGTATGGTCGTCAGCCGACCCGCTTCCGCCGGCGCCACGCCCACGCAGCCCGGGAATGGCTCGTAGGGCAAGCTGATGCCGCCGACGCCGAAATCGCAGG
>JAGWBC010000144.1:1720-4346 GCA_021296115.1 Anaerolineae bacterium | reverse complement strand
CCTTTGATATAAATGGAGCCGGTCAAAGCGTGCACCAGGGCAAAGTCCAGATTGGCCAGGTCATCGGCGCTGGAATCGGGCCTGATTTGCCCTACCGGCTCGGCGCATTCAATCACGACGGTATCGCCCGCGTCAATCGTCAAGCGCGGTGTGACCGAATTGTCCCAGAAGGGCTGCGTGACGCTGTCGTCCAGATAATGTTCAGCCATGATTATCTCCCAAAAGGATTAGCCACATAGGCACAGAAGTAGAATCAACTAAGTGATGCGAATTTCGCTGAATCTTCCAATCACAACGGCGCGTCACCCTTCCATGATGATTCGGGGAAGGGCCGGGGATGGGGTAGAAAAACGGCGATTTCGGCATTCTCGTTACTTTCTTGGAACTACTTCTGTGCCTCTGTGGCAAAACTATAACAAGTCAATCGCATCCCAGCTGCCATCCGCCCGCGCAGCCACCCGATGTCCCGTGATTCCGGACGCGTCCTGCTGCGCCAGGAAGACGAATGCCGGCGCCAGCAACTGCGGATCAACCCAATGCTGCTTCTGCGCTTCGGTATAGTTGGAATCGGACATAGGCGTGTTGATGGGCGCGCCGGGCGTGGCCGCGTTGACGGCGATATTGAAGGCTTTGCCCTCCAGCGCCAGGCATTTCATCAGCCCTTCGATGCCGTGTTTGCCCGGATTATAAGCCACCTCCTCGATGAAGCCCTTGTAGCCGGAGCCGGAAGACAGATAGACGATGCTGCCGCCGCCCGCTTCGATCATCGGCCGCCAGACCGCTTTGCTCAGTATGAAGGCGGCTTGCAAGATGATGTTGATCTCCTTTTGCCACTGCTGGAAGGTGATCTCCAGCATGGAGCGGGTGATCAGCAGGGCGGCGTTGTGGACCAGGACACGCGGCGCGCCGTAATGAGCCAGGGCGGCATCTATCGCGCTCTGCGTCGCGGCGGCATCGGAGAGGTCGACGGTGATGGGCAGCGCGTCCCCGCCATCCGCAGTCAGCTCTTCAGCGACCCGCTGCAGAATATCGCCGCGCACATCCATCAGCGCCACGCGCATGCCGGCCGCTGCGTAAGCTTTGGCAATGGCGTAACCCAAACCCTGCGCCGCGCCCGTGACCACCGCCGTTTGAGCTCGCAAACTGTTCATCTGCGCCTCCTGGCTCTGGGGAATGCGCTACCAGGAAGTCGCGCATCCAATCGCCCAGAATGTTGAGCGAGACCACAGTGAACATGATGGCCAAGCCGGGGAAGACCGCCAGCCACCAGGATCCGCTGAGCAGCTGATTGCGGCTGTTGGCCAGCATCGCGCCCCAGGTGGGCACGCTTTCCGGCACGCCGAGACCGAGGAAGGACAGCGACGCTTCGGACAGGATGACGCCGGCGACGTTGAAGGAGGCAATAACAATCAGCGGCGTCAGGATGTTGGGCAAGATGGTGCGCAGCATGATACGCCATTCGGTGGCGCCCAGCGCGCGCACCGCTTCGACATATTCGCGCTCGCGCTGCACCAGCGTCTCGGCGCGGGCGATACGCGCGTAAGTCACCCATTGCCCGATGCCCAATACCAGTATCAGGTTGAGCACGCCTTCGCCCAGAATTGTCAGCATCATGATGGCGAAGAGGATGAAGGGGTAAGCCAGTTGAATATCGGCCAGGCGCATGATGATGTCGTCAACGCGGCCGCCGAGATAACCCGCCGTCAATCCGAGAAGCGTGCCCACGCCGCCGCCCAGCCCGACCGCCGCCAAGCCGACGAAGAAGGAAATCCGCGCGCCGTAAACCACCCGCGAGAGTACATCGCGCCCGGTGGAATCGGTACCCAGCGCGAACTCAATATCGCCCTCCCGATTCGTGCTCAGGGGCGGTTTGAGCGTGACGAAGATATCGACGCGATTTGGGTCTTTGGGCGATAGCTGCGGCGCGAAAATGGCGCAAAGCGCGATAAACGTCAGGAAGATGACGGCCACAACCGGATAGCGCGCCTTGACCATGCTGGTCGTCGCCCGCTGGACGAAAGTCTGCGGCGTGTATAGCTCGTCCATCTGGCGTTCGAGCATTGAAACGCGGCTCTTGGCCAAGGGCTTGGGTTTCTGTGGGGCGCTCATTGATGCTCGCTCATTCCAGCCGGATCCGCGGATCGAGGAAGCCATACATGAGATCGGCAATAAGGTTGGCGCCGACGAATAAGAACGAAAGCAAGACCACCGCCGTCAATACCAGCGGCACATCGCGCTGACTGACCGCGTCAAAAACCAGGCGCCCGACGCCGGGCCAGGAAAAGACGGTCTCGGTCACGATAACGCCATTCAAAAGAAAAGCGAATTGCAGCGCCAGCACGGTAACAATCGGGATGAGGGCGTTGCGGATGGCGTGCCGGGTCATCACCACACGCTCGCTCAAGCCTTTGGCGCGGGCGGTGACCACATAATCCTGCCGCAGAACTTCCAGCACGGCCGAACGAATGAGACGGGAGTTGCGGGAAATCGAATACACCGATACCGCCACCATCGGCATGGTCAAGTAACGGATGGCTTGGGGCAAGTTGAACAGGGCTTCGTCGACCCTGCCCTCCAACAGCGGCTTGATAAAGGGCACGTGCCCCGAGACCGGCATCCAGCGCAG
>JAGWBC010000144.1:0-1706 GCA_021296115.1 Anaerolineae bacterium | reverse complement strand
CTCGGCATAGACTGCCCCAGCATCGCGCCTAGCATCAAGGTGCCGTCGGCCATCGTGCCGCGGCGCGTCGCCGCCAGCACGCCAATAGGAAAGGCCACAATCGTGGAAAAGAGAAAACCGCCGATGGTCAGCTCCAGCGTGGCCGGCATGCGCTCCATGACCACGTCAAACGCTGGCACACGATGCGCCAGCGACGTGCCGGTATCGCCCCGCGCCAAATTGAAAAGAAAATCAAAATACTGGATGTGCAGCGGACGGTCGAAGCCGAGGCGCTCGCGCGCTGCCTGGCGCTCTTCCGCGCTGGCGCGTTCGCTGACGTAAAAGAAAGTGGGGTCGCCGGCCAGGTGGATGGACAAGAAAGTCAAAAGCGTGACCCCCAAGATCACAACTACGGTCAAGAGCAACCGGCGTATGACGTACTTATGCATGGGAGAATACCATCCCTGATTCTCGCACAGTGTAAGTATCCGTAGGGGCGACCGTTGGGCAGTGTCTACGCGCCCAATGGGTCGCCCGCAAAACGATTTCTGATATAAGGGTCAGCCAATGGCGTAGTGCAGCGTCGACGCGGGCTGACCCCCTGCAAAGTACACTCGCTAGACTAGCCCCCCTCCCTGATGCTTCGGGGAGGGGGTTGGGGGGGAGGGGTAGATACCCCTACATATCGTCCTTCAGCACGGCCGCATAGCCGGTGATGAAGTAATCCGCGCGCGACTGGTATTCGATGCGGTTGCTGACCGCTTCGGTGCGCGGTCCAGCGAAGAGCATCAGCCAGGGCGGGTCACGATAGAACTCTTCCAGCATGGCGATTTCCAGCTCCCGCTCGGCTTCGGGGTCACCGGTGAGTGAGGGCAGCGTGTCCCAGCCAGTGCACCAGAAATCATTCTTCCAGTGTGTATAGTTGGTCTCCGCCTCTTCACAGCCAGCGGCATGTCCCGGGATATCGGCCATGTCGTATTGCGCGCTCCACTCGCTGCCGCCGGTGCGGCCAAAGTACAGCGGGCCAAGGTCATGGGTGATCAGCTCCGCTACCCAATCGCCCGATTCCTGGAAGATGGCTTCGGTTTGCACGCCGATATCGGTCAGCATCTGCGCCGTCGCCAAGACGACCTCGGGAGCCATCGCGCCTGAAAGCCGCCGCGACTTCATCTCCAGCGAGAAACGCACGCCATCATCGCCGCGCGGATAACCGGCCGCGTCCAGCAATTCCTCGGCCTTGGCCGGGTCGTAGGGATAGGGCTCAAGGGTCGGGTGATTGTTGGGCGCATTGACCAGGCTGGTGGCGCGCTCGCAGGTGGTGAGCAGCAAATTCTCGCAGATAGCGTCGGTGTCAATGGCGTATTGCAAAGCCACGCGCACATCGGTTTCCATGATGGCGTCAGCGCCCAGGCTCGGCGTATTCACGCGGAATGGGGCATCAGGGTTCAGGTTGAAGCCGATGTAGGTGCGGGTCGTACCGGCGAAGAAACGCGCTTCCGCCATGCCGGAGTTGCTGATGGCATCGGCCTGGTTGGCCGGGAATTCTTTGTAGATATCGACATTGCCGGTGATGACTTCCGCCACCGCCGTTGACGGCTCAGGGATGAAGCGCCAGACGATCTCGTCAAAGCCCTGAGGCCGCAAACCAAAACCTTCGACCGCGTGCATGCTGATGTATTCGCCCGGCACCCACTCGGTCAAGGAGTAGGGACCGCTGCCGACTACGT
>JAGWBC010000143.1:2111-12377 GCA_021296115.1 Anaerolineae bacterium | reverse complement strand
CATCCGTTTTGTCGAAGTCTTGGCTCTTATAAAAGCTCTGGCCGATCTGCGCCTGCAGGGCGTAACGCGTCAGCCGCGATTCCTCAGCCGTGCCAAAGTATTTGCGATAGTAAGTTGACGCGTCCTGGTCATAGGCCGGGTAATCGACCGACAGCTGGCCGGGTGCGCGCGCGTCAACCAGGATGGCGTCGGCCAGCAGCAAATGCGTTTCGTCTGCGCAACCCTCGGCGACCTGCAAGTCCGCGACATGAAGATGCGTGCCTAAGGGTGTCAGCTCGCGATTGTAGAAGGCTTCGGAGTAAGCGAGTATCCGGCCATGATCGTCCACCACATAGGCCAAGCCGTTGCCGCTCAACAGATGACTCAGCCAGATGGCGCCAGTTTCCAGCGACAGCCAGGCGCCGCCATGCAGCCAGCGTTCATAGATTGTAAGATTATCGTAGGGAAGGTTCTCAACTTGACCAAGCGCGTTCAGTCGCTGCCAAATGGTCACGCGAGAGGTGAACAAATCCACAATTTTTTGCGTATCGTCAATGGTGGCCTGGCGTACCAACATGACATAACCTCTGCCGCAACGGTTGCGCCCTATCGGTTCAGAATCTACCATATTATAGCGCAGTGCCGCCGTCGGCATGCGGTCCGGCCCTTTGGATTCCGCAGCGCCGCCGCCCGCGCAATCGGAGAGACGCCGCTGAATCGGAGCAGGCTATGCTTCTGGCAATCGACATTGGCAATACCAATATCCATCTGGGTCTGTGGGATGGGGGCGCCTGGCGCCTCTCATGGCGGGCGCGGACAGTCGCGCAGAAGATGACCGACGAATACGCTGTCCTGGCGCGCAACTTTCTGGATACGGCAGGGGTCGATTTCCAGTCGATATCGGCGATCTGCCTGAGCAGCGTCGTGCCCTCGCTGACGACAACATTTCAAGAATTGGCGCGGCGCTACTTGCAGCTGGAGCCGCTGACGGTGAGCAGCAGAAGCCGTCTGGGCGTCAAGGTTGCCATCGACATGCCGGAGCAGGCGGGCGCCGATCGGCTTTGCAATGCCGTGGCGCTGTCGCAGCTCTTTGGCGCGCCCGCGGTCAGCGTCGACTTTGGCACGTCGACCAACTTTGACGTACTTTCGGCGGACAACGAGTACATTGGCGGCGTGATCGCGCCGGGCATCCGGCTGGCTCATGACGCGCTGGTCAGCCGCGCCGCGCAGCTGCACAAAGTCGACCTGGTTCCGCCGCCGAAACCCATCGGGCGCAATACCATTCATGCCATGCAGTCGGGCATATTTTGGGGTTATGTCGGCATGATCGATGCGCTGCTGGGGCGTATTTTGGAGCAGATCGATTCTTCGGCGACCAAGGTAATCGCTACCGGCGGGATGGCGCCGGCCTTCAAAGAACATGTGGCGCTGATCGATTATGTCGCGCCCGAGCTGACGCTGGATGGTCTGCGGCTAATACATGAGTTGAAGAGCTAAGCTGCGCCGATAAGACGCTCAGCCAATTCCAATGCGTCTACCGGCCAGAAACGCTCCGGACGCGGGTGAATTACATGGGGCAGTTCGGCTTTGGGGCGGCAATTGAGTATGCGCTCAACCCATCGGTCCGGTATCGAGTTCAGTCCCCAAACGGCGCCCAGGAGCGCGCCGGCGATGGCGGCGTTGGTGTCAGTGTCTCCACCACGCATTACGGTGTCGACTATCGCCTGCTCAGGGTCTTTTGCATGGAGGAGTTGCCAGAGCGCGTTACGGAAGGCGATTAGCACCCAGCCTGCCTGGGAGACGTAGTCGGCGGGCGGCGCTTCGGCTGCGCCAACCACCGCAGCGTAGAGTGTCTCGTCCACACGCGCTTCGCCGGCCCAGGTCACGATTTTTTCGTACAAGGCATGCGCGTCGCAGCCGCTGCGGACCGCATGGGCAATCGCCATTGCGAACAAGGCGTTGGCTTCTTGACAGACCGGATGAATATGGGTGATCGCGGCATCTTGTCGCGCCCACTCGGCTACCTGCTCTAAATCGTAGTTGGCGCCAAATACACCGAGGGGACTGATCCGCAACATTGCGCCATTTGCCTAGCTTGCGTGATTGTGACGCCCCTGGAGACCGCTTGCAACGGTGTAGCCGCAATCAAAGGGCCCGGAATCCAGCCAGAAGATGTAGGCTCGCCGGGCTGCCTCGCGATCATAGCGTCCCTGATCGACCAGAGAGCGGGCCAGCATCAAGGCCATCTCGGAATCGTCGGTCGGTTGACCGGCGATCGTCCGCCAGGTTCCGCCGTCAGCGAGGTCTCTTAAATCGTCGGGATAATTCCTAAGAATCTGTTCCGGGGGCTGAAACTCAACCAGGCTCCCCAGCGCATCACCGGCGAGCTGCCCGAGCAGACAACCTTGGGCGTGTTCCAATATGTCGCTCGAAGATGTCTTGCTTCTGTCGATAATTGAATGTGGCAAAACCTACGCCCTATCGTTCAGCGGTCGGCAGTATTTGAATTGTGTTAGCTGCCGCAAATGCAAATGCCCCTATTGAAGGGGCATCACACAGGCTCCGTAGCTTGGACTTGAACCAAGAACCGATCGGTTAACAGCCGATTGCTCTGCCAATTGAGCTACTACGGAATGAAGTGCTGCTATACTATCAGCGCGATAGGAGGCTGTCAAGATAATTTGCGGCAATTTGACGCCTGTCGCTTATGGCTCAAGACTGTGGTCAGGCTTCATCTTGTTGGATATACGACCGCTCGGCAATCGCAAGGACTTCAGCGAGTTCTTTCAATTCCCCTGGCGCCATTACGCTGATGATCCCAATTGGGCGCCGCCCCTGCTTTCCATGCGCCGTCAATTGCTGGATAAATCCAAACATCCGGCCTGGACCTACATGGATGGTGAATACTTCGCCGCCTGGCGCGACGGCGTGATGGCGGGGACGATCGCTGCCTTTGTTAACCATGAACATAATCGTTTTCATGACGAGAATATCGGCTTCTTTGGCTTGTTTGAATCTGTCGACGATCCAGAAGTTGCTGGCGGGCTGCTGGACGCGGCCAGCGAATGGGCAGCGGCGCGGGGTGTGGACGCGATTCGCGGACCCGCCAGCTTCACCACCAATGAAGAATGCGGCCTGCTGGTTGACAACTTCAGCCCGCCCGTGATTATGATGCCCTACAATCCGCCTTGGTATGCCGGCTTGGTGGAGGGCGCCGGTTTCGAAAAGGTGATGGATGTACACTGCATTTATCAGGATCGCAAAACGATCGCAGCCAGCGACTCGCTGGAACGGCTGGAAAGGCTTGTCAGCCGGGCGGCGCAGCGCAGCGGAATCTCGGTGCGCAGTATGCGCGCCAGGGACAAAAAAGCCGAATTCGAGCGCTTCCGCGAGATTTACAACGCGGCCTGGGAAAAAAACTGGGGCTTCATCCCCATGAATGACGCCGAGCTGCAGGCTTTAATCGATGATTTAGGCATGTTGGTCGAGCCTAAGTTGGCCTTTTTCGCTGAAATCGCCGACGAGCCCGTAGGTTTCGCGCTGACGATTCCCAACTTCAACGACGCGCTGCGCCGCGCCTACCCGCGACCGGGAGTGCCGGAAATCGTCACGATGGCGCAAGTTGCCTGGCACTGGAAAGTCCGCAAGTCGATTCGCGGCGTCCGCATGCCACTGATGGGCGTCAAGCAGGAGCACCGCAACAAGGGCGTGGAGCTGGCCATGCTGCTGGAAGCGATGAAGGCTTTGCTGCCCTCACAGTATGATTACCTTGACTCGGGCTGGGTTTTGGAAACCAATCCGCTGATAAAGATTAGCTTGAGCCTAGGCGGCAAGATCTACAAGACGCATCGCTTCTATCAGAAGTCGCTGGTCGCCTAGCGCTCGGCCAGCTGTTCGACTACCTGTCGCGTCGCTTCCGCCGCGGAAAGATCGCGGTGCAAGACGTGCGCCAAGGCTTCCTGCATCAAGCGTGGCGCGGTCCCGCCTTCGCCCTCAGGCAATGGCAGCGCTGCGCTCTGCAGCAATTCGGCAAAGAATTGACTATCGGCGGCGGGGGGCAGGCTTTGGTCCAGAATGGCGGGTTGAGACGGCAGATGATAAAGCGCTCGTGAAAATTCGGCATGAAAGGCGGGTTCCATCATCCATTCCAGAAAGCGCGCCGCAAGGGCTTGTCGGCCGCGGTCCGGCGTCACGATCACCCACAGCCAGCCATTGAGGATTGACGAGCCGTTGCCGTCCGCCGTCGGAATCTCGCCGGCAACAACATTGATGGCCTGTTGGTCAATCATGGCGAGGTATTCGCTGGCGTTGAAGATGGCCAGTTGCGGGCGCTCCAGTTGATTGGCAAAGTCGGCGGCATAGGCGGCCGGCGACTGAAAGGTCAGGACATCGGCTGTAATCAGGCCCCTTTGCACGAGGACATCGTAGAATTCCAGCACCGTTAATAGCGCGTCTTCGTTGATGGTCATCACGCCGTCGTCTGGCGTCATTCCGCCGGCAGCCAGGTACTGCAAATAGAAGGTCTGATTCAAGCCGTTGGCGCGCGCCGCCGGGAACAAGAAGGCAACTTCGTCGGACAGCATGTCATCAAAGCTGAGCAAGTTGCGGGCGGCCGCCCCTGGCTGCGTATAGACGCTATGCAGCAGATCGAAAAAGTAGGGCAGGCCGTAAAGCGAGAGTCCGCTATCCAGCGGAATCTGGCCGAATTCCACGCCATCGTCCAAATCGTTGAGCAAGGACGATGAAAACAGCGATTCCAAAGACTGCAAATACTCGCTGGCCAGCGCTGCTCCAAAGTCCCGCCGTCGAATAAGCGCGACGTCCGGCAGGGCTTCGGGCGCTACTTCTTTCCCGGCGCGAATCGATGCCACAATGCCCCCGATTCTGCCCACGTCCTTGATGCGATAGCTCGCTTCAATATTGTTGCTGGCGGAAAACTCTGCGGTGTGTTCGCTCAGCACTTGATAGGCATCGCCTGATTCGTCGGAAATAAGCGGCGCAGGCAGCCATACTTTCAGCAGCGGCGCAGCGCTGCTTTCAGCCTGATTTGAGCTGTCCTGGGCGCTCGCAAACGTCGATGACAGCAGCAGCAAAATGAGTGATGCCTGTAAAAATAGACGCCTCACAGATGGCTTGCCTCAGATGCTCAGTTTCAGTCCATAACTATTGTACTCGAATTGTTCGCCGAAACCTGGCTGCCGGCGCGGCGTGCTCGGTCGATCAGCACTGACGCTAAAGTTCTGTCAACTCGAAGCAATTTTGTCCAGCATTCAGGTGAATATTTCCATTACTTCGTCGGGGCGCTGGGCAATGTGGATCATTCCGTGGTAGCCATCGCCAAGATAGGGGCTGTTTTCGAGCTCGCCGATTACCTTGGCCCACAGGCTGCCGTAACAGACAAAGGGACGTCTTGGAACACCGCCGATGCGCATCAATTCCCAGGTCTCAGCGATCTCGTGTAATGTGCCGATGCCGCCCGGCATAGCCAGGTATCCGTCCGCTTGCTCCACCATGTAGAGCAGACGGTCGCGCAGGTCGGCAAAATTGACGACTTCATCCAGGTACGCGTTGGGCTTGACATCAAATTGCAGGCCGATCTGATCGGTAGTCACGCCGATAACATGCCCGCCGGCCGATTTTGCGCCTTTGCTGACGGCTTCCATGATGCCGTAGTAGCCGCCGCTCATAACCCTGTGCCCAGCTTGCGCCAGCGACCGCCCAATAGTCGTCGCGTCCTCGTATTCGGGCTGGCGCGGACGGACCTGGGAACTGCCATAAACAGTGATGGTCTTCATAGTCTCCGCGGTTTCCGCTCGTGCATATCTCACGCGAGTATAGCAGACCTGCCAGCCCTGTTTAGTGCCGACTGCCGAAGGGCAGCATATCCGGCGCGAACGGATTGACGCAAATCAAAAGCGCCCCCTAATCTTTGGGCGGAACAGTTTACAGTTTTGTGCGTTATACTTTGTAGACGAAATGAGACAGGTAAGGGGACAAACGATGCTGAGGAAATACACGATTCTTATCGCCTTGATCGCGCTGGTATTTCCGGTCGCATTCGCGCAGGCGGATGCAGTGGACGAAGTATTCTGCGGCGATCTTACCCAGAGCGATTGCCAAATACTGCTGGACAACGCGGCGGTGATGGACAGTCTGAACTCGTTCGCGGTTTCTTTGAGCATGCGTTTGGAGGCGGATTCAGCAGAGCCGATGCGCGTGTCCGCGCAGGCCAATGGCCAGTTTGAGCTTGACGATGAATCGTTGCAGTCCATTGGCGAGAAGGCCGCAAACATGGCCGAGGCGGACTGGGGCGAATTGGCGGAGATATTCCTGACATCGGCCAAGGCGAATCTGTGGATCGAAATGACGGATTCCTCGGGCGAGGAAGAAGTCAAGTCGGAAATCACATTGCTCTTGAAAGACGGGATTCTGATGCTGAGCGCAGAAGCCCTGTCGGCCATGACCGGCGAAGATATGACCGGCATGGAAGGCTTCGGCATCGACCTTAACGACGCTATCGGCGAATTGCTGACGGAATCCGGCGCCATGCCCGAAGCGGACTCGGCGGAAATGCAGGAAATGGAAGCTGTCGCTGATACGGCCATGACCATAGTCCGTCTGCCGGATAGCGACGTGAACGGCGCGGCTGTGGCTGTATTCAGGACAGACTTTGACCTGAACGCCTTCTTTTCGCTAGTCAGCGCCGAACAGATTGTCGCGGCATCCAGTGACTTGGATGATCCACAGACCGTGAGCGAGCTCATGGACTCTTTTGAAGTCGGCGAGTTCTCGGTTACCCAGTATATCGGTCTGGCCGACAGCTATACTTACGGTACTGACATCGCGGTGGACGTCAGTATGTCCTACATGAAAGACGGTCAGTCGCAAGATTCGTCTATCGTCCTTGACATGGCTGCCCTGCTGTCCAACTTTGGCGAGCCGGTCGATGTCCCGATACCGGAAGACGCCTTCATCTTCCCGCTGGCGATGTTGCTGCAGATGGGAGCGGATAGCTGATATTGGCGCTCTACGGGTCGGGTGATGAGTCAGAAGCCCGACCCGGCTTCTGGGCAATCGGGCCAAAATACGGAGAGGGTGGGATTCGAACCCACGGTACCCCGGAGGGTACAACTGTTTTCGAGACAGTCCCGATCGTCCACTCTGGCACCTCTCCATAGCAGACCCCAAGTATACACAGCCACAGTCGAATTTGAACACTTTCTTGCCGCGGCAGACAGGCCAATTGCATCAAAATGATAGCGGTTGAAATGGCGGGAATCTGAATTGGCAGAAATCAAATAGAAAAACAAAAAATATCTGTTCATGTCTTATTTGAACTGTGATTTGTGGTTCACGTTTCGCTAGTGACTGTTGCCTAGTCCAGGCCGCAGATTTAGTAGAATAGTCGTCTGAACTCCTAAAACTCTGTGCCCTCTGCGCTCTCTGTGTTGAAAATAATTTGATGCAATTGCCCTGCCGCGGCAGAGCGTCAGCTTTGGCCCGCGGCGCGCAAGCGGCGGAAGAAGGCGCGCAGCAGTTCAGCGGCTTCCTCGGCGAAAAGACCGCCTTCCACTTGTACGCGGTGGTTCAGGCGGTGATGCCGCGTGATGTCGGTTACACTTCCGGCCGCTCCCGCTTTGGGATCGACCGCCGCGTAAACCAGGCGGGGCAGGCGCGCCAACACCATGGCGCCGGCGCACATAGAGCAGGGCTCGAGCGTACAGTAGAGCGTTACATCGTCCAGCCGCCACATGCCAAGAGCCGCCGCCGCTTCCCGAATGGCGATGATTTCAGCGTGAGCCGTGGGGTCCTTGTCGGCTTCGCGCCGGTTATAGCCGCGTCCGATTATCGCGCCTCCATGCACGGCGACGGCGCCGATGGGCACATCGTCGGACGCGAGGGCGCGTTCGGCTTCGGCAAGCGCAGCGCGCATCCACTTCCGATCTTCATCAGTGACGGGCATATTAGAACAGGTTCATTTGAGCGGGCGCGTCGGGATCCTCTTCGGCGTCGGCGCTGTCCTCTTCGGCAGTATCCTGCGCGTCGGCATCAGTGTCCGCGGCGTCCTCGCGCAAATCCAGGCTGTCTTCGAATGTTAGCGGGTCGGGTTCTTCGTCTTCGGCGGGGCCAATTACGGCAACGGGGAAGGCGCTACCCGTATCGGACGCCCCGGCTTCGGGATCCGGGACTATCGGCTGTCCGTCGGCATCGTGCGCGTCCTCGTCGATTGGCATACATTGGGGGCACATGCACTCGGCCGGGTGCGGCTGCGATGCTTGCGCTTGGTCAAGAATCTGCAGATCCGGCCTGAAGTCTTGCGGGATGTCGTCCACATGCATGGTGGCTTCGATGCGTAGCTGCGCCAGTTCATCTTCTCCGAAGCCAAGTTTCTGCATGACCGCAGTCAGCGATGGCAATGTCACCATGTCATCGTTGCGGACGACATGTTTGTATTGTTCGCGCAAGCTGCGCAGCCATTCGTCAAAGAAGACGCTGCGTGAATCCATCGCGTTAATCCGTAGCTGCTGGAATGTCACAATTTCGATTAGAAGATTTTATCATGTCTCTTGGCGCGCGATTAGCGCTTCGGCTGCTGATCCGGGTGTCGTTGGTACAGGCGGGTGATATGCAGCAGGGCGTCTTTGCCTCGATGGTCGAGCGCATCGAGCGGCAGGCGCCAGTTCCAGTTGCCGGCCCTTTTGCCGGGACTGTTCATGCGCGCGCTGGATCCCAGTGCCAAGACGTCTTGCATCGGCATGATAAAGACGCGGCCAGCGGAGCGCATACCCGCTCTCGCCATAGACCAGACGACATCTTGGACGTCGTGGCCGAGATAATCATTGACGAAGCCGCGCGTCCTGGCGTCGACTTCATTTTCCCACCAGCCGCGCGTGGTATTGTTATCGTGCGTGCCGGTGTACACGATGCAATTGACCGGGTGATTATGCGGCAGGAAGGGATTGGCCGGGTCGCTCCAGGCGAATTGCAGCACTTTCATGCCGGGGAAGCCGAAATCATCGCGCAGCTTCTCGACGCCGGGCGTAATTACGCCGAGGTCTTCAGCCATAATTGGCAGCTCGCCCAGAGCCGCGCGTATCGCTTCAAAGAAGGCCGCGCCCGGCCCCGAGACCCAGCTGCCCTTGACCGCTGTAGCCTCGCTGGCAGGTATCTCCCAATAGGCTTCGAAACCGCGAAAATGATCAATGCGAATGTAGTCGACCAGGTTCAGCAGGGCGCGTATGCGCTGTATCCACCAGCGGTAGCCCTCGGTTTGCAGGGTTGCCCCAGCGCTGCCCCGTCGGGCTGAAGTAATCGGGAGGGACGCCGGCCACGACTGTCGGATTGCCGGTCGCGTCGAGAAAATATTCCCCCTGATGCGCCCAGACGTCGGCGCTGTCGTGGGCGACGAAAATCGGCAGATCGCCGAAGAGGCGAATGCCTTTGCCCGTTGCATAGCTCTTTAAGGCTGTCCATTGCCTGTTGAACAGCCACTGCCGGAAGCGCTCCGCGTTGACTTGCTCGGCAAGCGTCGCGGCGGCATTGGCCAGCGCCGAGCTTTCGCGCCGCCGTAATTCACCGTCCCACTCGACCCAGGGCCGCAGCCCGTGCTGCCGCTTGAGGGCCGCGAATAACGCAAAATCTTCCAGCCAGAAACGATTCTCGTCCACAAAGCGCTCAAATTCGCTGCGCAGCGAGCGCCCTTCGCTCCGGCTGAAATTATGCCAGGCGATGGCGAGCTTCTCATTGTGATAGGGGCCAATCCAGCCATAGTCCACTTTAGCGGCTGGGAAGGGTGGGGTATCGGCCAAATCGCCTCTGGTCAGCAAGCCATCGTCGACCAGCCGGTCAAGGCTGATTAAGTTGCTGTTGCCGGCGAAGGCGGATAGCGGCTGATAGGGCGAATCCCCGTAGCTGGTGGGCCCAAGCGGCAGCACTTGCCAAATCGACTGCCCCTGAGCTTCGAGCCAGTCGACAAAGCGGTAAGCGCCGGCGCCCAGATCGCCGATGCCATAGGGACCATGCAGCGACGTGGGGTGAAGGAGGATGCCGCTCGAGCGCGGAAGTGAAATCACGGCGTTTGCGACAGCAAAGTAAGCGCCGCCTCAACCGCGCCTGACGATGCGACTGTCGTTTCGCTGCCATCGGCCAAACGCCGCAGCTTGACCTCTCCAGCCGCGAGCTCGTCGGGCCCGATGATGACAACGACCGGAATACCCTTTTTGTCGGCGAATTGGAATTGTCGGCCCAGCTTGCGCGACGGCAGATAGAGCTCGGTATTGATGCCCG